>DATDAP010000215.1:0-7979 GCA_036525335.1 Microlunatus sp. | reverse complement strand
GCCGAGGGACCGCTCGAGCTCGTTCTCGTCGATCCCGGGACCGGGATCCGCGAGCTGGCCGCGCAGACCCTCGGCGCCGCACGAGTGCTGGTCGACGGGTCGATCGTCGAGGTGTTCGGCGAGGGCCCACCGGCGACCTCGCGCCACTACCCGACCGCGGACTCCCACTGGGAGGTCGCCGTGACCGACGACGCCCAGGTCTGGCGCCTGGGCTGACCCGACAGTACCGTCCGACGATGGACGGCTTTGTGATCGAGCGGACAGACGGCCGCGACGACGGCGATGCGTGGGAACAGAACTACACCGAGCTTCCCGGCTCGGCGAACGTCTCGATGATCCTCGAGTCGACGACGACGGCAGGTGTCGGACCCCGGTTGCACCTGCACCCGTACGCGGAGACGTTCGTGATCCGGCGTGGGTCGGCGACCTTCACCATCGGCGACGAGCAGATCGAGGGTCGGGCCGGACAGGTGATGATCGTGCCGCCAGGCACCCCGCACATGTTCCGGACCGGTCCGCAGGGCTACGAGGCGATCCACATCCACGCCAACCCGACCTTCGAGACGACCTGGCTCGAGTGACGGCCGGGGCCGATCACGCGTACGGCTGGACGAGCTCCAGGTAGCGCGCGGACATGGTGGCCAGCACCTCGTCGCCCGGGGTCGCCCAGACGTCGGCGTTGAAGATCTCCACCTCGATGTCCCCGGTGTAGCCGGCCGCAGCCACCCACGATCCGATGGTCGCGAAGTCGATGTGACCGTCGCCCATCATCCCGCGCGCCAACAGGGCGTCGGCCGGCAGCGGGGTGATCCAGTCGCACACCTGGTAGCTGTGGATGCGCTCGCCGGCCCGCGCGATCTGCGCCTGCAGGTCCGGGTCCCACCAGACGTGAAAGGTGTCCAGCACGATCCCGACCTCGTCGGTCGCGTACGGCTCGGCGATGTCCAGCGCCTGCCCGAGGGTGGAGACCACGCCTCGGTCGGCCGCGTAGATCGGGTTCATCGGCTCGATGCCGAGCGAGACCCCCACCTGCCGCGCGTACGGCACCAGCTTCTCGATCGCCTCCGCGGCCCGGCGACGGGCGGCGGGAAGGTCACGATCGCCGGCGGGCAGACCACCCGGCACCAGACACAGCGTCGCCGCCCCGATGGCCGCGGCTTCGTCGAGCGCCTTGATGTTCTCGGCGTGCGCCGCGTCGATGGCGCCCGGATCGGAGGCCGTGAAGAAGCCACCGCGGCAGAGCGTGGAGACCCGCAGACCGGCGTCGGCCAGCCAGCGGACGGCGTTGTCCCGGCCGGCCTCGGCCAGCTGCTCACGCCAGACCCCGATCGAGGACAGTCCGGCGGCCAGGCAGCCGTCGATCGCCTCCCGAAGCGTCCAGCTCGCGGTGGTCCGCTGGTTGAGCGACAGCCGGGCCAGCTTCGCATCGGCGGTGACCGACACCGTCTCGACGGCCGCGCTCACGCCGGGATCCCGGCGGCGGCGAGGACCAGTCCGAGGCGATGTCGGGCCAGCTCCGGATCCGGCAGCAGCCGGGCTGCGTTGGCCAGCTCGAAGACCCGGGCCAGGTGGACCGGCGACCGGGCTGCCTGCAGTCCACCGACCATGCCGAAGCCGTCCTGGTGCCCCGACAGCCAGGCCAGGAAGGCGATCCCGGTCTTGTAGTAGAAGGTCGGCGCCGTGAAGATGTGGCGAGACAGCTCCAGCGTCGGCGCCATCTCCGCCCGGTAGCCAGTGACATCACCCTGATCGAGAGCGGTGAGCGCGGCCGAAGCGGCGGGAGCGATCGCGGCGAAGGCCCCCAGCAGGGCGTCGGAGTGGTGCTCGCCGTCCCCCTCGATCAGCTCCGGGTAGTTGAAGTCGTCACCGGTGTAGAGCCGGACACCGGCCGGGAGCCGACGGCGCAGCTCGATCTCGTGGGCGGCCGACAGCAGCGACACCTTGACCCCGTCGACCTTGGCGGCGTGATCATGAACGAGCTGGACGAAGGTGTCCGTGGCCGTGTCCACATCGGTGGTGCCCCAGTAGCCCGCGAGCTGCGGGTCGAACACCTCACCGAGCCAGTGCAGCACGACCGGCCGGCTGACCTGGGTGAGCACGGTGTCGTAGACCGTCCGGTAGTCCTCAGCGGTCTGCGCGACAGCGGCCAGGTGACGCGACGCCATCACGATCACCTGGGAGCCGGCGCCCTCGACGAACGCCACCTGCTCGAGGTAGCCGGCGGTCACCTGCTCGAGGGTGGCCGGCCCGGCGGGCAGGTGGTCGGTGCCGGCGCCGGAGGCGATCCGGGCCCCGGCGACCCGGGCCTGGGCGGCGCTGCGGGAGATGAGCTCCTGCGTCGCCGCCCAGTCCAGACCCATGTTCCGCTGGGCGGTGTCCATCGCCTCGGCCACACCCAGGCCGTAGCGGAACAAGTGGGCGCGGAACGCCAGGGTGGCGTCCCAGTCGACGGCGGCCGGTGCGCCAGGAACGTTCTCGGCGTACGGATCGACCACGACGTGGGCCGCCGCGAAGGCGACCCTGGTCTCGTACGGCTGCGGGTGGTCGACCCAGGTGCGCGGCGTCTCCAGGGCGACCTCACGCAGGGACCCATCGCCCTGCGGCAGTCGGATGGAGGAGGTCAGGACGCTCATCAGCCCACCTCTCCGAGCTCGACGCGGCGGCCTTCCTGCGACGACTGCAGACCGGCCTCGACCAGCTGGAGTCCGCGGACCCCGGCGGCGAGGTCGTAACCGTGCGGACGACCGGCGTCGACGTCGCGGAGGAACTGCTCCCACTGGGCGCGGAAGCCGTTCGGGTACTCCTCGATGTCGGGCACCTCTTCCCACTGCGCCCGGAAGTCCTGGTCGGTGGGTAGGTCGGGGTTCCAGACCGGCTTGGGCGTCTGGGCCCGCGGCTGGATGCGGCAGCCGAACAGCCCGGCGGTCGCCGAGCCGTGGGTGCCGTCGACCTGGAACTCGACCAGCTCGCCGCGGTCGACGCGGACGGTCCAGGAGGAGTTGATCTGGGCGATGATCCCGCCCGCGAGCTCGAAGATGCCGTACGCGGCGTCGTCGGCGGTGGCCACGTAGGAGTTGCCCTGCTCGTCCCAGCGCTCCGGAATGTGGGTGACGGCCTTGGCCATCACGGCCTCGACGGGGCCGAACAGGTTCTCCAGCACGTAGTTCCAGTGGCAGAACATGTCGAGCACCATGCCGCCGCCGTCCTCGGCGCGGTAGTTCCAGCTCGGGCGCTGCGCGGGGATGACGTCACCCTCGAACACCCAGTAGCCGAACTCGCCGCGGACCGACAGGATCCGGCCGAAGAAGCCGAGATCCACCAGTCGCTTCAGCTTGACCAGGCCCGGCAGGTAGAGCTTGTCGTGCACGACACCGGTGATGGTGCCGGCCTGCTGCGCGGCGGTCACCAGCTTCTGCCCGTCCAGCACGGACTCGGCGATCGGCTTCTCGGTGAAGATGTGGAGGCCGGCCTCGATGGCCGCCAGGATGGCGCCGGTGCGCTCGGAGGTGACCTGGGCGTCGAAGTAGATCTTCGCTTCGGGATCGGCCAGGGCGGCATCGAGATCGGTGGTCCACTCGGCGACCCCGTGCAGCTCGGCCAGCTTGGCCAGCTTGTCGGCGTTGCGGCCGACCAGCACCGGCACGACCTGGATCCGGTCGTCGCCGACCGCCACGCCACCGTCGTCGCGGATGGGCAGGATGGAGCGGACCAGGTGCTGCCGGTACCCCATCCGACCGGTCACCCCGTTCATGATCACCTTGATTGTCCGTACCGCCATCTCGACCTCACTGTCCCTTCGTCCGACCGACACATTGCGCATTGCGCAAGCGCTTACGTTAACCGTTTGCGATAGCGTACGCTACGGTGACCCCAGTCGACAAGAGGGTCGCCCGGACTGGTGAGGAGATAGCGGATACATGTCTGCTCCACCCGCATCCGTACGGCTGTCCGAGGTTGCCGACGCCGCGGGCGTCTCGATCGCCACCGCGTCCCGCTCGCTGCGCGGACTCGGCGGGGTCAGCGACGCCGTCGCGGAGAAGGTGCGGGGCATCGCCGAGGAGCTCGGCTACGTCACCAACTCCTACGCCCGCACCCTCGCCGGTGGCACCACCACCATCGTCGGACTCATCCTGAACCAGATCGACGACCCCTACTTCACCGAGATCGCGGCCGGAGTGGTGCGGACCGCCGAGGAGGCTGATCTCACCGTCCAGATCGGGCACTCGACCCGCGACCCGCAGCGCGAGCTCAAGCAGATCCGCAGCCTGGTCGCCCAGCGGGCGCGGGCGATCATCATCGCCGGCTCGGGCTACACCGACGCCCAACGCGAGCTGCAGGCGAAGGAGCTGTTGGCGCGGTACGAGGCCGGTGGCGGTCGGGCGGCGGTGATCGGTCGACACTTCCTCGGCGTCGACGCGGTCCAGCCCGACAACAAGGGCGCGGCCGGTCTGGTCGCCCGGCACCTGGTCGAGCTCGGGCACCGGGAAGTGGTGGTCATCTCCGGCCTACCCAGCCTGACCACGGTCGAGGACCGGCAGGGGGAGGCGGTCAAGGTGCTGACGGCGGCCGGTGCTCGGGCCACGGTGGTGGAGACCGACTTCACCGGTCACGACGCCGGACAGGCGGCGATCGCTGCGCTCGAAGCCAACCCTCAGGCCACCGCCGTGATGGCTCTCAGCGACGCGATGGCGATCTCGGTGCTGACCAGCCTCCGGCGGGCCGGCATCGACGTGCCGGGTCGGATCTCGGTGACCGGGATCGATGACGTGTCCGTCGCCGAGCTCATCTCCCCGTCCCTGACCACGGCGGCCTTCCCGTTGAGCGAGCTCGGCCGCGAGGCCCTGCTGCTCACCACCCGGCCCCAGGCCACCCGACCTCGGCGCAAGATGATCCCGGCGGAGCTGGTCGTGCGGGAGTCGACCGCTGCGCCGCGGTCCTGACCAGACCACGCCGCTGATCATGGGGGAGGTCGTGATCATCAGCGGGGCCGGCGACTACGCCGACCCCTGGCACCCGTTCGCAGCGACGTCCGCGCGGTTGGCCGAGCTGATCGCCTCGCTCGGACACCGGGTCCAGGTGTCGGAGACGGTCGAGGAATCGCTGCTCTCGTTGGACGCACAGCTGGTGGTGATCAACATCGGAAACCCTATCCCACCACGGCCGGCCTCGACCATGATCGAGATCCAGCGCGCGCTGCTCCGTCATCTCGACGACGCCGGTGGTCTGCTCGGGATGCACGTCAGTGCCACCTCGTTCACCGGGATGCCGCGCTGGCCGGAGATCCTGGGCGGGCACTGGGTGCGGGGGACCACGATGCACCCGCCGCTCGACCTCGCCCGGATCCGGCTGCACGCCGGGTTCCATCCGGTCGCCAGTGGCAGCACGGGAATCGACGGCGCGGGGATCGACGGCGCGGGGATCGAGGTGCTGGACGAGCGCTACAGCTACCTGGACGTCCGCGATGACGCCGTGGTGCTGGGCGATCACGAGCACGACGGTCTGGTGCACCCGATGATCTGGGCCCGCGAGCACGGGAGGGGTCGGGTGGTCTACGACGGCCTCGGGCACGACGCGCGCTCCTACGACAGCCCTGGGCACCGGGACTTCCTGCGCCGCGCCGTGAGCTGGCTGACCGCCGACCGCGCCTGACCCCGATGAGTTCTCAGCCTGGGCTGTGTCGACAGACCATGGTGATCGTCAGTGGGCATCTGATCGTGGCGGTCGAGGACCGGGACGCCTATCTCGCGACCTGCGTGGCGGTCGTCGAGGCGGCCCGCCGCGCATCGGGCTGCCTGGACTTCGCCTTGTCCGCGGACCTGGTCGACCCGGGCCGGATCAACATCCTCGAACGCTGGGAGAGCCAGGCCGCCGTCGAGGCCTTCCGGGGTGCCGGCGTCGACGACGAGCAGGGGGCGGCGATCCTGGCCGCATCGGTGGCGGAGTACGACGTCGCGGGCGTCCGTCCGTTGAGCTGACCCAGCGGCAGCCCGGCCCCCGCCGCGTCCCGCTCAACGGGGCGGGGCAACCGAATCGCGGACCACCAGCGGACAGTCCAGCATGGTCGGGGGCGTACGGATCGGCTCACTGAGCGGTGCGGCCGGCGTGTCGTCCTGCACTCCGGCCAGCACCACACGCATGGCCCGCTCCCCCATCTCGCGGTGCGGCAGCCGTACGGTGGTCAGGGCCGGCACCAGCCACGGAGCGACGTTCTCGTCGTCGTCGTAGCCGACCACCGACAGGTCACCGGGAACGGACAGCCCGAGCTGAGCCGCCGCGAGCATCACCCCGACCGCGGAGCGATCGTTCGCGCAGACGATCGCTGTCGGCCGTGCCCGGTTCACGGTCAGGACGTGCATGGCGCCGGCGTACCCCTTGTCGATCTCCCAGCCGGCCGCGATCGGTGCCGCCGCCGACAGCCCGGCCGAGGTCATCGCCTCGTCGAAACCCTGCTCCCGCAGACCGGACGCCACGACGTCACTCGTCCCGGTGAGCATCGCGATGTCTCGGTGCCCGGCGTCGATCAGATGCTGGGTGACCAACCGGCTGCCGGTCACCTCGTCCGGGATGAACGCCGTCATGCTGTCGTCGGGGGTGTAGCAGTTGGCCAGCGCGCTCGGAGCACCGCGCAGGGCCGGCGGCGCGTCGTACGGGCGCAGACTCATGGCCGCGAACAGGAAACCATCGACCTGCCGGTTCTGCAGGGACTCGTACGCGCGTCCCTCCTGCTCCAGATCCTGCTGGGTGTCGATCACGAGCAACAGGTAGCCCTCGGCCGCGGCGACGTCGGCGGCGCCCTGGAGCAGCTGGCCGCCGAACGCGGTGGTCGCGATCGCGTCGGTCACCACCCCGATCGTGGAGCTGCGACGGCTGCGCAGACTGAGGGCCACGGCGTTCGGCGTGTACCTCAGCTGTCGGGCCGCCTCGATGATCAAGGCCTGCTTGTCCGGCGCGATGTTCCCGGCGCCGTGCCCGTTGAGCACCAGTGAGACCGCGCTGCGGGACACCCCGGCCAGGTCGGCGACATCCTGTGAGGTGGCTTTGCGCGGCATGGGTCGAGTTTAGCTAACGCGTGTCAGGCTGACCGGGCTGGGTTGGTCGGGTTCGGTGGCATTTTCCATCCACGGATGAGAACGTGCGCTGGCCTCAAGATCGGCGGGGGGAATTCGGCACCCATGGATGGGAATTGCCGGGCCGAGCCGTCACGTGCCGCGCAAATACCAGCCATGGATGGAAAATGCCGGCCCGACCCGTCATTCCCAGCACAAACCCCACCCATGGATGGAAGATGCCGGGCCGAACCGCACATGCGCCGCACAAACCCCCACCCATGGATGGGAATTACCGCACGGGCCGGGCCGGGCCGGCACGACGACCGACCGGGTCGGCGCTCCGAGCGACCGGACTCAGATCAGCGGGTTGATCGCGATCGACTGCTCGCGGCTCGGCCCGACGCCGATGCCGGAGATCCGCGCGCCACACAGCTCCTCGAGCCGCTCCACGTACCGGCGGGTGTTCTTCGGCAGGTCGTCGAACGAGCGGCAACCGGTGATGTCCTCGGTCCAGCCGTCCAGGTACTCGTACACCGGCGTGGCGTGGTGGAAGTCGGATTGGTTGACCGGCAGGGTCTCGTGCCGTTCCCCGTTCACGTCGTACGCGACGCAGACCGGGATCTGCTCCCAGCCGGTCAGCACGTCCAGCTTGGTGAGGAAGATGTCGGTGAACGCGTTGCCCTGCGAGGCCGCCTCGACCACCAGCGCGTCGAACCAGCCGCAGCGCCGCTTGCGGCCGGTGGTGGTGCCGAACTCGGCCCCGATCTCGCGCAGCTTCTCCCCGTCCTCGTCGAACAGCTCGGTGGGCATCGGACCCTCGCCGACCCGGGTGGTGTAGGCCTTGGCGATGCCGATCACCCGATCGATCCGGGTCGGACCCACCCCGGCCCCCACGCAGGCGCCGCCGGCGATCGGGTTGGAGGACGTCAC
>DATDAP010000214.1:0-2219 GCA_036525335.1 Microlunatus sp. | reverse complement strand
GGCTCTGTAGGCGATCTGAAGGTGGGCCTTAGGAGCCACGAGCACGGGGCTAGCCTCAATACCGTTCAGTTAAGATGACAGCGGTGTAGTTTGGTGACATGCCGCGTGCTGGATGGAGGAAGCCGGAGACCGAGCGTCGGTTGTCGGACCTGGTCTCGGTGGGGGTGCTGACGCGGGTGTTCCCGCCGGAGTTGGTCGATGAGGTGATCGCCGGAGCGGGAAGGACTGAGCAGCGTCATCGTTCGCTGCCGGCGCGGGTGATGGCCTACTTCTCGATCGGGATGGCGCTGTACTGCGAGGGTTCCTATGAGGACGTGCTGGGTCAGTTGACCGATGGGTTGTCGTGGGCTTCGGGTTGGCAGGAGTCCTACGTCGCGCCGTCGAAGTCTGCGATCTTCCAGGCCCGGGCCAGGCTGGGGTCGCAGCCGTTGGCGGCGTTGTTCGCCCGGGTCGCCCGACCGATCGGGACCGAGGCGACGCCGGGGGTGTGGCTGGCCCGGCGACGTCTGGTCGCGATCGACGGCACCTGTCTGGATGTGGCCGACACGGTCGTGAACGCTGAGCACTTCGGGCGGCCGGGGGTGAACAAGGGCGAGCAGGCCGCTTTTCCCCAGGCCCGGGTGGTGGCGTTGGCCGAGTGCGGCACCCACGCCATGTTCGCCGCCAAGATCGGCACCTACTCGCAGTCCGAGGCCGCCCTGGCCGAGTCGCTGCTGGACCAGCTGGGGCCGGGGATGGTGCTGACCGCGGACCGCGGCTTCTTCTCCTACGCCCTGTGGCGCAAGGCGATAGGCACGGGCGCCGACCTGCTGTGGCGGGTACGCACGGACCGGGGTGGGCCCACGCCAACCCACCGTGAAGACCTTCCCGACGGGTCCTGGCTGGCGCACCTGCAGCAAACCCACTCCGCGGCAGCTCGAGCGGCCGAGCCGATGCTGGTCCGTGTCGTCGACTACACCATCGAGGACGGACGAGAGAACCCCACCAGCTACCGGCTGTTCACCACCCTGACCGACCCCGCCGAGGTCACCGCAACCGACCTCGCCGCCGCCTACACCCAACGGTGGGAGATCGAGCTGGCCCTCGACGAGCTCAAGACCCACCAGCGCGGCCCGCGCACCGTGCTGCGCTCGAAGTCGCCCGACCTGGTCCTCCAAGAGATCTGGGGCCACCTGTGCTGCCACTACGCGATCCGCTCACTCATGAGCCAGGCGGCAGTACACGCCGGACACGACCCGGACCGGGTCAGCTCCGTCGCCGCCCTGCGGATCTCAAGACAGTCCATCGCCCACCAGGGCGACTTTCCCCCCTCACGACCCTGAGGCCTCCCACCGCAGTTGGCTGACCTTCCTGCGCCGACTCCTCGGCCGGCTCAACCCCGCCCGACGCCCCCGCGCCAACCCCCGAGTCATCAAACGCAAGTACGTCAAGTGGCACGTCAAACGAGCCCACCACGCGCACTGGCCCCGCCCCACAGACTCCACCTATCGGGTCGTCCCCCCTAACTGAACGGTATTGCATCTAGTCCCTGTCGTCCTCCGGCGTGGTCCGGGCGCGCAGCAGCCGGCGCAACGAGTCCAGCCGCGCCGGACCCCCCGCACCGGCGGCTCCCGAGGCCACGAACGCGTCCAGGCCGCACTCGGGCTCGTCGTGGCTGCAGCCGCGCGGGCACTCCTGCGTCCCCGGCGCGAGCTCGGGGAAGTGGTCGATGATGCGGTCCGTGTCGACGTGGGCCAGGCCGAAGGACCGCACCCCCGGGGTGTCCACCACCCAGCCGCCGTCCATGAGGCGCAGCGCGACGGCCGAGGACGACGTGTGCCGGCCGCGGCCCGTCACGTCGTTGACCACTCCGGTGGTCCGGCGGGCACCGGGGACGAGGGCGTTGACCAGCGTCGACTTCCCCACGCCCGAATGGCCGATGAGCACGCTCGTGCGTCCGGCCAGTCGCTCGTGGACGGCATCGACGCCTTCGGCGACATCCTCCTCGACGCCCTCACCGCGGCGCAGCGTGGTCGTCACGGCCGGGACGTCCAGCGCGGCGTAGAGGTCCAGGAACGGTGCCGGGTCGGCGAGGTCGGCCTTGGTGAGGACCAGCAGCGGATCCATACCCGCGTCGTATGCCGCGACCAGGCACCGGTCGACCATCCGCGGTCGTGGCTCGGGGTCCGCGAGCGCGGTGACGACGACCAGCTGGTCGGCGTTGGCGACGATGACCCGCT
>DATDAP010000213.1:0-9219 GCA_036525335.1 Microlunatus sp. | reverse complement strand
AGAACCCCGAGAAGATCTTCCCGAAGATCATGCTCACGGGTCTGGGCATCACCGGCACGATCTACGTGCTGGTATCCATCTCGGCGGTCGCCCTGGTCTCCCCCGGTGAGCTGGGCGAGGGCGAGGCGCCACTGCTCAAGGTGGTCCAGGCCGGTGCACCCAACCTGCCGGTCGACCAGATCTTCCCGCTGATCTCGATGTTCGCGGTGGCCAACTCGGCCTTGATCAACATGCTGATGGCCAGTCGGCTGCTCTACGGGATGGCCAACCAGAAGGTGCTCCCGCCGGTGCTGGGCAAGGTGCTGCCGGGTCGGCGTACGCCGTGGGTGGCGATCCTGTTCACCACCGTGCTGGCCGCGGGTCTGTTGATCTTCGCCGGCGGGGTGAGTCAGCTCGGCGGTACCACCGCGCTGCTGCTGCTGGCCGTGTTCTCCGTCGTCAACATCACCTGCCTGGTGCTCCGCAAGGACACCAAGTCGCACAAGCACTTCGTGGCGCCCACGGTGATCCCGATCATCGGCGCGCTGTGCTGCGCGTTCCTGGTCGGGCCGTGGACCGGCCGGAACCCCGTGCAGTACTCCATCGCCGGCGTGCTGATCGCCATCGGGATCGCGCTGTGGCTGATCACCTGGCTCATCAACCGAGCGATCTACTCCCGCAAGACCTACGTCAAGGACCCGAGCGAGCTGGACGGCGACGGGCCCGGCTGATTCCAAGGCCCGGATCACCGAGCCCCCTCCGTCCCCGCCGTCCCACGCGCGCGTTTTCCGACCACGGTCGGCTTGCCGACCTCCCCGCCGTCCCTGCGCGGGCGTTATCCGACCATGGTCGGGCTTCGCACGTCGGCACAACGGCCCGGCGCGCTCGTGCACGTGGGATCCCGTACGGCGATGCCTGGACCTACTCCGTCGGACGGCCTGGGAAGCAGCGGTGCCACTCGACGGACGGTCGGCGACGGCCCACGGACTCACCACGATCCCGCAGGATTCGGCGAATGCGTTCGAGCGTCTCCTCGGGGTCGCCGTAGACATCCTCCGCCGTGACGACGATGACTCGCCATCCCCGGTTCTCGAGGTCCTCTCGGCGCCGAATGTCCTTGTTCCACTGCGCCGTGTTCTCTGCATGCTGCCGGCCGTCGTACTCGACGGCGATCAGGAGGCCGAGGTACGCCAGGTCGATGCGGTGCAGCCAGCCGCCGTCCTCCCGCCGGATGACGTGGCCGACCGTCGGCTCCGGCAGCCCCGCGAGCACGATGAGCATGCGCAGCCGGGTCTCCATGATCGAGTCGACGCCCACCCGTACCCATCGGGCCGCACGTCGCGCCAACCGACAGCCTGCTCCACTCCAGCTTGCCGCGGCATCGATCAGCTCATCGGGTGTGACCGCGGAAGCGTGGACGAGTGAGTCACCGACGGCCACCCTAGCCTCGTGATTTCGTCTGGCGAGGGTGTGTTCGGCGTGTAACGCACGGAAGTGCCTGTCCTGCTTGGGATTCTTGTGATTGCGAAGTCGACAAGGACCCAAACGGAAAGGCACTCCGTAGGTGAAGCGTAACTCGATTCCGAATCTGTTAGTTGACCCGACCCGGGAGGCGTTGGTGTCCTCGGCGGGTGCGGTACTGCTGCGCGAGGTGGTCCGGATCACCGCGGTGACCCGGTCGCTGTCGCAGGCCCTGTCGCCGTGGCGGTCGGTCCGGGCCCGGCACGATCCGGGCAAGATCTTCACCGATCTCGCGGTCGCGGTCGCCGTGGGCGGGGACTGCGTGGCCGACCTGGCGGTGGTCCGCGCCCAGCCGGGCCTGTTCGGCCCGGTCGCCTCCGATCCGACGGTGTCGCGACTGGTCGCCACCCTGGCCGACGACATCGATACCGCGTTGCCGGCGATCCGGGCTGCTCGGGCGCAGGCCCGGGCGCGCGCCTGGGCCCGTTGCCGACCGTTGGACGGTCAGCCCGGCACCCGAGACGGCGGTCAAGTCATCGTCGATCTGGACGTGACCTTGGTCCGGGCGCATTCGGAGAAGGAAGGCGCTGAGCCGACCTACAAACGCGGCTTCGGGTTCGCACCGATGTGCGCGTTCGTCGACCACGGCGAGCACGGCTCCGGCGAGACCTTGCTGGTGGACCTGCGGCCCGGCCGAGCCTCAGCGTTCGACACGACCACCCACATCGCTGCCTTGGACGCCTCACTGGCCCAGCTGCCCGAAGCGGAGCGGGGACAGGTGCTGGTGCGCACCGACTCCGCCGGCGCGTCGAAAGCGTTCCTGCACCACATCAGCGACCTCGGGTTGCAGTACTCGACCGGGTTCACCGTCGGTGACGCGGTCAAGACCGCGATCGACCATCTCCCGCAGCAGGCGTGGCGGCCCGCCCTGGACGGGAACGGGGACGACCGTGACGGTGCTCAGGTGGCGGAGCTGACCCGCTGGCTGCCCGACACCTTCACCGTCGGTGCGAAGGGCTGGCCGGTCGGGATCCGGATCATCGCCCGCCGCGAACGGCCCCACCCCGGCGCCCCGTTACGGTTGACCGACGAGGACGGCTGGCGGATCACCTGCTTCGCCACCAACACCCACGGTCCTGGCTGGACCCTGCCGGTGCTGGAGGTCCGCCACCGCCAACGCGCCCGCGCCGAGGACCGGATCCGCGGGCTGAAAGACACCGGCCTGACCAACCTGCCCTACCACGACTTCGCCGCCAACCAGATCTGGCTGGAAATCGTCGCGCTCGCCGCCGACCTACTGGCCTGGGCCCAGACCCTCGCCTTCCCCGCTACCGCCCCCGCCCGCAGGTGGGAGCCCAAACGGCTCCGGCTCCGACTCCTCGCCGTGGCCGGCCGGATCGTGCGCAGCGGCCGCCGACACCGTCTCCGACTCCCCACCGACTGGCCCTGGGCCCACCTCATCAGCCACGGCTGGAACCGACTCCACGCCCCCTGAACCCGGGCTCCACCCACCCCACGACCAAGGACCCCTGGAGAACCGGCGACCACAGCGCCGAGGATGAACCACGCCCAGACACCCGACACCACCCCAGCCAGCACAGCACCAGGGCCAACGACACTCACCAAGATCATCAACAGCCGAGACGAAACATCGAGGCTAGGGCCTTTGGCAGGCCACGGTGTTGTCCAATCAGGCCATCTTTTGTCCGGTCGGGCTGGGTGTCTTCCGGCCGTCGCGAGAAGTTGTCGGCACCGGAGTTCGTGTTGTCAGTTGAGGGTCCTGGTGTCACCCGGAGGGCGTCCGCCTTCCGACCGCGGTCGCGATGGAGAACTCGTAACGGCCCTTCTACGGAACCGACGCCGACCGTGGTCGGAAAAACGCACACGTCCGAGCGCAGGGGTCAGTGTCGCTGCCGCTTGCTGAGGGCCTGTGGCACGCTGGCGACGATCAAGGTCCCGTCCTGTCGGCGTTCCCCGGAGTGCAGGGCGGGCTCCCCGTCGATCTGGGGGCCCTGGCCCAGCAACGGTACGGTGACCGGAGCGATGCCGGTCACGGTGAGGTGGTGACCACGGACCGCCAGCCCGACCGACTCGCCCGCCTCGACCTCGAAGGTGATCGACTCGTGCAGGACCGTCACCTTGACCCGGGTCCCCTTCAACGTGATCCGGAAGGCCAGCTGGTCCCAGTCCTCGGGTAGTCGGGGATCGAAGGTGACCGTCCCGTTGTGGTCCCGCATCCCGCCGAAGCCGTAGACCAGCGCGTTCCACACTCCCCCGGTCGAGGCCACGTGGACACCGTCGCTGGTGTTGCCGTGCAGGTCGGCCAGGTCGACGAACAGTGAGCTGTAGAAGTAGCGCAGGGCCAGACTCCGGTAGCCGACCTCGGCGGCGATGATCGACTGGACCACTCCGGACAGGGTCGAGTCGCCGGTGGTGATCGGGTCGTAGTAGTCGAAGTCCGCCCGCTTCTCCTCGACGGTGAAGTGGTCGCCCTGCAGGAACAGGGCGAGCACGACGTCGGCCTGCTTGAGCACCTGGAAGCGGTAGATCACCAGCGGGTGGTAGTGCAGCAACAACGGCCGACGATCCACCGGGGTCGCCTTGAGGTCCCACACCTCACGGTCCAGGAAGCGCGAGTCCTGCGGGTGGATGCCGGTGCCGTGGTCGTACGGGATCGACATCGCGTCGGCCGCCGCGGCCCAGTCGTCCACCTCCCGCTGTTCCAGTCCCAGCCGATCGACCAGCCGGTCGAACAGCACGCCGTCCTCGTCGGCCAGTCGTCGGACGACCTCGGCGGCCTTGGCCAAATTGAATCGGGCCATCACATTGGTGAACAGGTTGTCGTTGACCACGGTGGTGTACTCATCGGGCCCGGTCACCCCGTGGATGTGGAACGAACGGTTCGCACCGTCATGCACGCTGCGCTCGCGCCAGAATCCGAGATCGGCCCACAGCCGCGCCGTCTCGACCAGGATGTCGACACCTTCCCGTCGGAGGAAGTCATCATCGCCGGTCGCGGTCACGTACTTCATCAGCGCGTACGAGATGTCGGCGTCGATGTGGTACTGCGCCGTGCCGGCGGCGTAGTAGGCGCTGGCCTCCTCGCCGTTGATCGTCCGCCACGGGAACAGCGCGCCCTCCTGGGCCAGGTCCTCCGCCCGTCGGTGTGCGGCGTCCAGCATGTTGTAGCGGAAGCGCAGTGCGCTGTGGGCCATCCAGGGCGAGGTGTAGGTGAGACAGGGCAGGACGTAGATCTCGGTGTCCCAGAAGTAATGCCCCCCGTAGCCGGATCCGGACACGCCCTTCGCCGGTACGCCGGACTGCTCGGCCCGGCCGGTGGCCTGGGCCAGCTGGAAGAGGTTCCAACGGACGGCCTGCTGGACCTCGGGCTGCCCGGCGACCTCGACATCCGTCCGGGCCCAGAACTCGTCCAGCCAGTGACGCTGATCGCCGTACTGCTGGGCGACGCCCTGGCGAGCCACCCGGTCCAGGGTCCGTCGGCACCGATCGACCAGCTCACGGACGGGCACCCCGCGCGAGGAGTGGTACGAGACGATCTTGGTCACGGTGATCGTCTTGCCCGGCTCGGCATCGACCCGGTAGACCATCTTGCCGGTGTCCCCGTCGGCGCTGATGTGCTTGGTGTACTCGTTGTCGGTGACGATCTCGTGATCAACGCCGACGGCCAGCGTCATCTTCGAGTTGTGGCACCGGTAGCCCAGGATGATCCGGTCGTCCTCGGCGCGGTTGAGCTGAGGATCGAGCACCCGATCCTCGAACGACTCGGCCTTGCGCGGGTCGACGCCGGCCCCCATGGCCGCGGCCTTGACGTGGTACTCGTCGCGGCCGTCCTGCCGGTTCAGTGTCTGCGAGGAGATCACCACGGGGGCGCCGAAGTCGAGCATCGTGACCTCGAAGGTCATGATCGCCAGGTGCCGCTGCGGGAAGGACACCATCCGGGTCGACTTCACGTGCACCGACTTGCCACCGGGTGTCCGCCAGGTGATGTCACGGGTCAGCATCCCGTCACGGAAGTCCAGGGCGCGCTCGTACGACCTGAGGTCGGCCACCGCGAGCAGCAGCGGCTCGTCGTCGACGTACAGCTTGATCGTCTTGTTGTCGGGGACGTTGACGATGGTCTGCCCGACGCGGGCGAAGCCGAACGCCTCCTCGGCGTGCCGGATCGGCCAGACCTCGTGGAAGCCGTTGATGAAGGTGCCGTGCGCGTGGGTCTCGCGTCCCTCCTCGACGTTCCCGCGCAGGCCGAGGTACCCGTTGCCGACCGCGAACAGCGTCTCGGTGACCCCGAGATCCTTGGTGCCGTACGCGTTCTCGACGAACCGCCACTCCTCCGTCGGGAACCGGTGCCGGTCCATCGGGTCCGCGGCGACCGGCGGCATGTCGCCGCTGGAGCCTCTCACTCGGTCACCGACTCGGCCGGATCGGCGACCACCAGCTCGGCCAGATCGGCCACCACCACGTCGGCACCGGCCTGCAGCAGTCGATCCGCACCGACCCCACGGTCCACGCCGATCACCAAGCCGAAGTCGCCGTCGTGCCCGGCCGCCACCCCGGACAGGGCATCCTCGACCACGACCGCCCGCTCGGCCGACACCCCGAGCTTCTCGGCCGCGAACAGGAAGGTCTGCGGAGACGGTTTTCCGGCCAGGTGCTCGGCTGCGGCCAGCACACCGTCGACGACCACCACGAACCGGTCGGCCAGGCCGGCCGCGGCCAGGACGGCCGGGGCATTCCGCGAGGAGGAGACCACGGCGACCTGCGTGCCGGTGGTGGCCAGCTGGTCGAGGTAGGCGACCGACCCCGGGTACGGGGTCACCCCCTCGGTCTCCAGCACCGCAGCGAACACGTCGTTCTTCCGGTTGCCCAGCCCGCACACCGTCTCGGCGTCGGCGGGATCGTCGGAGCCACCCTCCGGCAGGATGATGTCGCGCGACGCCAGGAACGACCGCACCCCGTCGTAGCGGGGTTTGCCGTCGATGTAGTCGAAGTAGTCGCCCTCGGTGTAGGGCTCGGCGAGGCCGCGCGCGGCGAGGTAGTCGGAGAACATCTTCTGCCAGGCCCTCATGTGCACCTCGGCCGTCGGCGTCAGCACGCCGTCGAGGTCGAAGAGGACGGCGTCGAAGTCGTCGGTGTTCACGGCGAGAAGACTAGGCGAGAAGTGTTACGGGCGGCAGCGCGCGTACCCGTACGGACGCGGGGGGCAGCGGCGGGGGGTCAGAGGCGGGCGAACGCCTCGGCGACCGGTCGGATCTCGCCCACCCGCTCGCCGTGCCCGAGCACCGGCGTCGCGGCCTGCTCGTCCAGGGTCGGCGAGTCATAGCCGAGCTTCTGCAGCGTGGCCGCCATGGCCGCGGCACGGGCCCGCGGCGAGCCGTCGCTGATCTTGATGGCGACCCCGGTCCCGTCGGGCAGTCCGACCGCGTAGACCGCTTCCGCACCGGCCTTGCCGACCAGCCCCGGGATCGCGCGGTGCAGCGCGAGCTCGTCGCGGCGGGTGCCGGAGACGTTCTCCGGGTGGCTGCGGATCGACTCCGCGACGCGGGCCTCGGGGCCCTCGGTGGCGGCCGCGATCCGGCCGAAGGAACGGGCCAACCCGTAGAGGCTGACGGCGTACAGCGGGGCACCGCACCCGTCGATGGCGAGCAGGCCGGCCTGCTCACCGGCCAAGTCGTCGATGGTCTGCAGGATCGCCAGCTGGACCGGATGGTCGGGATCGAGATAGGTCGTCGTCGGCCAGCCGTTGAGCACGGCGGTGGCGAGCATCCCGGCGTGCTTGCCAGAGCAGTTCATGGTGATCGACGCCTTCTCGCCGCCGGCCCGGATCACGTCGTGCGCGGCCTGCTCGTCGGCCGGCCAGTCCGGTGGGGTCTGCAGATCCTCCTCACTGAGCCCGGCGCCGCTGAGGATGCGGCGGACGGCGTCGACGTGGAACGGCTCACCGGAGTGGGAGGCGCAGACCACGGCAAGCAGCTCCGGGGGCAGATCCAGCCCGGCCCGGACCAGCCCGACGGCCTGCAGCGGCTTGCTGGAGCTGCGCGGATACATCGGGGCCAACGCCGCCCCGAGCGATCGGATCAGACGACCGTCCGGGCCTGTGACCGCCACCCGCCCGTGGTGAACGCTCTCGATCGTGCCGCTGCGGACGACCTCGACCAGGATCGGATCACTCTCGAAGGGTCCCGGCTCGGGGGTCGCCCCATGCTCGGATGTCGACTGGGGTGCGGCGGCGAGGTCGGTCACGCTGTCGGAGGCTACTCCCCCGGCCTCTTCTGCGCCGAGAACCACGTGGTGCGTGGCTAGCCGTGCAAACTCGCGGTCACAGGCGGGCGCGGACGTGCAGACCGATCTCGGGGTCGACCAGGACCTCCTGGGCCGCGGCGACGGCGGGCTCGCCGGACTCACCGGGACCGCCGGCCAGCAGATCGCGGGCCGGATCGACGTTGCGCTTCACCAGACCCAGGGCGATCGGACCGAGCTCATAGTGCCTGGCCGAGCCGCCGACGAAACCGATCGCGCGTCCGTCCAGGGTCAGCGGCGCCCCGGTCGGCGGCAGGGTGTCGGTCGAGCCGTCCAGGTGCAGCCGGACGAGCCGCCGGGGCGGCCGGCCCAGGTTGTGCACCCGGGCGATGGTCTCCTGGCCGCGGTAGCACCCCTTGTCCAGGTGCACGGCGGACCCGAGCAGGCCGAGCTCGTTGGGGATGGTGCGGTGATCGCTGTCCACCCCGATCCGGGGCACCCCGGCGGCGATCCGACGGGCTTCGTACGCCCACAGCCCGGCCGGGGTGTGCTCCGCCAGGGTCGCCGACAGCTGGTCTCTTGGGATGAAGACCTCGTGGCCCCCCAGGGAGTCCGGTCCGGTGCGGGTCTGTCGGTTGCCGTCGGCGGGGCCCGCGATCCAGGCCACCGCGTACTCTGCGGAGCGATCCGCGACCTCGACCCGCATCATGAACCGCATCCGGTCCAGCCATCCGGCGGCCGCCGCGGCCGCACCGGGCTCGGTGTGCGCCCAGAAGGTCTCGCCGTCGTCGACGCCGTACAGGGCGTGCTCGATGTGGCCCTGGGGCGACAGCACCAGGGTGGTGACCCCGACCTCCGGTGCCAGGTCCGCGAGCTGCTGTGTGGTGAGCGAGTGCAGCCAGCTCAACCGATCGGGTCCGGTCACGGTGAGAATCCCGCGGTGCGACAGGTCGACGGCGCCGTCGCCGGCCTCGATTCGCCGCTGTTCGCGGAGCGGATCCCCGAAATGCCAGGGCTGGCCGGCATCGAATCCGGACTCGGCGAGCACGGCGGAGGGACGGAGCGTGGCCATGCATCCCAGGCTAGTCGTGTGCCGGGAGGACTCGGTCGTTCGCGATGCCGGATGGACCTGCCTCGACGTGGACGCCGAGAAGGAGGTTCCGGCTCGATTTCGATGTCTAGAGCGTGCCGAACCTGCTCGGTGCGTTCACAAGCGTCGGGTGAACCCGAGTGCCCGGTAGCCCGGCATCCGGCGGCGCAAGGAGCCGGCCAAGAGCGGCACGCCGACATCGTGGTAGTCGTGCACCTCTACGGATGTCTTGCCAGGCGCAGGGCGCACGACACGGCCGACGCACTGAACCAGCAGACCATCGAAGGCGATCGGAGCAGTCAGGAAGAGCGTGTCCAGGGCGGGCGCATCGAAGCCCTCTCCTACGAAGGGAGTCGTACCGATCACGAGAACGGCTTCCCCGATACGCGTGTCGCTGAGCTTGGCCACGGCTGCGCGCCGATCTGCCGCCA
>DATDAP010000212.1:0-5014 GCA_036525335.1 Microlunatus sp. | reverse complement strand
GCCACGGTCAGACCCGCGTTGGAGCCGAGGTTGGTGGTCGCCACCTCGTAGTCGCCACCGCCGGAGGGATAGGCGTGCACGTTCTGCCGGTAGGACGCGACCACCACCAGCATCACCACCGCGACCAGGATGGCGATCTTCCACGAGTACCCGTACGCGACCAGACCGGCGAGCGAGAGCGTCAGCAGGATCTCGTCGGGGGCGTAGGCGACCGACGACAGCGCGTCCGAGGCGAACACCGGCAGGGCGATCCGCTTGGGCAGCAGGGTCTCGCCCAGCTGCGTACTGCGGAGTCGCCGGCCGATGATGAGGCGCTTGGCCACCTCGGCTGGGTTCACGTGCGGCACTCTAACCTCTGACGACACACCCCTAGACTCATGCTGTGCACATCGTGATCATGGGCTGCGGACGCGTGGGATCCACCCTGGCCCGGAGTCTGGAGAAGCGCGGCCACACCGTGGCGGTCATCGACCAGAACACCGAGGCGTTCCGGCGGTTGGGTCCCGACTTCGACGGCCAGACGATCAAGGGCGTCGGCTTCGACCGGGAGGTGCTGAGCGAAGCAGGCATCGAGCGGGCGGAGGCCTTCGCCGCGGTCTCGAACGGTGACAACTCCAACATCCTCGCTGCCCGAGTGGTGCGCGAGACCTTCGACGTCCACAACGTGGTGGCCCGCATCTACGACCCCGGCCGGGCCGAGGTGTACGAGCGACTGGGCATCCCCACCGTCGCCACCGTCCGCTGGACGGCCGACCAGGTGCTGCGTCGGCTGCTACCCGCCGGCTCCGAGCCGCAGTGGCGGGACCCGTCCGGATCGGTCCGGTTGCTGGAGGTGCACGTCGACCGCTCCTGGGTCGGCCGCACGGTCGAGCAGATCGAAGCCGCCACCGGCGCCAAGGTCCCGTTCGTGTTCCGCCTCGGTTCCGGGGTGGTGCCCAGGCGCGGCACCGTCTTCCAGGACGGCGACCTGATCTACGCCGCGGTCGCGGACGAGCGGCTCGCCGACGTCGAGGCCATCCTCGCCGCCCGACCCAAGGAGCTCTGAGACATGCGCGTCGCCATCGCCGGGGCCGGCAACGTCGGCCGGTCCATCGCCAGCGAGCTGATCGAGAACGGCCACCAGATCCTGCTGATCGATCGCGATCCGCACGCCATCAAGTCCGACTCGGTGCCCGAGGCCGACTGGCTGCTGGCCGACGCCTGCGAGCTGTCGTCGTTGGAGGAGGCCAACATCGACTCCTGCGACGTGGTCATCGCGGCGACGGGCGACGACAAGGCCAACCTGGTCACCTCGCTGCTGGCCAAGACCGAGTTCGGGGTGCCACGGACGGTGGCCCGGGTGAACCACCCGAAGAACGAGTGGCTGTTCAACGACGTCTGGGGTGTCGATGTCGCGGTCTCCACCCCCCGACTGATGTGTGCGCTGGTGGAGGAGGCCGTCACCGTCGGCGACCTGGTCCGGCTGCTGACCTTCCACGAGGGCGACGCCAACCTGGTGGAGATGACGCTGCCCGACGACAGCCCGCAGGTCGGCGTCCGGATCGGCGACATCCGCTTCCCCGGTGACGTCGTGCTGGTGGCGCTGATCCGGGACGGTCACGCGCAGCCGCCCGACATCGACGGCACGTTGGAAGCGAGCGACGAGCTGTTGTTCGTCACCGCGCAGTCGTACGAGAAGGAGCTGGCCGAGATGCTCGCACCGCGCCACGGGACCGTGGCGGTGGCGGTGACAGCGACCCCCCGGGCGACCCCCTAGCGCGAGCCCATCAGGCTCGCGAGCGTCGCGAGCGGGCCCATCAGGATGCGCGGGGGCCGTCGAGGAGCTCGTACCGGGGGTTGTACATCAGTCGCTCGCCGCGCCGACAGCTGACCCGACCCTCGACCGAGAGGGTGCGGCCCGGCTCGATGCCGGGGATCTCGCGCCGTCCGAGCCAAACCAGCCGGGCCGCGCCGCTGCCGTCCCGCAGCTCGACCTCGAGGGCGGGATGACCGCCCCGGGGGTGGATCGTCACGTTGGACACGGTGCCGCGTAGCCGGACCTGCTGGCGGTCCTCGCAGGTGCGGATGGGCACCGCGGCCTCCGCCTCGACGGCACGCTGCATCTCCTCCGACTCCAGATCGGCATCGGAGGCCGCGAGTCGGTGGATGACCCGCTGCAACAGAGAGTTCTTCGCCATAGCACTTTCCACTATGACACCCGTTGTCAATTCGTGGTATGGCCCGGGCCGAGCGGGATGGTCAGCGCACGAACGCGTACGGAACCGTCGCGGCCGTCGGCAGCTCGTCGGTGGCCGGAATCGGGGTCGGCCAGCTCTGCGAGGACCAGGGGGGTCCCGTCCGCAGAGCGTCGGAGCGCCAGGTCCTCGGCGCCCATGGACGTGACCCACCCACGCGGTCTCGGGCGTCGAGGGCCGGCGTGACCGCCATCGAGATCGCGTCCAGCCCGTCGAAGCGGACGTCCACCCGGCGGGTCCCGGGCGGCAGCGCGGCGAAGCTGGTGACCACGTCGGCCGGCTTGTCCGGCCGCCGCAGAACCGATGGCCAGCTTCCCAGCGGGCTGCAGAGACACTCCGGTGGCCCGTCCGCGTCGAAAGCCACCAGCCGTGTACGCAGCGTCCGTCTCCCTGACGGGGTGGCCAGGGTCAGCACGGGACCGCTGGCGCTGACCCCGGTCCGCCCACCGTCCGCCGCTCGTTCCGCGAACGGCGGACTCGACGCCCGGTCGAGGCCGGCACCACCGGTCACCGACCAGATGGTCCACTCCAGGGTGGTGACGTCGGGGCCGGCCAGCACCCGATTCACCTGCAAGCGGAAGATCTGTTCACCCGGGCCGTAACGGAACATGTCCGAGGAGGCGACCGCGACCGGCGTCGGATCGGTGGTACGGGCCAACTCGGTGGGTCCCACGGCCACCGGCAGCTGACCGGCGGGAGTGATCGGCAGCTGACCGAACGGGGTCACGGTGGCCATCACCACGTCGACCGTCGTGCTCGACCCGGGCAGCGCGGGGAAGGCCACCTGGAGCAACGTGGTGTGCCCGATCCTCAGCTTCAGGGCCGGCGAGAGGGGCGTGCACACACAGCGCCGCGGGTCGTCGGGGCTCGCCAGCGGTCGATACAGCCGACCGCCCCGACCGTCGAGGAGTGTGATGCGCGGCAGTTCTTCGTCCGGGCGGGACAGACCCAGATCCAGGGTCGGCGGGACGGGGTCACCCGGCTGGAGGTTGGGAGCGCTCAGTGGCGTCACGGACCAGTCCAGCACGGTGGCCCCACTGATCCGGCGGACCGCGTGAACCCCGATCCGCACCTGGACACCGAGACCGTCGGCGCTGGTCCACGCGGCATCCGCCAGCACCGGCAGCGCCGGATTCGTGGCCGGCGGCGTCGGAGGTGCGACGCGTGCGGGCGGAGACCCCCCGCGAGTCACCGGCGTCTGGCGCAGCAGTCCGGGTTCTTCCGTCGTGTAGGTGCAACCGGCGAGCAGCGCGGCACAGCCCAGGGCCAGACCCTGTCTCACCCGGCGCCGCACCGAACTGCTAGCTCTCGGGCTGGTCGGACCCCGGCTCGACGTCCGGCGGGATGACCAGGGGCAGCAGGTCGCCCGGCGACTTGGCCTCTTCGCCACGGCGTACGACCACCTCACGGAAGGCGGTCAGCAGATCCGCGACCGGCGGATCGAGATGGTCCTCCAGGGCGGCCTGCCCGTACAGGATCCCGCGCAGCAGCCAGCGAGGGCCTTCGACCACCCACATCCGGGAGGGCTGGTAACCCTCTTCGCCGTCGGGGGTGGTCACCGGCAGCAACCGGCGCAGCTCGACCCCGAACGGACCCTCGACCAGGGCAGCCGAACCGCCGGCCTCGGTGGCCGCTTCCACGATCTCTTCGCGGAGCTCGGGCCACAGCCCCCCGCTGCGTGGGGCGGCGTAGGCCCCCAGCTCCAGCGCCGAGTCGCCCTTGATGAGCATCGCCGAGACGATCTGCTGGGTCTCCTCGGCCACCTGCAGCCGGAGCTCGGCGCCGCCGAAGCCGGTGATGATCATGCTGCCCAGGTCGATCCGGGCCCGCCCGGGCAGCGGTTCGATGTCCAGGTCGACCTCGGTCAGGTCCCAGGGTCCGGCGCCACGCCAGTCGCGGGAGTCCAGCGCATCGACGTCGAGCTCGGCGGGAGTCGAGTCCGCCGACTCCTCTGCCGACCGCTCGTCGGCAGACTCTGACTCACTGGAGTCGGTGGACTCACTGGACTCGGTGCTCTCGTCGATCTCGTCGGCGGGGACCTCGTCGTCCTTGCGGCGACGTCGGAAGATCATGACGCACTCACGCTGGTTGCTGCTCCTCGTCGGTGGTGTCGCCGGCGGCCAAGCCACCGGTGGACCCGTGACCGCCGGTGCCCCTGGATCTCCCGGCGGTGCCCATGGATCTCCCGGCCGTGACAGTCGAGTCGGGCAATTGTGCCACGGCCACGAATCGGGCCCGGGCGACCCGTTGCACCACGAGCTGGGCGATCCGGTCACCCCGGGAGATCCGTACGGCGGTCGCGGTGTCGGTGTTGACCAGGCAGACCAGGATCTCGCCGCGGTAGCCGGCGTCGACCGTGCCGGGGGCGTTCACGATGCTGATCCCGTGCCGAGCGGCCAGGCCGGACCGCGGATGCACGAAGCCGGCATACCCCTCGGGCAGCGCGACGGCCACTCCGGTGCCCACCAGCCGCCGCTCCCCGGGCTGCAGGTCGAAGGTCTCGGCCGAGACCAGGTCGGCGCCGGCGTCGTCGTGATGGGCGTACACCGGCGGAGCCAGACCGGTGTCGAGGGCGACGAAGCCGACCTCCACGTCGTCCGGATACTCACCGTTCACCTCGTCGGCCCGGCGGAGACGTCGTCCAGCACGGTCGTGATCGCCTCGGCCAGCCGGGTCGGTCGGCGGGTCGAGACCAGCCAGTACGGGACCGGGTCGGCCGGATCGTCCAGCGTCAGCTCGACCGCTTCCTTCGCGTACGGCCGGAGCACCAGGTGCGCCCG
>DATDAP010000211.1:0-5054 GCA_036525335.1 Microlunatus sp. | reverse complement strand
GGGGGGGCCCCCCGGCGATGTGTCGGAGGCGGTGGTCGAACGCCTCTACGGGCCCGTCGGCGCGTTGGACTCGATAAATCGATATAGAGATATACTGATAAACACCGGCATCGAGTGGGGTCTGCTCGGCCCCCGCGAGGTCGAGCGCATCTGGGGGCGTCACATCCTCAACAGCGCTGCGGTCGCCGAGTTGATCCCCGACTCCGCCAGGGTGGCTGATGTCGGGTCGGGCGCCGGCCTACCCGGCATTCCTGTCGCCCTGCTGCGACCGGACCTGACCATTGATCTGATCGAGCCACTGCTGAGGCGAAGCAACTTTCTTACGCACAGTGTGGATGACCTGGGGATAACTGACCGAGTAGTCGTACGTCGGGCCCGGGCCGAGCAGATCTCCGGTTCCTACGATGTCGTGCTGTCACGGGCTCTTGCGCCCATCGATCGCCTCGTCCGCTGGTGTCTTCCACTGATGAAGCCGGCCGGCCAGATCCTCGCCATCAAGGGTGCATCCGCCGGGCGGGAACTGGCGGACCATGGCCGACTCATCGGGAACTCGGGACTGACCGCGGACATCGTCATGCTGCGCGTCGCGCCAGAGGTCGAGCCGACCACGGTCGTACGCCTGCGCCTGGCTTGACGTCCGCTGCTCGCCGAGTGGTGTCACCGATCCTGTGAGGCCGGCACCAACTCGGTCAACGTCCTGGCGGCCTGTCGGTGGTCCGTCTGGGGCCTAGTGTCACGCGTCCCACGCCTGTTGACAGCTGACGACGCGCTTGAGACGCGCAACAATGCGCGGCTCGGTCCAGCCTTCGCGAGCCGAGGTGCTCCGAGGTGCGCTTGGCGACCGTCAGGCTCCCCGCCGCACGCACGGCAGGACGCCGAGCTCGCGTTCGGGGCGCCAGCGGGCACGCTCTGCACGCACCAACCTCAACCGCGGTGCGTCCCCCAAGTGATTCCGATGTGGATCGACTGTCACCAAAATCGTCCTCGGCCAGCCCTCAGCCGGTCTCAGTGAGCGACCGGTCTGGGTCCAGCGCGCCGCCTCGTGGGCGTCGGTTCCCTCACATAGGGTGCTGTGTGCAGCAGGTGAAGAGGAGAAGGATGAGTGTCAGTCTGGCGGTGCCGTCGCGCATCGCCGCAGGTCTTGGTTGGCCACGGTCGGTTCGCTGGAGCCGCTCCTTGGGATGGCCGGGTGATCTGGCCGTTCCACGTGAAACCGCGTCCGAAGGTGAATTGGCTGAGCCAGGTGCTGCTCCCGTTGCGCCCAGCGCCAACGATCAGACCCCCTCAGCGGACGAGGCGGCATCCGCCGCCGCTGGCCGAATAGCCACGGAGGACTCGCTGAACGGCTCGTCAGGCCTGACGGAGGGTGACCCGTCGTCCACGGCTGGGACGGAAGACTGGGCAGTCGATCACCCCGTCGCTCTGACCGCGCACGGTGAGAATCGACACGATGAAGGTCGGCCCGATGAACCGACTCTCCGGCAGCAGGAAGCCACCACCATCAACGCCGATTCCTCTGACGACGTGCGGACCGACGCTGGTCGTGGCCTGACCGCAGCAGACGACGAGGCGCAGGCGGTGGAATCAGCGTCAATCTCTGCACCCGTTCCACGTGAAACAGCGATGTCCTCTGAGCCGGCGGATTCCTCGATCGAGAGGTCCGACATCTCTTCGGAGGACGACGCACACCCGGCAGCGACGTTGAGGGCGCCCTTGGGGGCCGATGTTTCACGGGAAACACCCGCCACTGGCGAGTCGGCGGGAGCGACAATCGAGCCCTCGGTGGCCAGACCACCGGGACCGCGACGAGCGAAGTTCGATCGCGATGAGTTCGACACGGGTGGGGTTGCCGAGGCACCCGCCCCGAATCCCCTCAGTCCAGCCTCCCCTTCGGCCCTGACGCTGCCCAAGCCCCGCGCCACTCGTGTGTTCGTGGTCGCCAACCAGAAGGGTGGCGTGGGCAAGACCACCACCTCGGTGAATCTGGCGGTCGGGCTTGCGCTCGGCGGCTTGGACGTCCTCGTTCTCGATCTGGACCCCCAGGGCAATGCCTCCACCGCGTTGGGGATCGATCACTCCCCCGGGGTCTCCGGAACGTACGAGGTCCTGATCGAGGGCTCACCCATCGCAGACCACCTGGTGGCTTCACCTGAAGCGCCCAACCTGCGCGTGCTGCCGGCGACGATCGACCTGGCCGGCGCCGAGATCCAGCTGGTGTCGATGGTGGCCCGTGAGAACCGCCTGCGTAAGGCGCTGCGGGCCTATCTGGCCGATCATCCGGTCGACTACGTGTTCCTGGACTGCCCGCCGTCCCTCGGTCTGATCACCTTGAACGCGCTGGTGGCGGCGAGCGAGATCCTGATTCCGATCCAGTGCGAGTACTACGCCCTGGAGGGGGTATCGCAGCTCGTGCGCACGATCAATCTGGTGAAGGGCGAGTTGAACGAGGACCTCGCGGTCAGCACGGTGCTGCTCACCATGTACGACGCTCGGACCAGACTGGCGGCTCAGGTCGCCGACGAGGTCCGCGCCTACTTCACCGAGGAGACGCTCCCGACGGTGATCCCGCGGTCCGTTCGGATCTCGGAAGCTCCGAGCTATGGGCAGACGGTGTTGACGTATCACCCTGACTCGGCCGGTGCCGTGTCCTATCTACAGGCTGCGCAGGAGATCGCTCGCCGCGGCGCGAAGGACGGGCAGTGACGACAGTCATCGGTCGTCCTCCGTTCGTCGCCGTCCGCGGTTCCGTGATCTGTCACTCTTCCGGTCACCCGGGACGGCGACGGATGCATCGTCCCGAACCATTCCACACTTCCGAGAGGCTTCGCCCATGACCATGACCGATCGTCCCGCCGAGCGCCGTGGTCTCGGTCGTGGCTTGGGTGAGCTCTTCCAACGCACGGAGCCGGCGGCGTCCGCCCCCCTGCGCGAGTGGGCCGACGCCGGGCCCGACTCCGGAGAGATCGCCTCGGACGTGAGTGCAGCGCCGCTCGACGGCGCTGATGCGGGCCCCGTTCCCATCCCGGACGGCTCGTACTTCGCCGAGATCCCGCTCGAGTCGATCACACCGAACTCCCGGCAGCCCCGGACCGTCTTCGACGAGGACGCCATGGCGGAGCTCGTCGACTCGATCGCGGAGGTCGGACTGCTCCAGCCCATCGTCGTCCGACCTCTTGGCGACCAACGATTCGAGCTCGTGATGGGGGAGCGCCGTTGGCGAGCGGCGCAGCAGGCCGGATTGGCCGCCATCCCGGCGATCGTCCGCGAGACGGAGAGTCACGATCTCCTGCGGGACGCCCTGCTGGAGAACCTGCACCGGGCCCAGCTCAACCCGCTGGAGGAGGCGGCGGCGTACCAGCAGATGCTGGAGGACTTCGGCTGCACGCAGGAGGAGCTGGCGAGTCGGATCAAGCGTTCCCGCCCGCAGATCTCTAACACCATCCGCTTGCTCCGGTTGCCGCCGACCGTTCAGCGACGGGTGGCGGCGGGAGTGCTCTCGGCCGGGCACGCGCGGGCCCTGCTGGCGCTGCCCGACCAGGGAAGCCAGGAGAGGTTGGCGCAGCGCGTGGTGGCAGAGGGACTGTCGGTGCGGGCCACCGAGGAGATCGTCACCCTCGGCGATGCTGAAGAACCGTCCGCCACTTCCCGATCGCCGCGGGCGACGCGCGAGCCCCATCCGCGGGCCAGCGAGATCGCGGGTCAGCTGGCCGACCGCCTGGACACCCGCGTCAAGGTCGACAGCGGGAGGACCAAGGGCCGGCTGACGATCGAGTTCGCCTCACCGGAAGATCTCGAGCGCATCGCTGGCCTCCTTCTCGGTTGAGAAAGAATATCGATTTATCGATAAAGTGATTGATTAATAAAGAGCTATGAATTCTGAGTATCTCAGTTGTTGACCGCCTGGTCGCCGGCGCGGACCTGTGGCGGCCTGGGGCTGCAGCCTGACCAGCTGGACCACCCGCCACGGCCGTCTCCCTCGGCCCGGAGACGGTGCTGGCACAGGTCGACGACGACCCAGCCGCCCTCGGCGCCCGTCGACCGGTCGATCTCGGTGTGCTGGGCGACGTCGGTCTGAGGTGTCGGCGGTGACGGATCGGGTGACCACCGAGGAGGCGTGCACCGGCTACCGGACTCCGGACGTGGCTCGCGACTGCGGACCGAGGGCCGCTGGCCGCAGGTGCCGTTCACCGACCTCTCCAGCGAGAGCACGATCGATCCGCGGATCTCGAGCACGCGGTTGGACGCCGTGCTGCCCGGCAACCGCCAGCTCGCTGTGGCCTCGGGCAACTTCATGGGCTATCCCGCGAGCTACCTGGCCGTGCCCGCCGCCGGTGCGTTCAGCTGCACCCAGTCGTTCCAGTCGATCGGCCTGGGCCTGGCCACGGCGATCGGTGCCGCCCTGGCCAGGCCGACCGCTTGCCGGTGCTCGGTTCCGGGGACGGCGGCTTCCTGATGGGATCTCCGAGCTGGAGACCGCTGTTCGCCTGAGGATCGGGCTGCTCGTGGTGGTGTACGACGACGCCGCGTACGGTGCCGAGGTGCATCATTTCGGTCCGGACGGCGCCGACCTGTCCACGGTGCGGTTCCCCGACGTCGATCTCGCGGCTGTCGTCCGCGGCTTCTGGGCGGATGGGCTGACCGTCCGCAAGCCCGCGGATCTCGATCCGCTGGCGACGTGGCTCGCCGGTCCGCGGGAGCGGCCGCTGGTGATCGACGCGAAGATCAGCAGCGACGGCGGCTCGTGGTGGCTGCACGAGGTGTTCCGCGCCCACTGACCCGAAGCCTCCCGCGAGGGGCCGAGCCCCGTCGGCCGGGATGCCCCCTAGTCGGAAGCGTTTTCGGGGGTCGGCACGACTGGTGGCTCCGAGGGGTTCTTAGTGGCGTGGACGGTGGCCGCCTCCGGGGGCAGGGACGCCTGGTCGGCGAACTCGGGGAAGGCGGCCAGCTTGGCGCGCACGTCCCGGGTCGCGTAGTGCTCGGCGACGAAGGACAGGAAGGGCACGGTGCCGGCCAGGGCGATCAGGATCAGTCGTCCCCAGCCCCAGCGAGCCCGT
>DATDAP010000210.1:0-23141 GCA_036525335.1 Microlunatus sp. | reverse complement strand
GCAGCAGTGCCGGTCGGCGGGCGGCCGCGATCTCGGCGATCAGATTCTGTCCGGCGTGGCTGACCACCACCGACGCCGAGCACAGCAACGGCCACGGGTCGTCGACCCAGGTGCCGTGCGCCCGGTCGAGATGGATCCACTGCCACCCCGGGCTCGCCAACCGGGCCGCCGCGACATCGGCGGCCGAGATGCCCCGACCGCCGGTCCCGTTCACCACCACCACCCGGCGCGCCGCCGAGGGGATGCGGTCAGTGACGGCGGCGACGACAGGGGCGAAGCGGCTGATCCCACCCACGAACCGGGTCTTGGCCAGATCCTCGGCGGTCGCTCCCCACAGTCCCCCGAGCCGCTGGGGCCACGGGGCGATGATGGTCGACGCCACGTCGTACCCCAGCCGGTGCGGGGCGTCTTCTCGACGACCGGGCTGCGCGACGACGATGACCGACAGTCCGTGCAGGCGGGCCAGCACCGCGACCTCGACGGAGACGTCGACGACCAAGGCCTCTGGCCGGGCGGCGTCGATCCAGGCGGAGATCATCGCCATCCGGCGCGACAGACTCCGTGAGCCGAGCGGGGCGTAGTGCAGGCGGCCGTTCGCGGTGACGTCCTGCTCGAGTCCCCGGCCGGCATCGTCGGGCAGGTCGACCCAGGGTCCGCTCCAGTCCGCTGGTTGCGGACCAGTGGACAGACCCGTCAGCTCGACCTCGGCCAGACGGCGCACACTCGACGCGCGGTGCCGATGGCCGGACCCCTGGTGGTGGATGTAGTACCCGATCATCCCAGGGGTGCTGCGTTCTCGGCCATGATCATCGGTCTCCTCGTGCGGGCTCGCGTACGACCGGTGGACGGCACCGACCGAGTAATCGAACTTTACATCGTAAACCCAATTGTGCTCGACGCTGTGCTGCCGGCGGCCCCGCCTGCGCAGACGATCAGCGGCGCGTCCGCGGCACCTCGGACCAGTCGAGGTCGGAAGCCAGGTAGAAGCCCGGGTACGAGGGCTGGTTGTAGGTGGTCTGCTGCCGGGCCACCTCGGCCCGGTACTGCACGTCGTGCATCAAGGTGTAGAGCTTGCGATCAGTCACCTCCGTACTGAGGTAGATCCGGATCGCGGAGCTGTCGGTGGTGCGGACCAGCAGCTCCTCCCGCCAGTCGCCGAACACGTCGGCCACCAGCGAGGGATTGCCCTTGGTGCCGTTGTTGGTCCGGGTGCCTTCGGCGGTCAGCAGACGCCCCCGCTGCCAGTCGTCGATGGTCGGGGTCTGGTCGCCTGAGCCGTTGATGATCTGGGTGGTCATGTCAGCGGCCCAGCGGATGCTCTGGTTGGTGCCGGGAATGTCCTCGGAGATCCGCTGCCCCGTCGGGGTGTGCAGGCCGAGCGCCTCCGAGCCACCGGGCATGCTCGACCAGGACTCGATGCCGCGCGATTCCGGTACGACGTCACCGATCATGCCGCGGCCGGTGTCCCGACCCGAGTAGGCGCCGAAGATCACCGTGCCGTTCTCCGCCCGCCGCATGGCCATCCCGTACGGAGCGGACGTCGCACCCTCGTGCACGGTGAAGATCTCCAGTCCCTTCCGGTCTGGATCGATGTCGGTCACGTGCATGGCGTCACCGTGACCCAGCCGGGCTGACGTCCCCGGGCTGGCGCTCCCCTCCGGCAGTTCGGCGAAGGAGCTGTAGAGCAGGTCGCCGTCGTGGTCGATGGTGGCTGAGCCGTAGACGATCTCGTGCCTGCCGTCGCCGTCCACGTCGGCGGCGCTCAGGGAGTGGAACCCCTGCGTGGTGAGGGTGCCGAACTCCTGGTCGGTGCCGTCGCGACCGTGCGGGCTGTCGTTGAACGGGTTGGACATGGGCGTCCAGCCGCTGTCCACGGACCATCGCTGTGAGAGCCGGCGGCCGTCCCAGTCGTATGCCACCAGGGTCGAGCGGGTGTAGTAGCCGCGGGCGAACACCGCCGACGGGTGACGCCCGTCGAGGTATCCGACGCCGGCCAGGAACCGGTCCACCCGGTTACCGGGCTCGATCCGGGACATCGCGTAGTCACCCCACATCAAGCCGTCGTCGTGCCGGCCGGGCTGGTAGTCGACGGTCTGCAGCTCCCGACCCGTGCGGCCATCGAACACGGTGAGGTACTCCGGGCCGTCGACGATGAAGCCCTCGAAGCTGCGGAGCTGGTTCCGAGCGCTCCGGCCGGGAGCGTAGACGTCGATGAAGTAGTCGACGAGCGACTGCGCGTCGGACTCCGACAGCGGGTAGTCGTGCCGCGGCGCGATGCCGAACGCCTCCTCGAGCGTGGCCGGCCATCGTCCGGCCCGCACCTCGGGGTGGTCTCGCCAGCCCTGGAACAGCTCGACCAGGTGGTCGTAGTAGTCGCCCTTGCTCAGCCGGTAGTCGTCGGCATGGGAGTACCCCGCTCGACGGTCCCGCCGCGGCATCGTGATGTGGTGCTCGGAGATGGCGTGGCCGCGGCTGTCGTACCGGGTGGTCTTGGTGCCGGGGGCGGTCTTGAGCATCATCTCCGACCGCCCGTCTCCATCGAAGTCATAGACCAGGAACTGCGTGTAGTGGGCGCCGGCCCGGATGTTGACGCCGAGGCTGATCCGGTGCAGCAGCGTCCCGTCGGCGCGGTAGGTGTCCAGGAAGACCGGCCCGGTATAGCCGACCTGGGACACGTCCTTGGAGTTAGACGGGTCCCACTTGACGACGTACTCGTAGGTACCGTCGCCGTCGACGTCGCCGACGCTCATGTCGTTCGCGGCGTACGTGAAGCTCTCACCGGATGGCGTCACCCCGTCGGCCGGTTTCTGCAGCGGGAGGTCGACGTGGTTCTGAGCCCAGGGCGCGACCGGGCGGCTACGGTCAAGTTCGCGACCACGGACGACGGAGACCACGCGGTAGTGGTCGCCGCCCGTTCCAGCCCGGTCGAGGTAGTTGGTGCTGTCGGTGACCGTCGCGATCAGCTTCCGACCGCGGTAGACGTGGAAGGCGGGTCCGCGGAGGCCCTGGGGTGAGCTGCCGGTGACTTCCTCACCGAGGAGCCGCCAGCTGAGGAAGACGCCGTTGGGTGTCGCGGCCGCGACCAGACCACGATCGAGGTCGTCCAGCTGCACCCGCGGGTGGGATCCCGACTGGGCGTCAGCGGCTGGCGAGGCGACCAGGGTGGAGGCCAGCGCCACCGACGCGGCGGCGACCACGGCGAGCCAGCGGGCGGTACGGCGGTTGACGGTTGAGTTCATGAGGAGCTCCGTCGCTCTGAGTAAACGTTTGCGAGGTACCGTACGCGGGTCGAATGAAACGTGTCAATGCCCACCGGCTGACCGGCTGCCCTGATCGCCACGAGATCGCCGCCTCCGCTTCGAAGTCGGGCCAGGCCGCTCGTCGCCACCTGCTACCTGCCTCGCTTCCCGTGAGCTGCAACCCGCCGCTGTCGGTTGACAGGTGCTCCCGGGGCATGGCTTGTAGGTTGGTTCGACGATGGACGTCGAAGCGGTCCGACAACGTGTCGCTCAGCTTGATTGGTGGCACACGATCGAGGTGGCGGAAGGCGTTGTCACGCCCGGAGGTTGGGATCTTCGAGCCACAGCGGAGCGCCTGCCCTGGCCGCCGTCCATCGCCGGAATGCGTTGCCTCGACATCGGCACGATGGACGGGTTCTGGGCGTTCGAGCTGGAACGCCGCGGAGCGGGTGAGGTTGTGGCAAGTGATGTGCTCGACGCCGTGCGTCTCGATCATTTCGTGGCGGACCGGTTGCGGGGCGAACGCTTCCGACGCGACTCAGAGCGCAACTTCCGCCTCGCGGCCGAGCTGCGCGGCTCGAGCATCGAGCTGCGCGACGCGAACGTGTACGACTTGGACCCTGCCGAGGTCGGCTCATTCGATCTCATCGTGATGGGCTACGTCCTGCAGATGCTGCGTGATCCGCTGCGTGCCTTGGAGACGGTCCGTCGCGTCTGCCAGGGCCATCTGATCCTGCTCGACACGGTGAGCCGTCCGCTCGACCTGCTGCCGACCCCACTCTCACGGCTCGATGCGCGTCGTGATGGGAGCGAGTGGTTCGTTTTCAACCGCCGCGGTCTGCGGAAGGCCCTCGAGCTTGCTGGCTGGGTTGTCGAGGAGATCACGCCGTCGTTGCGCGACCGACCGGGGCCCGGAGTCAGTGCGGGTGAGCTGTCGATCAGACGGCGAGCCTTGCTCGCCTCCGGCATCCGCGGCCGCAGCGTCGCCATCCGCGCACGACCTCTGCAGTAGGGATTCACAGACTGGCCTGTACCGAAGCTGCGCGGGACGAAGCAGCGATCCGGTCATCACCGGATGGTCCACCGGCTGAGCGGAGATGCTGCTCTCAGCAGAGGCCACGGGGATGGAGACGGTACGAGCCGTACCGTTCGTCCATGGTGCCCAGCCCGACGCTGATCGGTGAACTCGCTGCTCTGCTGCCGAACCGTGTCGAGGAGCACTACGGGCCAGGGCCACGGGTCGAGAATCTTCGCCGAGCACTTGCCGCCTTCGCCGGTGATCGCTCTCCGGTAGTCCCAGGAACACTCGCAGCACTCGAGACCATGGCCCAGACGGTCTTCAGACATCTTGAGCTCACACATCAGCTCGGACTCGTCCCGCAGCTCCGGAGCCCGGGCTGGCCCGAAGGCGACCTGTCCGAGATCCGTCGGGCCGGCGCCGACATCGCCATGGCGCAACGCCAACCCGACGGGTCCGGCATGATCCGTCTGACCGGCCTCGCCCCCGTTCAGGCCGCCGGGCCGTTGCTGGCCGGCGCCTTCACGCTCCTACGGGATGCCGACCCCATCACCCTCGATCTCCGTGACAACACCGGCGGAGACCCCGCCACGGTCGCGCTGATCGTCGACTGGTTGGCCGGCGACGTGCCCCGACATCTGTTCGACGTCGTGTACCGCGACCGGGTGCGGCAGTGGTGGACCGCCGGCAACCCTTGTGCTGAGCCACCAACGGGAGCGGTCCGTGCTCTCATCGGGGCCCGTACCTACAGCTCCGGCGAAGCGCTCGCCTGGGTCCTGAAAGACCACGGACTAGCCACCCTGGTCGGCGAACCGACTCGGGGCGCCGCCGACCACGTGGTCCCCCTCGCCCTCGCTCACGATGTGCACGCCCTCATCCCGGAAGCACATGTCGTGGCGGCCGACGGCGGTCCCACCTGGGAGGGCTCCGGCGTCCACCCCGACCTATCTGCGGCTGAGGCGACGTAGCAACAGATCCCGGTAAGGCGGATCCACCTTGACGCCCGGCCGAAGCTCGGGAAGGTTCGTGGTTCGGCGATGACTTCACGTCGCAGACCAGCTCCGGGAAGAGCCACGAGGGCTGTACGCCCCCGAGAACCAGCCGAACTGGACCCTGCTCGGGCTCGAGCCGCAGGCTCGACGCCGGCCAGGGCTCGGCAGCTGTCCCACGCTCCCCGCCGCTGACCGGGTGCCGCGTCGCAGCGAGGCGTTGCACAACGCGGCGTCCTACCGGTTGCAGGGTGACCGTACGCGACTCCCGGGCGAGGTCCCGAGCTCGGCACGGGGACGGATTCGCCGCACGCGACTCCCTGGCGGAATCCGGCGGGTGTGGTGGGGCCGCGGGTTGAGGCTGAGGCCGGCGGCGAATTCGATGTCCCGAGCATCAGCAATCGCCGGTGCTGGCGTCCAGGTCGATACATTCTGGTCAGCGGCGGCGCGCCACGATGATCATGTATTCGAAGGGAAGTTCCGCCGGACCCGCGGGCCGGCCTTGATCGAATCGTCGCGCGAAGTCGAGGAAGCGGTTGTCGAGTTCGGTCGCGCGCTCGGGCTGGCCCACCAGACCGGTGTAGATCGCTACCACCGGGCCGAAGGTCTCTCGATAGAACTGGCAGTATCCAACCGGGCCGCCGGCGACACGCTCGATGTAGACACCCCGTGTGGTCTGGAAGGTCTCGACTCGATCACCGAACAGCTGGCGGACGTGGTGCACGTCGCCCCAGAGGCTGGGCGACGACGCCCATCGTGGAGGTGGCGGGCGGAACCCCTCGAACACGGCGAGAAACTCCTCGATCAGACCACCCGCAGCGAAGTTGATCATGCCGATGATGCCGCCGGGTCGGCAGACACGGACCAGTTCGTCGGCAACCGCCTGGTGGTTGGGAGCCCACATCGCGCCAACCGAGGAGACGACCACATCGAACGAGGCCTGGTCGAACGGCAGGGCTTCCGCATCTCCTTCCACCCATTGGATCTCGACGCCGAGATCGGCGGCCGCTCGCACTCCGGCCGGAAAGTTCTCCGGGGTCAGATCGCACCCGACCACGCAAGCCCCGCGCGCCGCCGCGCGGAGCGCCGTGTTGCCGGTGCCGCAGGCGACATCGAGCACATCTTGACCCTCCCCGATGCCGGTTGCGTCCACGAGGAGTGCGCCGAGATCCCAGATGAGGTGTGTCGCGAACCGGTGGTAGTCGCCCGACGCCCAAACGGCCCTGGCCTCGGACTTGGCGGCGCGCTCATCTGCCGCGACGTGCCGTTCGGGTCTGATGTCCGGCGCGGGCGTCATCACGGTCCTCCCTTGTCGGTTGTGGACGGGTTGCTCCCCTTCAGCATGACCGACAACCTCGTCGTCGAGAGTTCGAAATCTGGACTGCGTGGGGTTGGAGGTGGAGCCTGGGGTATGCGCGGCTACGGCCAGTACTGTCCAGTGGCACTTGGCGCCGAGATCTTCGCGGAGCGGTGGACGCCGATCATCATCCGCAATCTGATGCTCGGATGCCACCGCTTCGGCGAGATCCTTGACGGTGCGCCGGGTCTGCCCCGCAGTGTCCTCAGCCAACGGCTCCATCACCTCGGAACCGCCGGTGTCATCGTCAGAACACGCACGACCGGGGGCGGTCCGAGCTATGAGCTCACTCCGGCCGGACGAGAACTCGGGGACGTCTGTTTGGCTCTGGGTGCCTGGGCCGCACGGTGGCGGGAGACTCGACCCGTCGACCTGGACCCGTACCTGGCCCTGTGGATGCTGGCGAGACTGATCGATCCTCGAGCACTCCCGCGTGCACGCGTGGTCGTGCGGTTCGATCTCACCGACCGTGCGAAACCGAACCGCTACTGGCTGGTAGCCGACCGCACCGACAGCGAGATCTGTGCCGAGTTCCCCGGATTCGACGAAGACGGCATTGTCGTAGCCGACGCGGACTGGCTGATTCGCTGGCACACGGGCCGGGTCCGCCTGTCCACAGCCATTGAGGACGGCGGCATCCAGGTCAACGGCCCACCGTGGCTGCTACGCCTGCTGACCACCTGGGGAGCCCTCAGCCCCTACGCCTCGATCGCCCAGGCCCCCGTGGGGTGAGAGCAACGCGGTGTCATCGGTCAGGTGGCGTCGCCCGACGTCGTGCGTCGTGGCCCGAAGCCTCCTGCTTGCCCCGCCGGGTAGCGGCAGGTCCGCGGGAGCGTCGGTGGCTGCTGGCAGCGTCACGACGTGATCAGTGCCAGGGTCAGCGCTTGACGGAGGCCCGGCGGTCAGTTGACGGCCACCTTCTTCAGCCGGCATCGCTGGCGACGGGCCGTCGATTCGGTCCTCGCCGGCCCTGGGTCCGCCCATTCGGGAGTCGTCGCCGAAGGCTTGGGAGATGGTGTGGATCGCCTGGGTCAGTTCACCCGGGATGACCCAGAAGGTGTTTCCGCTGGTCGCCAGGTTAGGCAGAGTCTCCAGGTACTTGTAGGCGAGTACTTTGGGATCTGCATTGTTGCGGTGCACGGCCTGGAAGACCAGATCAACGGCTCTGGCTTCACCGTCGGCCCGCAGGATCGCGGCTTGCTGGTCGCCTTGCGCTACCAGGATCTCTTGCTGCCGCGTTCCTTCGGCGGTGAGGATCCGGGCTTGGCGTTCCCCTTCCGCGTGAAGAATTGCCGCGCGCTTGTCACGTTCGGCTCGCATCTGCTTCTCCATCGCCTCCTTGATCGTCGTCGGCGGATCGATCGCCTTGATCTCCACCCGATTCACTCGTATTCCCCACTTGCCGGTCGCCTCGTCCAGCACGGTCCGGAGCCGGGTGTTGATCTCCTCTCGCGAGGTGAGCGTCTGCTCCAGATCCATGCTGCCGATGACGTTGCGCAACGTGGTGACCGTGAGCTGGTCGATGGCCTGGACGTAGTCGGCGATCTCGTAGGCGGCGGCCCTGGGGTCGGTGATCTGGTAGTACAGGACGGTGTCGATGTTGACCACCAGGTTGTCCTCGGTGATCACGGGCTTCGGTTGCGACGAGAACACCTGTTCCCGCACATCGAGCTTGGTGTTGATCCGATCCGCCACCGGAATGATGAAGTTCAGACCAGGCTGCAATGTCGCCCGGTAGCGGCCGAACCGTTCCACGTTGTAGCGGCGCGCCTGTGGGACGACGCGCACGGCGGAGACGACCACGAAAACCAGCAGGGCCGCCATGACGATGATGGGCACCAACAGGTTCAGATCCATCTCGTTTCACCGTCCTCCCTGGAAACAGAGCTCACTGCAGAAGGTCTCGGGGGTACACGATCGCCGTCGCACCATCGATTTCCATGACGTCAACCGGTGTTCCGGGCTGGATCACCTGGTTCTCGTCAAATGTCCGCGCCGACCACACCTCTCCGGCGAGCTTGATGAGCCCCTGCGTGTCGGTGACCTCTTCGACAACCACACCCTTCTTCCCGATCAGTGCGTAGCTGCCTTCCTGCACCAACGGGGGGTGGGTCAGGTGCCGCCTCGCGATCGGCCGCACGATCAGGAGCCCGACTGCGGCTGTGACCGCGAAGGCCAGGACCTGCACCAGAGCGGCGCCACCCAAGCCGGCCACCACCGCTGCAACCAGGGCCGCAGCAGCAAGCAGACCGAATGCCAGTGTGAGCGTGAAGTACTCAGCGACACCCAGGACCGCAGCCCCTACCAGCCAAACGACCCACGCCATCGAGGCGGCCTCCCGTCCAGCGAACACCTCGACGGTACCTCCCAGACACGCCGAACACACGCCCCCTGACCTGCGAGCATCACGCCTGTGGCTCGGCGGGTCATGCCGCGCTGGCCGGGACCGACCACTGTCGTCCCGCTCCGCACGTCGTCACTGCAGATGCATTGGAGCAATCGACCACAGAGTTCGCGAACAATCCGCGAGAGGGGTTCTGTGGGACGCCCGAACGCCATACATTGGACGTGTTGCGGGCCGCAGCCGGCCTGGGGCCGAAGCCGCCGCTCACCTACATGCCGCGGCCCGGCGAGCACTACGCTCCCGCCCAGCACTCACCGGGATCGCCCATGTGATCGGCCTACCCATGACGAGCTCCGTGCTCACACCCCCCAGCGGCCAGGAACCTCCCGGTCCTGGCGCAGACGTCCCGACGAGTTCGCCGCCCGGAACTCCTCCATCCCTCGCCGACAGGTCCGTCAGCGCGTTCACCGGGTTGACCGACAGCATCCACGAACTGGGTTTGATGCGACGCCGGTACGGCTACTACTGGATCAAGTTGATCGGCGCCGTCCTGGTCTTGGTCGCGTGGGTCGCGGGCTTCGCCCTGATCGGCAACAGCTGGTGGCAACTCGTGAACGCAGCTGTCTTCGCGGTGATCATGACCCAGATCGCGTTCCTCGGCCATGATGCCGCCCACCGCCAGATCTTCAAGTCGGGTCGTTGGAACGACTGGGTAAGCCTGATCATCGCGAACCTGCTGGTCGGTATCAGCTACGGCTGGTGGCAGAGCAAACACACCCGCCACCATGCCAACCCCAACAAGGAGGGGGCCGACCCTGACATCGCGGCCGGTGTCATTGCCATGACCCCAGCAACAGCGCGCCGCCACCGCAGCGGCCTGCTGCGCTGGTTGGTTGCCCATCAAGGCTGGTACTTCTTCCCTCTCCTCCTGCTCGAGGGAATCGACCTGCACACCGACGGCATCCGCCGTGTTCTCCGCCGACAGAGGATGCGCCGCCGCTGGGTCGAGCTCGCCTTCTTGGCCGTCCGACTCGGCGGTCTGGTGGTCTTGGTCCTCTTCGTTCTGTCCCCGGAGAAGGCGGTCGCGTTCCTTGCTGTGCAGCTCGCGGTCTTCGGTTTGTACATGGGCTCGTCGTTCGCACCGAACCACATCGGTATGCCCCTGGTCTCTCCCTCACTGAAGCTCGACTTCCTCCGCCGACAGGTTCTGATGAGCCGCAACATCAGCGGCGGACCCCTCATCTCGATGTTCATGGGCGGCCTGAACTATCAGATCGAACACCACCTGTTCCCCTCGATGGCTCGGCCCCACCTCCGCAGAGCCCAACCTCTCGTTGCCGCCTACTGCGCCGAACAGGGGATTCCCTACACCCGAATCAGCATCTGGCAGGCCTACCGCACGGTCATCCGCTACCTCAACACCGTCGGGCTCCGTGGCAAGGACCCCTTCCTCTGCCCGCTCGTCGCCCAACGCCGGGCCGTGTAGTCAATCAGGCAGATCGAACCGGCCATCCTCCCCCTCGCCGTCGTGGCGGTGACACACCCGGCCCTGAGCGCTGGGGACCCGACCAACGGTCCGTCCCCACCGACCAGACCGGCCGAGACTGGTTGGTGACAATCCGGGGCCCCGGGGCCACGCTGTGAGGGAACATCACCAACTGACTGAGCGGTCGCGCTCAGTCGGATTCAGAGGTTGGATCGGCTCGATCACTGGTTGTCAGACTCTGGCGCCAGTGCTCCTGTACCGAAGCCGAGCGGTGGCGGCGGCGCCGATGACCTGGAAGGTGGTCACCTGATGAGGTTCGGGATGAATGTGCCGATCTTCGGCGAGTACGCGGAGGTGCGGGTGCTGGTCGAGCTCGCCCAGGAGGTCGAGGCAGCCGGCTGGACGAAGTTTCCGCCGGAGCGCTCGACCAGCCAACGGAGCCGCCGGAGCGCTTGACCAGCCAACGGAGCTGCTCGGTGTCAGAACAGTGCGACGCGGCCGCTGACATCACGCATCCGCGGGTGGACACCGGCCACCCCGGATCAGCGACGTGGTGGGATCCTTGGCGTCATGGCAATCGATGGAGCTCACATCCTCGTCTACAGTCGAGACGCCGAAGCAGACCGGAGCTTCTTCCGCGACGTCTTGGGATTTCCGCACGTCGATGCCGGTGGCGGCTGGCTCATCTTCGGATTCCCACCGGCAGAATTGGCTATCCATCCGGCCGACATGAACGGGCAGGAACTGTTCCTCATGTGCGAGGACCTGACCAGCACGCTGGCCGACCTCACCGCTCATGGCGTGGCCTGGGACGAGATCGAAGATCAGGGCTGGGGCCGTGTGAGCTACTTTGGTCTGCCCGGTGGCAGCCGGATCGGCATCTACCAGCCGCTCCACCCGCGAGCGACGGACCTCTAGACGCCATACCGCCGCACCAGGACGGTGCTGTCGAAGGTGGTCGGCGGATGACTCGTCACTGTTCTCCACAGCGGTTCTGCGCGGCGGAAGCGACAGATCGGACACCTTGCCCACCAGGTCGCTGCCAGACTCTCGGCGAGAGTGCCGACCTGCGAGCAACGGACCAGTCGGCTCAGGCGTGTGTGGCGGTGTCGAGGGTCGGATCGCTGCTCCTGGGAGCATCTCGATCGGGCGCCGCAACTCCGCCGGTGCCGAGACCGCACTGCCTCAGCACCTCGGCCGCGGTTTCCGCGGCCATCCGTGCCTGCGACGTGAGCCCGGACCGGGCATAGCTCGCGGCGAGCCGTTGTAGGCTCTCGGCGCGCAGCACCACGTGGTGGCTACGCTCGGCGACGGCTGCAGCGCGCACGTAATGTTCTTGGGCCTCGGAATGCCGCCCCAGCTCGTCGAGGGCGAAAGCGATGCTGTCGAGCGTGGCCGCGAGCTGCGCCGGGTCATCTTCCTCCTCGAGGATGGCGAGAGCGGTCCGGCAGTTGAGGAGCCCGTGGGCCGGCTGTCCGAGGTGCATCCGGTGCCAGCCGATGGCATTCCAAGCCACTCCCTCAGTAAGACGCTCCCCGGAGCGCCGCGCGAGGTCGAGAACAGTTTCGTCGTAACGCAGGGCTTCCTCGTGTCGGCCCTGCTGGGCGGCCCAACGCGCCGAGGCACGATGGGCCGCGGCGCCGATGTGCAGGTCGCCGGAGCGCTCGGCATGCCGGCGTGCGGAAGCGAGTACCGCGGCGGCGCCGGCGAAGTCCCTTTGACCGATGAGCCCGCGACCCAGCCCGATCTGGGCTCGCGCAATCCGGATCACGTCGCCCAGGCGGAGGGCGGCCGTCTGGGCGCGCAGATGCACCCGGACGAGCTCGGTCCAGCTGCCTTGCGTCTTCAGCTGCTCCTCGACGCAGGCGCACAGATCGCAGACCAGCTCGTCCAGTCCGACATCCACGGCGTCGTCGATCGCCGCAAGGACTGTCGGCACCCCGGCCCGCTCGGTCGGGCCGGCATCTCGATAGTGCTCGAGCAACCGACGCCGTGCCGGATCGGACTCGGGATGCACTCGCGCAAGATCGGCAGCATAGAGGCGCACCAGATCATGCATCCGGTAGCGTCCCGGCCCGTGCGGCTCGAGGAGATGGTGGGCCACCAGCTCCTTGGCAGCGGACACGGCGCGCACACTCGACAGATCGGCGAGTGCCCCGATCTCACCGAGTGTGACACAGCGGCCGCTCGCAAGTCCGAGAAGCGCGAAGCAGCGCGCCGCATCGGTCGGGACAGCGGACACCGAGGTTGCCAGGACAGTTCGAAGGTCGGCCCCCGAATCGCGGTGAGACAGGGCCTCGATCCGATCTCCCTCGTCACGAAGGCTGGCGGAAAGGTCGTCCAACGACAACCCAGGATCCACCACGGCCTGGGCGGCCACGATGCTCAGAGCCAGCGGAAGCCCAGCGCAGTAGCGGACAAGCGCCTCGATCGATGGTGGCTCCGCAGCCACCCGTGCTGGTCCCAGTCGACTCACCAACAGGGCACGTGCCTCGTCCGGTTCCATCGTCGTGATCGGGACCGGCCGAGCACCATCCGAGCCCACCAGTCCAGCGAGCCGGGATCGACTCGTCGCGATCAGTGCACTGCCCAGCCCAGGCGGCAGGAGGGGTCGCACCTGCGCCGAGGAACGGGCATCATCGGCGATGACGAGGATCCGGCGGTTCGCCGCCAGGCTGCGATACAGGCCGGTCAGGGCCAGAAGCCCAGCGGGGATGGCCGCAGGGTCCGCACCCAGGGCGAGGACGAGACCATGCAGGGCCGATTGGGGCGGCACAGGCGCCCGATCCGGGTCGAAGCCGCGCAGGTCCACGAACAGCTCCCCGTCCGGGAAGGCGCCGAGATGGTCCCGAGCCCAACGCACGGTCACGGCCGTCTTGCCGACTCCGCCAGGCCCAGAGACAACGGCGAAGCGGGGCGGTTCCCCGCCCGGGGCGCCCAGGACCGCATCCAGGGCGGCACGTTCGGCGGCCCTGCCGATGAAACCCGTCACCGCCGCCGGGATCTGGTGGGGCGCGACCTGCGCCGCCGACTCGAGGAGCGCAGCCCTCGAGGCGAGGGAGCGCGGCCTGCTGACACGAGGCTCCTGCCGGGTCAGATGTGCTCCCGGGGTGGCGTCGTCAGCCGACCGCGACCCATCCGACCCGGCGGACCGCATGCCGCGGAGGACTCGGTCGTGCACCGCACGCAATTCCGCGCACGGCTCGATTCCGAGCTCGCTGCGCAGCAGTCGTCCGACCGAGCGGTACAGGGCGAGCGCGTCCGCAGAACGACCGCATCCCTGCAAGGCGCACATCAGCTGCCCCGCGACGCGCTCGTCGTACGGGTCCGCCGCGGCGAGAAGGGTGAGCGGTGCGAGCAGCCGCGCGTACTCGCCTGCGGCCAGAGCGAGATCGTTGTGGTCCACCTCGTCACCGTGCCGCTCCAAGGTGAGTGCGTCGCGGCGGGTATCGAGCCACAACGAGCTCACGCCCTCCAGCGCTGGGCCGGACCACAGTGCCAGGGCACGTGCGTAGGTGTCGAGCGACCGCTCCCTCTCGCCCTGAGCCCGGGCCGCCCGGGCGTCCCGCACGAGTCGGCGGTACAGGGTGAGGTCGACCGCGTCCGGCGCGACCTCGGCGGCGTAACCGCCGCCACAGCGCTCGATTCGGACGAGCCCGGTCGGGTCGAGCGCTTGGCGCAATCGGCATACGTGACTGCGCAGCGTCTGGCGGACACCGATGGGCGGGTCGTCCCCCCACACCCGCTCGACGATGTCGTCGGCGGCCAGCGGGTGACAGGCATCGAGCAGCAGCACCGCAAGCACGGCGCGCTGCCGGGCAGGCCCGAGATCCACGGCGTTCCCTGAATCGCCGACTCGCATCGTGCCGAGGATCCGCACCTGCACAGTCACGGCGAGCCTCCGGAGGGCCGGGTGGCGGCTGCCAACAAAGGCTCAACATCGTGCCGACGCTCGGTCGCGATCGTTGTTGGACACCAACCCGGAGAGTCCGGGTCGGATATCCACCAAGGGTGGCCATCATGGCCACGGATGACCGTTGGGAACTCGCCCACGTCCACTGCGACAAGCTGCAGGACACCGTCGGTCCGGATGAGCTGCAGGTCATTGTCGACGGGGTCGTGGTCTTCGGCGGCAACGCTGGGGGCAGGATCGGAAAGGGCGACCTGGACTATCTGACCGGACGGTCGGCGCGCTTCATCGACGACGCCTCGGTCCAGCTGGTCGAGGTCGATGCCGGGTCCGACAACGACGAGCTGCGCACCGTCACCATCGATGGCTCGACCGACCTCGGTCGAGGTGTTCTGGACCGCGAATTCACCCGCAATCACGCGGAGTACAGGCCGGCCTGCGAAGTCGTCGCTGCGTGAACACAGGTCCGGTCCCGGGCGCACCCGTTCGGACGCCTGAGCGCCCCGCCGTGCCGGACCGATGCTCATCACGATCACGCCACCTCCCCGTCCCACCTGTACGCGAGAGGGACGGGCAGGCAGCGTGATACCCGGACGACAGACCGAGCCGCAGGCCCAGGACGTCGACGACGCGTGCGGTCCGGCCGGCCGGGCCGCTGGGATGATGCTCTCGTGGTGACAGCGGATCGCAGGCCGAGTGCAGAGACCGACGACCAGGCATCGCGGGCACGGGTTCCGACCCTCACGCTGTTCTGTGGTCTGCCCGGCGCGGGCAAGTCCACGCTGGCCAAACGTCTCGAAGCGGACGGTCGAGGCGTACGTCTCTGTACCGACGACTGGCAGGCCGCGCTGGGCGTGAGTCACGCCAGTGGCGATTTCCACGAGCGACTGCAGGTTCACCTGTACCGGCACGGACTGAACCTGCTCCGCGCCGGCGTGGACGTCATCCTCGAGGACGGGCTGTGGCTGCGCGCCGAGCGGACTGAGAAGGTCGCCGATGCTCGCGCCTGCGGTGCGCGGATCCGCCTGCACGTCTTCGACGTGCCTTACGAGACGCTCTGGTCACGCCTGCAGGAGCGGGGTTCAGGCGCCGACCCGACGGCGTACCCGATGACGGAGCAGGAGCTGCGGTGGGCGTGGAACCTCTTCGAGCCGCCGTCCGCGGACGAGCTGGCCACCGTCGACGGCTACCGGGTCCACCAGGGCGGTCTCACCGACACGGTCGGTCCCGCCCTGGTGGTGCGCCCGGCGGAGGCGGCGGACGCCGTAGCGATGGCCCGGGTGAACGTACGGTCCTGGCAGGAGACGTATCGGGGTCTGATGTCGGACGCGGTGCTCGACGACCCCGACCTGTTGACTGCCCGTGAACGCTTCTGGACCGAGATGCTGACCGACGAGCGCTACGTCGAGAACCGAGCTGCTGTCGCCGAGCGGCACGGCGAGCTGATCGGGATCGCCATGTCCGGCCCGCCGCTGGACGCAGCGCCGTGGTCACGGCAGCTGTACGTGCTCTACGTCCGTGCCGCCGACCACGGCACGGGTGCTGGTCGAGCGCTGCTGGAGGCGGTCGTCGATCCGGCGGTGTCGACGCTGTTGTGGGTGGCCGACCCGAACCCGCGCGCCCAGGCGTTCTACCGCCGCCACGGCTTCGTGGCCGACGGGACGGTCCAGGTGGTGGACGGGGTGCGGCAGATCCGCATGGTCCGTGACCAGCGGCATCGCTACCGGGGAACGGATTGCGGGAACGAGAACACGTCGTACGGGTCGTAGCGCTTCTTGATCGTGCTCAGCCGGGGCAGGTTCGGGCCCGAGTAGGCGGTCGCGAAGTCGACCAGGGTGCGATCCGCGCAGTTCACGTACGCCGAGTTCCCCAACCAGGGCAGCAGAGCCGTGCGCTCGGACTGGACGAAGGCGTCGAAGGGAGCCGGATCGGCGTCGGCGCTCGCGTACGGCCAGGTCGCCGTGTACTGCACATCGGCCAGCGCCGTTCGGCACGGGAAGGCCGTCGCGTCCGCCGCGACCTCGGCGATCGCCCCACCGAAGGCGTCGAACGACACCCCGCCCTCCACCATGCCCTTGACGTCGAGGCCCTCGCCGGTGGCGGCGACGATCGCCGCGATTCCCTTGCTGGGCAGAGGTTCGGCCAGGATCGAGGAGGTTGCGGCGAAGGGTTGCCGATTCGCCGGCGTCAACGCCTGCGCGATGCAGGCACGCGCCGACTGACCCGAGCAACCGGCTTCGGCGAGCATCGTCTGGCCGTAGCTGCCGCCGCCATCGTCGTTCACCGCCGGCTCGGGGGTCGAACCCAACAGCGCTTTCAGCCGTGTGTTCGGGGATCCCGATCCGACCCAGGTGCCGGCCACCAGCACCCGTGCACCCTTCCCGGGGTCGGCCAACAGCTTGCACGTGCTCCACAGCTCGCGCGGCACATCGGACATCCACGCCTGCCAGGCCGACAGCACCTCGGCCGCCGCTGGCCAGGACCACTGCAGGAACGTCTGGACGCGTGGTGCCGCACGGACGTTGAAGATCAGCTCGGTCACGGCGCCGAAGCTGCCGCCACCACCCTGCAGGGCCCAGAACAGATCGGCGTCGGTGTCCTCGTCGGTCGTGCGGATCTTTCCGTCCGCGGTCACCACCCGGGCCGCGGCGAGCTGATCACAGGCGAGTCCGTACGTCCGGGCCAGCACGCCCACCCCGCCGCCCAGCGTCAGTCCGGTGACGCCGACCGTCGAGCACGAGCCTCCTCCGATCGACACCCCCTGGGCACCGAGCTCGCTGTAGACGTCCGCCAGCAGCGCGCCGGCACCGATCGTGGCCGTCATCGCCGCCCGGTCGACCGACACGCCGGTGAGCTTCGCTAGGTCGACCACCAACGCCGGACCCGACGACCAGCCCCCGTACGAGTGGCCGCCGTTGCGCATCCGCAGCGGCGCTCCCCCGTCGGCGGCGAAACGCACGCAGGCCGCCACGTCGGCGGTGCTGTTGACGTGGGCGATCGCCTGCGGCGCCGGCTGGGAGAAGAACCGTGGGTTGTAGAGCAGCGTCCTGGCTCGATAGCCGCTCTGCCCCGGCCGGGCCAGGTCGCCGGACAGCTGCTTCGCCAGCTGCGCGTAGGTGGGCTTGCTCCGGCTGGAGGGAGAACGCGGTGCGGGTGAGGGCGCCGCCGATCCGCTCGCGTTCGGAACGGGATCCGACGACGGGTCGGTGCAGCCGTCGAGCACCGCGCCCAGACCGGCCAGGCCGGCCAGCCGCACGACGTCCCGACGCCCGAGGAGCCCTGTCACGGGGCCATCATCTCTCAGGCGGATCGTGGCGGTCCGGTGCTGGACCGGACCGTGAGAGTGGCCTCGGTCGGCACCTCGCGGGGCCGGACGCTCGGTTCGTCGAGGCGGCGCAAGATCGCCGACAGGGTGGCGTCGACGGTCAGCTCGACGTCCTGACGCACGGCGGTGAGGCTGTGTACGAGAGAGCGGCGATGTCACGGTCGTCGTAGCCAGTGACCGAGATCGCTTCGGGTACGGAGATCCCGGCGCGGGCGAACGCGGCCACCAGCCCGGCTCCACAGTGGTCGCTGCAGCCGATCACCGCGGTCGGCAGGCACTCCCTATCGACCAGTATCCGGGCGGCGGTGGCCCCGTCCTCCTCCCCGAACCCGACCGCCACCTCGTCGATGTGGTCCGACAGACCGCGGTCGGTCATCGCCGCACGATAGGTCCCGGCCCGGTCGGAACCGACCGTGCCCCCCAGACCACCGGCGTACGTGATCTCGCGGTGGCCCAGGTCGGCGAGGTGAGCGACCAGCAGCGCGAGCCCGAGGTCAGGCCAGGGCCTCGACGCGCTGCTCGAGCAGCTGCCGGATGACGACCTCCGTGTCGCGCCGCGCCGTGACGGGACCGAGGACCACACCGAAGCCGTGCTCGGCGGCGCGCTCCAGCAGCCGCTCCACCACGCACCTCGAAGGAGTTCAGGGCCGTGAACAGCATCCCGATCAGGCGGGTGCGGTCCTGGCGCAGCAGGCGAGCCGAGGCGTTCGGCCGGAAGCCGAGCTGCCCCGCGACGGCGAGCACATGGGCGCGGGAGGCCTCGCTCGGCCCTGAGGCGCCACGGAGGATGAGCGAGACCAGCTGGCGCGAGACGCCGGCGCGCTCGGCGACGTCCCGCATCGTCGGCATCCGCGCGGGCCTACCCCCCGGGTCCGTCATGGTCCGCTCTCCCCCGTCTCGGCACCGTCAGGCGAAGAGATGCCCGGCTGCGGCGACCTGGCGTCGCGCCTCGTTGATCGTGGCCATCACCGACACGGTCTCCGGGTGGTCGTGCACCGGCGACTCCAGCCGCCCGTCGGCGTCGTACGAGGCGAAGTGGGTGGCCTGGTAGCCCAACCCCTCGTGCAGGGTCAGGCTGTCGTCGGGCCAGGTGACGCTCTCCTCGGACCCGATCGAGCCGACCGTCAGGGCGAGTCCGGACGGAGCGAAGAACGGACTGAGCACCTCGAGTCGCCCGGACGTCCCCTGGATGGACGCGGTGATCGGCATCGAGGTCACCATGGACGTGGAGGCGATGGCGGTCGCACCAGCGGCCGCCGGCAGCAGCAGATCGGCCCGGGCGTCGACCCCGGTGGACGTCATCGCCCCGGCGGCCCGGCCCGCGTCGGTGATCGCGCGCGCCTCGTCCGCCGACATGGCGATCGGCTTCTCGATCAGCACGTGCTTGCCGGCGGCGATCGCGGCCAGGGCGAGGTCGTGGTGCAGCGGGTGCGGCGTCGCGATGTAGACCACGTCGACGTGCGCGTCGGCGATCAACGCCGACGAGTCGGTGTGCACGGTGGCGATCCCGTGCTCGGTCGCGAACGCCTGCGTCTTGGCCGTGTACACGGCCTATTCGACTCGGGCCCGCCACAGTGCTGGCTCGTTTCCGTCGTCGGAGAAGAGCCAGCACTGTGCGCTGCTCAGCGCCACATCGAGTCGTTGTGATCAGCCGGACTCCATGCCCTGGGCCGGTCCTCCGGGTCGGGTCGTGGTCAGATGATGTGGACTTCGTGCAGCAGCGATCCTGCGTTGTCGAACCGGTCGGCGCTGAAGGGTGCCGGATCCATGAACGGCTCTCGCTCGAGGTAGAGATCCCGGATGATCTCTCCCACCGCCGGTCCCTGCAGGAACCCGTGGCCGGAGAACCCGGTGGCGTAGAGGACTCCGTGGACGCGCGCCCGACCGATCATGGCGTTGTGATCAGGCGTGTTCTCGTACAGACCGGCCCAGCCACCGACCAGGCGCTGCCGAGCCAGCGCGGGGGCGACCACCGCGGCCGCGTGATCGAAGGCGCGGGTCCAGCCGTAGCTGAACTCCCGGCACAGGCCCGGTTCCTCGTCGGCGTCGGAGATGCCCAGCAGCAGACCGTCGCGGTAGTTGTGGAAGTAGAGGGTGGTCGACAGGTCGAGGGTGAACGGCACGGTGGGAAGCGCCACCTTCTGCTGCGCGGTGAACCCGATCTGGCGTCGGACCCCCTCGATGGGCAGATGCACGCCGAGCATGGCGCCGAGTCTGGTCGACCACGCTCCCGCGGCGATCACCACGGTGTCCGCGCGGACCGTGCCACGCTGGGTGCCGAGGCGGTGCCCGCCGGTGGCAGTGGCGAGCTCGAGCACCTCGGTGTGCTCGGCGAACGTCACACCCAGGCGTCGGGCCGCGGCCGCGTAGCCGGCCACCACCCGGGCCGGTTCGGCGTACCCGTCCCGGGGCGAGAACGACGCGCCGAGCAGACAGTCCGGGTCGAGGAACGGATTGAGCGCGTACGCCTCGGCGGGGCCGATCATCCGGCTGTCGCAACCGAGCGTGTTCTGCAACCAGACACTCGCCTCGACCGCCGCCAGCTCGTCCTCGGAGCGGCAGAGGAACAGATAGCCCACCTGCTGCAGGCCGATCGAAATGCCCAAGCTGGCCTCGAACGTCTCGAACGCGGCAAGGCTGCGCTGACCGAGCAGCACGTTGTTCGCGTCGGAGAAGGTCGCCCGCACGCCACCCAGCGGTTTCGCCGACGAACCGGACCCCAGGCTGTCGCGCTCGATCACCAGCACGTCGCGGACACCGGCGTCGGCCAGGTGGTAGGCGATGCTGGCGCCCATGATGCCGCCGCCGACGACCGCCACCTCAACGTGTCCGGGGAGCGGTGGCCCGGAGGCGACGAGCGGCGTCACGTGCGCGAGTCGCGGCGTCGGGTCGTCGGTCTGATCGGTCGGCATCCTCGTCCTCCTTCCACAGCTCGCCCTCGGGCCGGGTCTCAGCCTGTCACGGCCCGATCCGCGCCGGACCCCCGCCACTGGGAGGACATCACAGGGCCTCCCTCACCCGGGCGACACCTCGTACGGTCGTCAGTGAGCAGGCGGAGCCAGCCAGCCGTGCCCCATGACCTACCGGCGGAAGCCACGAAGGAGACTCGACGATGGAATACACCCGACTCGGCGACACCGGCCTGAAGGTCAGCCGGATCACCCTCGGCTGCATGAGCTTCGGTGATCACCGTGGCTTCAACGAGTGGTCGCTGGACGAGCCGGCCTCCGAGGCGCTCTTCCGCCAAGCCCTCGAGCTGGGTATCACCTTCTGGGACACGGCGAACGTCTACCAGCTCGGCAGCTCCGAAGAGTACGTCGGGCGGGCGATCACGAAGCTCACTCGTCGAGAGAACCTCGTGGTCGCGACGAAGCTGCGGTTCAAGATGCACGACGGACCGGGCGGCGAGGGTCTGTCCCGGAAGGCGATCATGGAGCAGATCGACGCCTCGCTGCGTCGGCTCGGCACCGACTACGTCGACCTCTACCAGATCCACCGTTTCGACGAGGAGACCCCGGTCGAGGAGACGATGGAGGCGCTGCACGACGTCGTCAAGTCCGGCAGGGCCCGCTACCTGGGGGCGTCGTCCATGTACGCGTGGCAGTTCGCCAAGATGCAGTCGGTGGCGAGGCGTCACGGCTGGACCCCGTTCGTCTCGATGCAGAACCAGTACAGCCTGATGATGCGCGAGGACGAGAAGGAGATGTACGGCCTGCTGGCCGACGAGGGTGTCGGCAGCATCCCCTACAGCCCCGTCGCGAAGGGACGGCTCACCCGTCCGTGGGGTGAGCGCACGGCCCGCTTCGACAACGACCCGGTCGGCCGACGCTTCGACAGCGAGTCCGATCGCCCCGTGGTGGAGGCTGTTCAGCAGGTCGCCGAAGCCCGTGGGCTGCCGATGGCCCAGATCGCCCTCGCCTGGGTCTACCGCAACCCGGTCGTTACGGCCCCGATCGTGGGACCGACCAAGCCACACCACCTGAGCGACGCTGTCGCAGCCCTCGACGTCCACCTGACCGCCGACGAGGTGGCGATCCTCGAGAGCCCGTACGGACCGCACCGCCGCAGCTTCTGAGGGCCCGAAAACCCACTGCGCGCGTGTTGCAACATCCGCGAAGTCGGGGTCTCAGCAGACCACGTTGGCCGAGAAGGAGGAACGGACACGGATTCGGCCACGCAAAGCGTGCCCGTACCTCCTTCTCGAGAGCCAGCCGGGCTAGGGAACTCGCGGCTAGGCTAGGTGTGTGTAGACGGCGTTTAGGGAGTGCGCGACCTGGTCCAGCTGGGGAACGATGTGGGGATCGGCGACCACGGTGATAGTGAGGACTCCGGCGTAGGAGAGCGCGTCGAAGGAGACGCCGATGTTCCCGGGGTTCACGGCTGCGGGGACCACGGCGGCCACCTGGTGTCCGCCGAACGACATCGGGGCGACAGGACCCCGCATGTTGGTCTCGAAGGTATGCACGAGCCGCTGGTGGTTGATGAAGGGCTGGAACAGCCCGAGCCGGCTGAGGGCCCGGAACGCCAGTCCGAGCGGGCCAGCTGAGGAGGCTCGAGCAAGTTCCGGGCTTGCCCGGGTGAGGGAGATGATCCCGGCGAGTCGAGCGTGGTCGTCGACGAGTGTGGGGACGGCGATCGGTCGGACCCCGGTGTTGTTGCCGAGCCGGTTGGCGGTCGTGGAGTGCCGTCCCGACACCGGCACCGACACCACCAGCCGGGACGGGTGTTCACCACCGGCGTGGAGCTCGCTGATCAGCGCCCCGGTGACGGCGGCGAGCACCACGTCGTTGACGGTGCCGCCGGCGGAGTGAGCGGCAGCGACGATGTCGGCCAGGGGTACGGACACGGTCGCCAGCCGTCGACGATTCAAGGTGGGACGGTTCAGTGACGTCTTCTCGACCAGGTGGGGGCGTGTGGGGCCCAGCCCGAGTTCGCGAAGGCCGGCCCGGCTGCGGCGGAGTCTGGCGGGCAGCGTGGTGGCGGCGCGGATCTCCCGGGCGGCGTCCACAGCCATCTCGGACCGCTGTGGCGGGGGCTGGGGAAAGGCGCGACTCGGTAGTTGGATGCCGGGGTCGGCGAGCGCGGCCAGGATGGCCAGACCGCCGAGCCCGTCGGCGAGGACGTGGTGGAGCACCAGGACCAGCGCGGTGCGCCAGCCGGCCGGGTCGATCACCAGGCAGGCCAACCACAGCGGCCGGTCGGTGGGGAGTCGCTGGCACAGTAGATCCGCCGCGACGTCGAGGAGTTCCCGGTCGCCACCCGGTGGGAGCCAGGCCCGGCGGATCAGGTGCCGGTCAAGCCGGAAGTCAGGATCGTCAACCCACAGAGGGCGGCCGCAGCCGATCGGGACGCGACGTAGCCGCTGACGCAGCCGCGGAATCGTCGGCACCCGCGCGGACAGCAGTTCCACGACGGTCGTCCACGCCGGACCGCCCTGCGCGTCGAACTGAAGGATCGCGCCGATGTTCATCGG
>DATDAP010000209.1:0-2991 GCA_036525335.1 Microlunatus sp. | reverse complement strand
CGAGCTGCGCGACATCGGCTTCTCCTCCGCTGTCGGCATCGGTGGGGATCCGGTCATCGGGACCACCCACATCGACGCCCTGCAGGCATTCCAGGACGACCCCGACACCGACGCGATCGTGATGATCGGCGAGATCGGTGGGGACGCCGAGGAGCGGGCCGCCGAGTACATCAAGGCCAACGTGACCAAGCCGGTGGTCGGCTACGTCGCCGGGTTCACCGCCCCGGAGGGCAAGACCATGGGCCACGCGGGCGCCATCGTGTCCGGCTCGTCGGGCACCGCGGCGGCCAAGCAGGAGGCCCTCGAGGCCGCGGGCGTGAAGGTCGGCAAGACCCCGAGCGAGACCGCAGAGCTGATGCGCGCACTGATGACCCAGGGCTGAGAGCCCGCGCAGGAAACAGCCGAGTTGTCAGATCCCGTGGCTGCCCCGGCGACCACGGATTCTGACACCGTCAGGGAGAGGTAGGCGGGGGTGGCCTGGCAGACACTCGGCTCCCGGGTCGCGTACGAGAACCCGTGGATCCGCGTCCGGGAGGACGCGGTGCTGCGACCGGACGGCGAACCCGGCGTGTACGGCGTCGTCGAGGTCCGGTCACCGGCCGTCTTCGTGGTGCCGGTGACCGAGGCGGGCGAGATCGTGCTCGTCGCGGTGGACCGGTACTCCATCGGCGGTCTCTCCTGGGAGGTGCCCGCCGGCGGCACCGACGGTGAGGAGACGCTGGCGGCCGCCGGCCGGGAGCTCCGCGAGGAGACCGGTCTGGCTGCGCGCTCGTTGACCGATCTGGGGCCGGTGCACTCCCTGAACGGGGTGGCCGACGCCCCCGGTCGGGTCGTGCTGGCCACCGGCCTACACCCGGTCGGCGGCGCCGAGCAGGAGTCCGAGGGCATCACCAGCGTCCGTACGGTGCCGATTCCCGAGCTGCTGACCCTCATCGCGGCCGGCGAGATCACCGACAACGAGTCCCTGGGTGCCCTGCTGCTGGCACTGGTACGTCTCGAGCGGGTGCACTGAGCCGCGCTGACCGAGCTCAGTGCTCGGCGGCCGTCACTGCGGCGGTGTCTCCCGTCAGTCGCTCCAACCGGTGCTGGAGCAGTCCGGCACGCTCGGCGTTCTGGCGCAGCGCGACGTAGCGCTCACCGAAGACCCAGAGCAGGGCGTCGTCCAGCCGGCGCACGGCGCCCGGCGGGTGTCGGTAGTCCATCCGCGCGGCGATGGTGGCCTCGTCCGCCTCGCGCAGAACGTCCCCGAGCTCGACCAGCGAGGTGATGCCGAGCTCGAGCAGGAGACCGGCGATCCAGCTGTAGTGGTCGGTCCGCGACCAGCCGGCCTCCGAGTACTGCCCGGCGAGGTACGCCGCCAGCTCACGGGTGTCGAAGCGCGGGTCGTCGTCGCTCTGGGCCTCGCTCACGTCGGGCGCGGCGCCGCGGAGCCGTTCTCGGATCTCGGAGAACTCGCGGTCGGCGAGCTCGAGGAGTCCGGCGGCGAGGGTGAAGCGGCGGTCGAACTCGCCGACGTGCTCGGCCGGCACCGTGCCCTTGTAGCGGATGTCGTGCTCGAACTCGGCCCAGGCGTGCTGCAGCACCGTCCGGACCTGCACCTGGGCTCGGTGACCGCGCAGCTGGGCGAAGTCGGGATGGTCCTCCCGCGCCGGGTCGAGGCCGATCATCAGGTGGCGACTCGCGTAGCCGAAGCGGCCCTCGTTCGCGGTCTGCCGACCCCAGTCCCGATCGTCGTGCACGAGGACCTGCTCGGCCAGGACATCGGCCACCGCATCGACGTCGTCGCGGACGTAGGTGATCACGCGGACGCCCAGCAGATCGGTGATCTGGGTCGCCGGGTCGGTGTAGAGCGGCGTACCCGCCTTCGTCCGGGCAGCCTTCTCGGCGAACGACGGCACCGACTTCGTCCGGCCACTCACCGACAGGTAGTTGATGCCGGCCTCGTCGAGCAGTCCCTGGACGAGGGCGACCGCGTGCTGCCCGGCGCGAGTGAGCTCGTCGTGCCGGGCGGCGTACTCCCGCACCGCCTCGCGGACCAGATCGGCCTGGGCCGGGACGACCTCGGCTTCGAGCGTCGGCGTGACGATGTACCCGGTCTCCAGGTCGCCGTACCGGGTGACCAGATCGGGTCGGTGCTCGGCGAAGTGGGCGAGGTAGGCGCACAGCACGGCGTCGACCTGGTCCTCCACCCGCCGCAGCTCGCTCTTGCGCGTGGCGTTCTCGACCTGGTCCTGCAGTCCGACCCAGGTCTCGTCAGTGGAGACGATGCCGGCCACGAAGGCCATCAGCGTCAGCAGCTCGGAGCGGAGCAGGTCGACGTCTCGGCCGGGTTTGGCCTTGTACCGAAGGACCTTCGGCAGCCCGAACAGCACGATCGTGGCCGGGTGCGGGTAGACCTCGATAGCCCGTCGGCGTCGACCGGACCGCGGGTCGATGTCGAGACCGAGCCTCTTGGCCACCCGCGCGGCCCGGGTGCCGTTCGCGAACTCGGGCTTACTGGTGTTGGAGGGGTGGGTGCCGGCGTCAAAGCGACGGAAGTCCTTGCTGAGCTGCTGCTCCGCCGGCCGTGACCCGGCGGCGTTGCTGACCACGATCGGGGCATCGATGGCGGCCAGGCAGTCGCCCTCGACGTACGCCGCCAGCCCGACCGCGATCTCGTCGTCGGTGCGCACCGCGCTCACGTGCAGCAGTCGTGCCTCGTCGTCGATGACCGCGAGGCCGGTGGGCTGCTTGTCACCCCAGGCGAGGTCGATACCGATGAAGTGCACGCCGTCACCCTGCCGCATCCCACCGTCAACCGCATCCATCGGGCGGACCGACTGACCGGATGTGGCTCGAGGGCGTGTTCTAGCCCCAGACCGGGCGAACCGACTCACCGTACGTGGCTCGGCGGCGTGATCCGGCCTGGTTGGATCAGGCCATGGTCCGTTCGGTGAGGAGCGACCTCGTGGCGCTCGCCGCTCAGTTCGCACTTCGGCCGACCCGGCTGCT
>DATDAP010000208.1:0-10858 GCA_036525335.1 Microlunatus sp. | reverse complement strand
AGCGCCAGGAGCCAGCTCGGCATCCCTTTCGAACTTCTGTCTTTCATTCCTGACGATCCTTCGGGATTCATGACCGTGCGCCTACCTTTCCCGGTATCGGTCGAGGACCGAGGTCTGGGTCGCGGACATGGACACACTGCCGGGCAGGCCGGGAACGAGCAGATCGCCCAGGCTCACTGTGCAGCGCACGGTGGTGGACACCTCCGCGGGCCGACCGACACGTACGGAGAAGCCACCGGTGGAGGTGGAGACGGTGGGGTTGCAGGCCACGCTGTCATTGTTGAGTGAGGCGGCCGCCACGTCGGAGGCTGCGCTTCGGGCGGCACCGGCGGAGCGCTCCAGGCTTGCTGCTCGAGCGCCGGCGCCGGCGGCGGTCTGGACGGCGGTGCGAGCGTCCGAAACACGACCGGCCGCGATCACGATCACGATGAACACCATGAAGGCGGTGAGCACGATCGCCGCCTCCATGCTGGCCATCCCGCGCTCATCGCGACGACGTCGGTAATTCTGAACTCGCCGTTTCATGTCACCCGGTCCTTGGGCATCGCGGCGGTCTCTCGGATACCGGACAGGCCCACGTCGATGATGTCTAGCGCCTGGCCGCTGACCGTGCACCGTACCTGCGTGCCGGAACTCGACACCGACACCGAGTAGGACCTCATGTTGCCGCCCTGCCGGGCAACGGATTCCCCGGACGCCCGACCCTGTCCGCTGCCGGCGCGGTCACCGCGTGCTGCCTCGGCGCACGCAGCGGCGGCGGAACGGGCATCGCCACGGGCGCGGTAGAAGAAGGCGGCCTGGACAACGGTGAAGATGATCAAGAAGAAGGCGACGACGATGATCGCGTACTCGATCGAGGTCATGCCGCGATCGTCGCGGAGGGGTAGGCGTCGAGAGTTCCGTGGTCGCATGGCTTGGACCGCCTCGGCGGCCGAGGGGCTCAGTTGATCTGGCTTGCCTTGGATGCGCCGACAGCGAGGAGAATGCCCGCGATGATGGCGGCCACCGCGAGGACGGCCACCGCGATCGCCGCGTACTCCATCGTGTTCATGCCGCGCTCGTCGTTGCGGGCGCGACGGCGGGTGTCGACGATGAAGAAGGTCGCCATCGCCCGGATCGTGGTCAGGTCAGGCATGGGAGGTACCTCTCGGACGTTCGGTTAAGTTCGGGGACCAAACACTGGTGATTATTCCTGCCAGTCGCCTTATCCGCCAGGCACCCCCGTCGGCCTGTGGACAGACGAGACGGTCTCGTCAGAGGGCTGACTCATTGGCCGCTGGCTGGCGGCCGAAGAAGCTCGGAGAATCCGCTGTAGCGCAACACCTTGTTCACGTCCGCGCGTACAGGTCGCAGCCGCTCGGCTGGCCAGTCCTGCACCAGGCGGCCACCAGGAACAGGCTCGTCGACGCGAACCACGAGTGCAGACCGCTGTTGCCGGCGCCGGTTCCAGGCAATCACCAGGCCCTGGACCGGTGCTGTGAGCCGTAGTGGTGCAGCGACAGATCCGAGCTGCGTGAATGTCTCCCCTGCGAGGGCTTGCATTCGGTACCTAGGTACGGGTTTACCGTCGGTGCATGGACAGTTCGCATGAGAGTTGGGTGCCTGAGGTGTGCACGTTGCCGACGGTGGAGCAGCCGCTTCGGCAGGCGGAGTTCGACAGCCTGTTCGCGACCGCGTTGCGGGCACAGGCCCGGTCGGGGCGGGCGCTGCTGCGGTGGTCACTGGATCCGGATATGGCTGCGACGGTTCGGGACCTGGCCGCCCGGGAAACGGTCTGCTGCTCGTTCTTCACCTTCACCGAGGTCGAGGGCCTGCTCCAGGTCGACGTCAGCGTCCCAGCCGCCCACGTCGACGTGCTGGACGCGTTGGCTGCCCGCGCGGACGCGGGGATGGGGTCACGGTGACCACGGGGCTGCGTCCCGGCGAGGTCGCCGCCGCGGCCGGGGTGAACCTGCAGACCCTGCGCTACTACGAACGCCGCGGATTGCTCGCCGAGCCCGACCGCAGCCCCGGCGGGCACCGGATCTACCCTTCCGACACCGTCACTGTGCTGCGGGTGATCAAGGCCGCCCGACGGCTCGGGTTCACCCTGGAGGAGGTCGCCGACCTGCTCGACACCGGCCACCACCACAGCGTCGATGCCGGCCTGGCGGCCCGCGCCGAGGCGAAGCTGGCCGAGATCGAAGCCAGGATCGCCGATCTGCAGGTGATCGCCGCGACCCTGCGAGCCACGGTCGACGCGGACTGTCAGGACCTGACCGTCTGTGCTGCCAGCGACTGCTGCCCGATCCCGTTTGCCACCATCGCGAAGGGACCGTCCTCGTGACCGCAACCTCGACCACCCGACGCAGGCTGCCGGGGTTCCTGGCTGCATTGGCCGGACTGGCCTGTGTGGCCTGCTGCGCGGTCCCGATCCTGATCGTCGCCGGTGTGGTGACCGGTGCCGGCGGACTGGTCCTCGGCCGCTGGTTGCCGGTGGTCGCAGGTGCCCTGGTCGCCCCAGCGGCTGTGGCGTGGTTGGTGTCCCGTCGCCGGCATCGCTGCTCGGGAACGGACCGCGACCTGTGCCGCGGCTGTCACCATCGCCCCCGGTCAGCGGCTCTAGGCTGCCCGCCATGACGGTGCTGAAGTCGATCCTGTTGTTCGTCCTCGCCGCGATCGCTGAGATCGGCGGCGCCTGGCTGATCTCGCAGGGCCTGCGGGAACACAAAGGCTTCGTTTGGATCGGGGCCGGGGTGATCGCACTAGGCCTCTACGGCTTCGTCGCCACCCTGCAGCCCGACGCGCACTTCGGCCGGATCCTCGCCGCCTAAGGCGGGGTCCTCGTCGCCGGCTCACTGCTGTGGGGCATGGCCGCCGACGGATTCCGGCCGGATCGCTGGGATGTCACCGGCGCGCTGATCTGCATCGTTGGGGTCGCGATCATCATGTACGCCCCACGGACCGCGACCTGAACACACCGTGACACGCAGCCGAGAACCCGGTGACCCACCCGGCGTCTATCGAGCGCGGTACATGGGCGCGGCTGCTCGCTTCCGGCCAATCTCCACCCAGTGGGCCACCGTGTCGAAGTCCATTGGTCCGGAGACGATCAACAGGCCAGCGGTCAGCAGCTCCACGGGGTGCTCCCGGTGGACCGAGGCTGACCAGTAGCCAGCTGCGAGGCCGGCCTCTTGCGCGATGAGGTCATGTCGTCCGTCGGCGAGGTCTTGGATGAGCTGTTGGGCTTCGCTGATCGAGCCGGCCCCGACAGCCAACCGCCGCGCTTCGCCCAGGATTGCCGCGGCCAGCATCCGGTTGGGATCGGGTCTACCCGCCATGTGCGAACTATAGATCAAGCGTTCGAATCAGATAAGTGGCTGACTGCTCATGCAACGTGACCCTGCCGTGGTTACGGCTGCCGGGTGTCCGGGTCAGGTTCCAAGGACAGGGTCTGGTCGATGGGGATCGGCCCGGGGCCTGCAGGCGATTCCTGCTTCAGCCGGTTCAGCGCGTCGTGCTGGGTGAGCGCGGTCAGATGGTCGGTGACCTTGGCCTGCGAGTTCAGCGCGTGGTAGGTGCCTTCGACGATCTCCCGCACACGGTGAGGATCAACGTCTGGGAACCGCTCGGCCAAGTGCTCGACCACCCGATCCAAATCCAGGACAGACGGGTCCTCAAGGACCTCAGGCTGTCCCTCTTCCTCGATCATCGCCACTCCTCTCGGTCGTCGGTGGGGTCTGGACCGTAGCGAGTGCAGATGACGCGTGAGCGTGGCTAATGGCGTGGATGGACTGCGCCGGTTCATTTGGCGTTCATCGCGACTTCACCCTGGCCATGCCCGGCAGCAACTGACTTCTCACCGCCATGGCACACCGAACGCGTCATACGACGGAGCATGCCGATGGGTCTGGACTTCGGCACGGCATCGCCGATGCTGTTGCGCTGGATCGGTCTGGCGTACACGAAGCGGGTATTGCGTTGCGACCGCCACTCCCGTTCGACGCGACACTGCCTCATAGGAACAAGCGTACGATTAGCGGCATGGCTGTTCAGGTTGAGGCACACATCCGTCAACGCGGGACCGGCGCACGGGACGAGCCGGAGCGTGAGTCTCGGACCATCGCGGTCGACGCTGACAGCTTCGAGGACGCGAAACGCAAGGTGGTCGCGCAGCTGCCCGGCGACGACTGGTTGGTTGCCAGCTGGCGAGTCTCATAGGCCACCTCTCCCGCCCTGAATGTGCCGTTCTACGACTGGAGCAGGCGGAAGAGAACGGGGAAGCCGAGGAAGGCCAGCAACCAGATCAGCAGGAGCGCGGTAGTGGCGGTCTGTCGGCTAGAGGCAGCACCGGCGCGCTCGACGTCTTGATTCAGGAAGGCGTTGCGGATGTCTCGAGCTCGCGCTTTGAGTGTCTCGGCGACGGGCGCGCTCTTGGTCCCGGACAGCTCCATCGTGTCGGCGAGCTGGCGGAGCTGTGGCAGGTCGATGTCGTTGGCGAGGGTGCGCAGCGCGATCCAGGGAGCCTTCCGCTCGAGGCGGTGACGGTCGATGCTTTGGCGGATCCGGATGAACAGCGGTGACTTGGCGATCCCGGCTGGGTCGGAGATGGCCGAGGCCACACCGGCGCCGCCGAGCCGTTCGAGGACCACCAGGTCGATGTAGGCGGTGATCGAGCGGGCGAACTTCTCCCGCGCCACGGTAGCGTCGCGGCGCACCGCCAGGGCGGGGAACACCCAGCCGAGGAGGCCGAGGAGGAGCGAGATCCCGGCCGGGATCACCAGCGGCACACCCAGTCCGATGGCGTTGAAGAAGAGGCCGATGCTGACGGGGAGGACGAGCCCGACGGTGGCGAAGATGGCTTTGGCGGTGAAGAACCGGGCAGGTGTCATCCCGAGCAGGTCGAGGTCGGCGTAGGGGACGGCGAATCCGCCGAACACTCCGCTGCGGACCATCAGCCACCGACCGAGCCGGTCGCCGCGTCGGCCGTCCAGCAGCTGCTCGGTTTGGCCGGGATGGTGCAACCGGTACAGCGTGTCGCCAAGGTCGGGTGAGACCGGCCGGACGGCAGCGACGGCAGCGATGACGGCTGCACCGGCCAGCAGACCGGTGAGCAGCGCGAGGACAGTGCTAGCGGGCACCGAGACCTCCCGCCGCCGAGGGCGCCGCGACCGGATAGAGCCGGGGACGATCCCTGGCGGTGGTGATGCGGCGCAGCATGAACAAGGTGGTGATGTAGCCGCCGATGATGACGAGCAGCACGACCTGCCCGACCGGTGTCCCGTACGGGGCGAGCGTTTCGGGACGGAAGACGGCCATCGCCACGGCGAGTGCGAGGGTTCCGTAGGTCAGAGCGACGGCCGCGGTCCGGGGTAGGGCGCGGTCGGACTCGATCTTGCGGCGGGCCCGCACCTCGTCGCCGACTGAATCGGACAGTCCCACCAGCACATCTGAGAGTCCGAACCCGCGACGTCGGGCGGCCAGCATCAACGCGGCAGCGACGGTGTCGGCGGTCGGGTCATCGAGGTCGTCGGCGAACTGGGCCAGGGCTCGCTCGGTCGACCAGCGGGCCCGCATCCGGGTGACCAGCGCAGAAATCTCCGGCCGAATGGGGTCCGGCGCCGCCGCCAGCGAGGCCTGCAGGGCACCTTCCAGCGTGTTCTCCGAGCCACCTTGCAGCAGGGACCGCAGACCCCGGACCCAGGTCTCCACGGCGGCGGTCCGCTCGATCCCGCCGGCGTTCTGGTTACGGAGCAGCCAGGGAACCAGCAGCAGGATCGTTGGGACGGCGAGGAGTGTGACTGGCCATCCGGTGATCACGAAGACGACGACGGCCAAGGCGGCGATCGCGGCGAGCTTGATGTCACGGCGGCGACCCAGTCGCCCTGCGGGTCGTCGGGTCAGGCGGCTCCACCGCACGCCCACCGATACGCGTCGTGACCGTGGCGCGGGTGCTGGCCGTCGTTGCAGCCCGACGATGAGGAGCAGGATCGAGGCGCCGAAGCCGAGCCCGAGGAGGGCGCCGATAAGGGGACTCACGGCCGCCACCCTTGGGCGTAGAGGGCCTCACGCATCTGGCCGGACATCTTCTCATCGAGCGGCCGCCCGGGAGTATGGGCCTCGTACAGCAGGTCGGTGGCGGGCATGTAGGTGGTGCCGTTGCCGTCGGCGCTGTCGCGGAAGCCGGAGATCTCGGTGACCTGGTTGACGTACCGGCGCAGCGTGCCGCCCTGGGTCTGCGTCCGACGGTCTTCGGTGCCCAGGTGGATGATCAGGTTGATGTTGACCGCGATCTGACGGTAGGCGTCGATCTGGGTCATCCCGCCACCTAGGGCAGCGGCGGTGACCAAGCGTTCGATCGTGGCGGCGGCGTGCTGGGCGTGGATCGTGGACAGCGATCCGGCGCCGACCTGCATCGCCTGGAACATGGTGGCGGCCTCGTTGCCACGAACTTCGCCGACGATGATCCGGGAGATGTTCTGCCGCAGCAGCTCCATCAGGTGCTGCTGAACGGTGAACTCGCCGATGGGCCGGCCGTCGGGGCCCACTCCCTCACCGCTTCCGTCACTGGCGGTGAAGTTCACCGTCCGCAGCCTGCCGGGAAGCTTGTGGAGAAACAACTCGGGATCGGTCTCGACCACGCCGACCGATTCCAGGGGGTCCATCTCCATGGCCAGGGCCCGGAGGAAGGTGGTTTTGCCGACGCCGCCGATGCCGCTGATGACGATGGACTGCTTGGCCCGGACGGCCGCCTGGAGGAACTCGAAGACAGAGGTCGGCATCATGCCCAGGCCGCGGAGCTCGTCGAGCGAGACGCCGGCGAAGCTGTGCTGGCGGATGACGATCGTAGGGCGGTCGCACTTGAAGGCTTCGGCATGCAGACGGAAGCGGTCCTCCAGATTCAAGGTCATCACCGGATGCGCTGGGGAGAACGGCTTCGGCGTCCTGCTGTAGGCGGAGATGAACTGCAGCTGCTCGATGAGCTCGACGTCGGAGTCCGCGACAGGAGCGACCTGCAGGATCCGGTCGGCGTAGACCATGAACACCGCCTTGTATCCGCGGATCTCGATGTTCTCGACGTGCGGGTCGTCGAGCAGCGGCTGCCAGCGCCCGTACCCGAAGATCGAGGAGTCGACCGCCCGGGTGTAGCGCTCGAGGTCGCTGGCGGCGATCTGGTTGTCACGATCGCCGGCGAGGATGGCCTCGTCGGAGTGTTTCTTGACGACATGGGCGATCAGGTCGCGGCCGATCTGGACGCGGGTCGCTTCGTCGATCTGACCGTCGGCCAACTGCTGGCCGGTCTCCTCCGACAACCGGTCGGAGACGGTGTGGCGGATCCGGTAGACCAACGACCAGTCGAGATCGGTGAAATCGAGCGGCCGCACTACGGCCGAGGTCAGCCGCGGCTTCCGCCCGACCGGCGGCTGCGTGGCGAGCTGCCCGAAGATCGGCGCTGGTGCTGAGGTGACCGTGACAGCGCGCAGACTTCGCACGGTGCTGAGATCGGGCAGCGGCGTCGAGGGCCGGGGGTCGGGCTTGCGTTTGGGGGATGTCATCGTGTCGACCTCCGTCGGGGGCGGACTGGATGGGTCCGGCTGTGGATGCGAGGAAAGGAGAGTTTCAAGGGCGGCATTGGTGTCATCGGTCCGGGTCGTCAGCAAGGAGTCGCGCGAGACGCTGCTCGGCTCGGTGAGCGCTGTCGCGGGCAACCGATCGGTAGGCCCGCATGAGCTTGGGCGGAACGATGATCGTGCGGGGAACGTCAGCGGCAGCCTCTGTGGGCTCGGACTGACCGTTCTTCTCAGCGACGGGCTCGTCGATGCTGTCCCCGGAGGAAGCGCTCAAGTAGGCGTCGATGCCCTCCGCTCGGGCCACCGGCTGGGTGAGTACTCGACCTCGGGACCGCGGGCCCGGTGGACCACCGAGGAGCTGATTGGTCCGTTCGAGGAGCAGTTCCCGCTGATCGCCCACCGGCTGGGGCCGGCTCTCATGCTTGGTGTCGTCGGCGACGTCAACGAGATGGTTACCGGAAGCACCACCACCGTTGCCGTCGTCGGCCTCTGGTTCGGTCGCTGCGTCGCCGCCCTCGTCAGTCGTACCAAAGTCGTCGTCGACTGAGTGGCGGCGAGTGAGCCGGGCGCGGACCCGAGCCGAAAGACGCGGCGGCAACGCGAGTCCGTCAGACAGCGCCGCAGCCGACAAGGGATCGTCGGGCAGGGAGAACGCGAACTGGACACCGAGCTGCTTGGCGACCGCCCGCCCGGAGTAGTAGCGATTGCCGCCATTCCCGACCGCGACAACTCCGAACGTGTCGGCATTGCCGGTCTTGGCCAACAGGGCCTTCAGCCAGATAGCCATCGGGTAGGAGCGCAGGACGCCCGCCACCTCCGCCCGGCAGACCAGCAGCACCTGATCGGCAACCGCCAGCAACGGCATCGGGTACGAGCCCTGCGTGATGCGGCCTGTGTCGATGATCACCGCATAGCCGGCCGCAGACAGGGCCTGGAACGCAGAGCCGATCGGCTCCCACCAACCCTCGGGCAGGGCCGCCGCCTGCACCGGCTCGATCAGTCCGAGCAGAGCCAGCCGCTGATGCTCATCGTCGTCACCAGCGATGGAAATGGCCTGGTCGAAGATGGCTTCGGTCAGATCCTCCGCGCGTTCGACGAGCGCGAGGTTGACGATGTTGCGTTCCTGGGGGTCGATGGCACCACGGAACCAACCCGGGACGAGCGAAGTGCCGGCCGGATCCGCTTCGACCAGCAGTGCGGGTCCCGGCCACGACAAGGTCAGCCCCAGGGCCGTCGTCGACGCTCCGGGGGCGCCAGCTGCGGTGGTCAGCACGATGATCGGCATCAGCGTTCCTGCGAGTCGATGACCAGCGCGATGCGGTTCTGCGCAGCCAGGATCTGCACCCCGGTGGCGGCTGCGACGGCGACGTCGACGTCGATGCGCACGCCGGTGCCGTCGTCAGTAGGCGTCGAGGCGACCACTACACCCGGTACGAGCTGGTTGGTGGGCTGGGGTTGACCCTTGGGCGGATTCGGCTGCTCCTGGGTGGCGGGCAACGGCACCAGCCGCACCCGCGTCCCGGGTTCGATCCCGACCAGCGGCGCAGAGCCGTCCCGGGCGAAAACCCCGATCACACTGCGTCCCTTGGCGGGGACGAGAGCGTCCGTGATGGATTCGGGGGGCACGATGCCGCCCGCGGGTAGATCGGTGGCCGCTCGCCGGCCAATCACCTGGTCGATGTCGGCAGCGGGGATGACGTGGAGGTTGGAGTCATTCCCGACCTGCATGATCGTCAGGTCGTCACGCTGAACGATCGCCCCCTTCGTCACAGTCTCCCGCACCCCAACAACCGGCACCGTGGCTGATACGGACTGAAACGTCGCCCACCCGGCTAGCGCGAACAGCGCCATCAGCGCCACAGCCAGCGCGGCGAAGGCGGGCCGGCGCCGATTCTTGGTGGGCGAAGCCGTCGGCGTGGGCACCCGGGATTCGACCACTCGGGGCGGCTTCGTCCGGCGGCGGAGCTTCGAGCTGGCGGTGCGCTCGGAGGAAGTGGTACTTGCCATGGGGCTGCTTTCATTCGTCGTTCCTGCTCTGGAGAGCCGGGGCGGACTGGACTGCGCTCCGATGCCTCAGCGCTGAGAACATGCTTCAGAGCTTGTTCGATTGAGGTTCGATCAGATCATGGAGTGGGATCGCGCGTAAGGTCCCTCCGTCCGGCTGTGGACAGCCGATCTGGGCGCTGCCTGAACGGCCTGGAAAGCTGATCCTCAGTTCGCGGCGACGGGGGGCCGAGCCGCCACGATGACCATCACGGCCGTTGACGCCAGGATCTGGACTGGCACGACTCAGACTGGTGCCGTCAGTCCCTGTTGGGCGAGGGCGTACGACAGCGCCGCCGTAACAACGAGAATGGCGAGGCCCGGAGTGAAGACCATGTTGCACTCCCTGGTCGGCTCCGGGGTGGCAGATGCAAGTCGACGGGTAATCGCGGCGGCAGCCAGCAACGCTGCAATACCGGAGACGACCCAGGCGGCAACGATGATCATGAACTTCCCCGCTTCACCCGCTACGCCGGCCTTTGGGCGGCGAGCATGCGTCGTTCGTTGACGGCTGGCAGGTCGCCGAGGACCTGGTGGACGAGAAGCACGACGCGATCAACATCGATCGAGTAGTCGCTGCGGCGGGGGGTGGTCACCGCTCCGCCGTTGATGAGTTCGAGGGTGAGGGTGTCGTCGCGGTAGACGGCTCGGACACCGGCAACCTTCAGGTTGTCGTCGGTGCGGTTGGAAAAGTCGAGGAACACCACCGGTGTGCCGCCTCGCGACAGATGGGCGGCGGAGGTGCGGTTGGCGATGGTGGCCAGGCCACGTGCCCACAGCCGTTGCTTCAGCTCTTTCCAGGTCTGGTTGGGCACCTCCCGGCCTCGCAGGAAGATGACGGGCTGCAGCGGAGGCTGGCTGGCGTCCTCTCCGTCGTCCAGGTCGTCGCCCTGGATCTCCTGATCCCTCAGCATCTCGTCGACGTCGTCGTACTCGACGTCAAGGTCGGCAGCGATCGTGGTCGGCGGCAGACCGGCTCGGGCAGCGTCCCGCACGGTGGCGGCCAGCCCGTTCTCGGCTAGGTCGGCCGCGGCGCGCGCCTCGACAAGGCGCTGCTTCCAGGCATGCGACGGCCTCGGGGTGATGGTGCTGTCTGATGCAGCCATGAGGCTCATTCTCCTGTGTCCTGGCTGTCGGAGTCGTGTGCGCGACCGCGCCCAGCCGGCGGCTTACGGGTCGCCTCACTCGCTGGGCGTTTCGTGGCCGTCTCGGCGGGCATCTTCTCGGCGGGCGTCTTCTTGGCGGGCGTCGTCTTGGCGGGCGTC
>DATDAP010000207.1:0-12826 GCA_036525335.1 Microlunatus sp. | reverse complement strand
CGTGGGTCTGGGCTTCTCCTCCGCCGGTGCCGCCGTGCGCGCCCGGTGGAGTCACCGGCTGCGAGGCACCCCGCTGCTGAACACCGCGTTCGCCTGGGAGGCCGTGCTCGACGAGGTGGTCTTCATCGTCGGTCCGGTGCTCGCGACGTTCCTGGCCACCGCGGTCCACCCGGCTCTCGGCCTGGCCGCCGGCGGAGTGGTGGGACTGGTCGGGGCGTTCGTGCTCGCGGCCCAGCGCGGCACCGAGCCGCCGCGGGTGTCCCGGGCCGAGGGTCGGACCCCGTCCGGACGGCTGTCACCGAAGCTGCTGGTGCCGATCGTCTTCGCCTGCGCGGCGCTGGGCATGCTGTTCGGTGGGATGGAGGTCGTCATCATCGCCTTCGCCGACGAGGCGGGCGTGCTGCCGTACGCGGGCATCATCGTGATGGCCTGGGCCAGCGGCTCGCTGATCGCCGGGGTGGTGACCGGCACCATCGTCTGGAAGGCCGGACCGGCGAAGCGCTTCCGGATCGGAGCGGTGCTGCTGGCCCTGTCCCTGCTGCCGCTGCCGTTCGTCGTGCACGTGCTGCCGACGGCCGGGCTGCTGATCCTGAGCGGTCTGTTCATCGCTCCGACGCTGATCGCCTCGGTCGCGGTCACCCAGGCCGCGGTGCCGGCGGAACGACTCACCGAGGCGCTCGGCTGGACGTCCATGGGCATGGCGGGAGGAGTCGGACTGGGTGCCGCCGCGCTGGGTCAGGTGATCGACACGGGCGGCTCCCAGGCCGGCTTCTACGGCGTGATCGGGGCCGGGCTGGTCCTGATCGTGGCCGCACTCTGTGTACGGACTCGACCTCCGGTCGAAGGTGTACGGACTCGACCTCCGGTCGAAGGCGTGCGGACCCGGGCCGTCGCGAGCGACGACGTCAGTTCAGCTCGCGCAGATACGTCGTCAGTCGGTCCGCGGCCGGCCGAGCCACGAACCCTGTCGCGGTGATCTTGGCCAGGTCCAGGGCACTGTGCTGCGGCCGGGGAGCCAGGTCCTTCCCGCGCCCGTACGCCTCCGCCGTCACCTCGGTGACCCTGGCCGGATCCTGGCCGCGTCCGGCGTAGACGGCCTTGGCGACTTCGGCCCACGTCGTCACCGGTCCGCCGTTGGAGAGGTTGTAGGTCCCGTACGGGGCGTCGACCGCCAGCAGATGATCGATGGCGGCAACGATCTCGTCGGTGAAGGTGAGCCGGCCGAACTGATCGGCCACCACACTCGGCGCGATCCCCCGATCGGCCAGCGAGGCCATGGTGGCGACGAAGTTCCTGCCCTCCCCGATCACCCAGCTGGTGCGGAGCAGATAGTGCCGCGGCACCGTGGCCACCACGGCGTCGCCGGCCGCTTTGGTCTGCCCGTAGACGCCCAGCGGTGAGAACGGCTCGTCCTCACCGTGGACCTCCACGGTGCCGTCGAACACGTAGTCCGACGAGACGTGGATCAGGGTCATCCGGTGCTCGCGCGCGGCGTGCGCCAGGGCACCGACCGCCGTCACGTTGGTCGCCCACGCGTCCCGCCGTCCCGCCGGGGTCTCGGCCGCGTCCACGGCGGTGTAGGCGGCCGCGTTGACCACCACGCCATAGTCGCTGAAGTCGAACGCGGCGACGGCGGCCCCGTCACTCAGATCCAGCTCGGCCCGGGTGAGCCCGGTCGCGTCCGGCCAGGCCGCCAGCAGCGCCCGACCGAGCTGCCCGCCGGCCCCGAGCACCAGCCGACGCGGTGGACGCATGGGGGTGACGGCCGTCAGCCGCGGGTGGCGCTTGTCGGCTTCGGACAGCTCGGCCTGCTCCAGCGGGACCGGCCAGGCGATCGCCAGGGTCTCGTCGGCCAGGTTGCAGAAGGTGTAGGAGTCCAACGCCCCGAGGCTCCAGTGGTCGTTGACCAGGTAGGAGTAGACCGTGTCGTCCTCGAGGGTCTGAAAGGCGTTCCCGACCCCACGGGGGACGAACACCGCGGTGTCCGGACCGAGCTCGGCGGTCACCACCCGGCCGAAGCCGTCACCGGGCCGCAGGTCGACCCAGGCGCCGAAGATCCGTCCGTGCAGCACCGAGACGAGCTTGTCCCACGGTTCGGCGTGGATGCCCCGGGTGGCTCCGGTGGCGGTGTTGAACGACACGTTGTTCTGCACCGGCGCGAAGTCCGGTAGCCCGAGCGCGACCATCTTGGCGCGCTGCCAGTTCTCCTTGAACCAGCCCCGGTTGTCGGCTCGGACGTCCAGACCGATCACCTGCAGGCCATCGATGGCGGTATCACGAACAGATAGTTCGGTCATGTGCGCAGCCTCTCGGGAGTGCAGGAGCATCTCTGCGCGACACGCCCACTTTCGCCGGGCAATGCCATGTCGTGCGGAAATGGGACGAACGAGCAAGACATCGCGGATCTCATGACCGCGGAGCGCGGAGCGCGACCACAGTTATTGCCCCTGCTTGGCGTAGGCCGCTTCGGTGGCTGCTTTCTGCGGCCGCCACCAGGACCGGTTGTCGCGATACCAGGCGATGGTGGCGGCGAGTCCGGCCTCGAAGTCGGAGTATCGGGGTGCCCAGCCGAGCTCGGTCCGCAGCTTGGTGGAGTCGATCGCGTACCGCAGATCGTGGCCGGGGCGATCGGTGACCAGGTCGTAAGCGTCGGCCGGCTGTCCGAGCTCGGTCAGGATCGCTTCGACGACCTCTTTGTTGTTCTTCTCCCCGTCCGCGCCGATCAGGTAGGTGTCCCCGATCAAACCTCGGTCGATGATCGTCAGCACGGCGGCGCTGTGGTCGTCGGCGTGGATCCAGTCGCGGACGTTCTCCCCGAGGCCGTAGAGCTTCGGTCGCTGGCCGTCGAGCACGTTGGTGATCTGCCGGGGAATGAACTTCTCCACGTGCTGGTACGGCCCGTAGTTGTTCGAGCAGTTGCTGATGGTGGCCTGCACCCCGAAGGACCGCACCCAGGCCCGCACGAGCAGATCCGAGCCGGCCTTGGTCGAGGAGTACGGGCTCGACGGGTTGTACGGGGTCTGCTCGGTGAACCTCGCGGGGTCATCGAGCTCGAGATCCCCGTACACCTCGTCGGTCGAGATGTGGTGGTAGCGGCGCTCGTGTCGACGTGCGGCCTCGAGCAGGGTGTACGTGCCGATCAGGTTGGTCTGCAGGAACGGAGACGGGTCACGCAGCGAGTTGTCGTTGTGCGACTCGGCGGCGAAGTGCACGACCACATCGGTGCCGGCGACCAGGCGAGAGACCAGGTCGGTGTCACAGATGTCGCCCTGCACGAAGCTGAAACGCTCGGTCGGCAGCCCGTCCAGGGAGGCCCGATTGCCTGCGTACGTGAGCTTGTCGAGCACGGTCACCGAGTGTTCGGTGTGCTCGAGCAGATGGCGGACGAAGTTCGAGCCGATGAAGCCGGCTCCGCCGGTCACGAGATAGGCAGGCATGTCGGTGATCCTATGGGAGGGTCGTTGCTACGCTGCCGCGCACGACGTCGGTTTGTGCCCCGCCGACGTTACCGGCGGAAGCCGTCGTTCGGCGTGGAAACGCCGGATTCGGCGAAGGTGGGTGGTGGCGTGTGATCGTCGTGGCCGCAGTGCTGGTGGTGGCGACCCTGGTGGTGATGACAGCCGGCTGGGTGCGGCCCGTGGTGGCGTTGGGCGCCGCGATCGTCATCGCCGGGCTGCTGGGGATCGCCCCGGCTCGTGAGCTGTTCGGCGGCCTCAGCAACGGCGGTGTGATCACCGTGGGGGCCATGCTGGTGATCGCCAAGGGCATCGTGCAGACCGGGGTCGTGGCCAGGGTGACCCGGGCGCTGCTGCTGACCGTGACGAGCGCCCGGCAGGCGTTGCGCCGACTGGCTGCGCCCGTGGGCGTGGCTTCGGGGTTGATGAACACCACGCCGATCGTGGCGATGATGATCCCGGCCAGCAAGCAGCTGGAGCAGACGCGCAGCATCCCGGCCCGGGAGGTGATGCTGCCGATCGCCCACCTGACTACCCTCACCGGCTCGATCACCCTGATCGGGACCAGCTCCAACCTGCTGATCGCCGGCATCGCCTCCGGTCGGGGCATCGACATGGGCATGCTGTCCTTCGCGCCGGTCGCCCTGCCGGTCGCCCTGGCCGGCATGGTGGTGATCTACTTCACGGCGCCGCGGATGCTGCGCGGTTCTCAGGCGGCGGAGACCACACCGCTGGATTGGCGGGTGGAGATCCCGATCGGCGAGCACGCCGTCGCGCGCGGGCGGACCGCTGACCGCCTCGGGCTGGCCGTCGCCCGCGACTACCGGCTGGAGGCGGTGAAGCGAGAAGGTGAGTACCTGGCTCCCGACATCGCCATGGAAGTCGGTGACATCCTCATCTTCGCGGCGACCGAGGTCGGCATCCGGGCCCTGTGGATCAGTCCGCTGTTCGGCCTCTCCCCGCAGCGGTTGTTCGCGGTGTCGGTGAACACCGGTGAGGTCGGGACCCTCAACGACCTCGAGGAGAACGACGACATCGCGGTGATCGCGGCCCGGACGACGGTCTCGCTCCGCCGCACCGAGCTGGTGCCCGGGGCGACGTGCTACATCACCGCCCCCGATGCCGAGACCGTCGAGGCCAGCGAGTTCGTCGCCCTGTGGCAGGACGCCGCCAGCCGAGCCCCGCAGCCGGGCAACACCTGGAAGGCCCTGATGATCCTGGCCGCCGTCGTGCTGCCCGCGTCCTTCGGGCTGGCACCGATCGAGTTCCTCGCGGTGGCCGGCGCGCTGGCGATGGTGCTGACCAAGGTGCTGACTCCGCGCTCGGCGGCTCGGGCCCTGGACTGGAACGTGCTGTTCATCCTGGCCGGCTCGGTCGGGCTGGGCGCCATCGTGCTGAGCAGTGGGTTGGCCGACGTGCTGGCCAGCGGCATCCGCTACCTGGTGTCGGGCAACTACGTGCTGGTCGTCCTGGTCTTCGGGTTGATCACGGCGATCTTGACCAACGTGATCTCCAACGCCGCCGCGGCGTCCATCCTGACGCCGGTGGCGATCACCGTCGCGCTCGAGGTCGGTCTGGACCCGGTGATCCTGCTGGCCCTGATCGGCACCTGCATCTCGTTCACCTTCCTCAACCCGTTCAGCCACCAGACCAACATGATGGTGATCGGCCCGATCGGCTACACCACGAAGGAGTTCGCGCTGTTCGGTGTACCGGTGCTGGTGGTCGGACTGGCCGTCGCGTGCGGCGTCGGCGTGCTGCTCGCCTGATATCTCACCCGACCCCTCCCGCTCGGGATGCAGCTCTTCGCTCGGGTTGCAACCAGAGCGAGAAGCAGCATCCCGAGCGAGAACCGTCTGTTTGTTGCTGGATCCGTGGGAGACTCACCTGCCATGCGTGGCATCATCCTGGCCGGCGGTTCCGGCACCCGACTCCACCCGGTCACCCTCGGCATCAGCAAGCAGCTGGTGCCGGTCTACGACAAGCCGATGATCTACTACCCGCTGTCGACCCTGATCTTCGCCGGGATCCAGGACGTGCTGATCATCACCACACCGCACGACGCGGCCGGCTTCGAGCGGCTGCTCGGCGACGGCTCGCAGTTCGGGATCTCGATCAGCTACGCCCAACAGCCCTCGCCGGACGGTCTCGCGCAGGCGTTCGTGATCGGCGCCGACTTCATCGGCGACGACAGGGTGGCCCTGGTGCTCGGCGACAACATCTTCTACGGGCCCGGCCTCGGCAGCCAGCTGCGCAAGTTCAGCGACGTCGACGGTGGCGCCGTCTTCGCCTACTGGGTCGCCGAGCCCAGCGCGTACGGGGTGGTGGAGTTCGATGCCGATGGCACCGCGATCTCGCTGGAGGAGAAGCCGGCGCTGCCGAAGTCCAACTACGCGGTCCCCGGCCTCTACTTCTACGACAACGACGTGATCACCATCGCGCGGGAGCTCGCGCCGTCCCCGCGCGGTGAGTACGAGATCACCGACGTGAACAAGCACTACCTGGCGGCCGGCCGGCTGCAGGTGGGTGTGCTGCCCCGCGGCACCGCCTGGCTGGACACCGGCACCTTCGAGTCGCTGAACGACGCGAACAACTTCGTCCGGACGCTGGAGTCCCGGCAGGGTCTGAAGGTCGGCGCCCCGGAGGAAGCGGCCTGGCGGCAGGGCTTCCTGTCCGACGACGAGCTGCAGAGCCGGGCCACGGCCCTGGCCAAGTCGGGGTACGGGACGTACCTGCTGGACCTGTTGCGGCGCGGTCGCGGTTAGCCCGGACCCGACCGCTCAGACGCCGGCCTCCGCCAGCACCTCGGGGGGAACGACCGGTGACGGCCGAGCGATGACCGTCATCATCAGGACCGTGATGCCGCAGACCAGGAGCAAGGCCGCCGTCAGGTAGCCGCTTCCGGGTGGTGCGTCCCAGTTGAGCTCGCTCCACCACACCATCACCATGTACTCGGCGACCGGACCGGCGAAGCCCATCGAGCTCAGGGCGAGCGCCATCACCAGGAACCGGGCCCGGGCGGCCACGTGCCCCCACAGGACCACGACCGCGACAACGACCAACAGGTTGACGAAGGTGTCCAGCGGATACGCGAGACCCTCGGCGCCGGCCATCCCGTACGCGATGCCGACACCCAGGACGGCGACGACGGCTGCCCCGAGCGCCGGCAAGGCAGCGATGACCTGACGGACACGTGATACAGGCTGGGCGAACACCAGCAGCAGCCAGGCAACGGAGACCAGGACGATGGTGACCGTGGCGAGGACCAACAGTCCGGGGGCCGACAACGCCGCCTGCGTCGGAAGTGGAAAGGGCGTGCCCTCACCCATCCGGTCGATGCACGCTTGCCCGGGGTCGCCGACGGAGGCCGATCCCAGGGGAGTGCCGAGGAGCATCTGCCCCCGGCAGGGCAGCCACCAAAGGTAGGTCGCCGCCGCCCCGGTCAGGCCGGCCCCGATCAGCAACGCGGACGCGACCAGCCACGGCGAGCGACGTTTGTCCATGGACCGACGTTACCGACGGAGGACTCGTTTCGCCGGCGGGAGGAGTTTTTACCACGCACGAATCGATCTGCGACAAACCCTTGCCGGGGCCTGAGTATACGCCGTAAGGTCTCTCACTTGTGGGCTGGCTCACACAGTCGATCCACAGTTCCCCCTCCCCTCCCTAACCCCCGAAGGGAATGGCATGCGCAGAGCCATCGCCGGGACCTTGGGGCTGACCCTCACCGCCGGGCTTCTCATGGCGTTGGGATCGACAGCCCAGGCCCAACCAGATGACGGGCACAGCCCGAGCACGAAACCAGCAGCCGCCGTCGCCGACGACCTCCCCAACCCGCAGGAAGAGAAGCGCCGCGAGCTGCGGAAGGCCGCGCTCAGCGACGTGCTTTCCGGTCGCCGCAAAGCGGTGGAGAAGGACGGCTCGACGGTGGTCAAGATCGCCACCAAGGCGGCACCGACAACCAAGGCTGAGCGTGCTCGCGCCCGGGCCGGCAAGGCAGTCAAGCAACGCAACGCCGATCAGTACGTGGAGCTCTCGCGGCAGACGACCGACCGCATCTTCGTGGTGCTGGCCGAGTTCGCCAACCAGCGGCACCCCAGCTACCCAGATCAGGACACCGATCCGGACACTCCCGGCCCGACGGTGTTCGATGGCCCGCTGCACAATGCCATTCCGGAGCCGGACCGGAGCAGGGACAACCGCACGATCTGGCAGGCCGACTACAGCGCCGACCACTACCGACAGCTGTACTTCGGCGAGGGCGCCGGTGTGCAGTCGTTGAAGACGTACTACGAGAAGCAGTCGTCTGGTCGTTACAGCGTCGACGGCGAGGTGACCGACTGGGTGAAGGTGCCGTACAACGAGGCGCGCTACGGCCGCAGCGGCGGATACCCCTGCGCGAGCAACGTGTGCAGCAACACCTGGATGCTGCTCCGGGACGCTCTGACCTCGTGGGTGGCCGACCAGAAAGCCCAAGGTCGGACCGACGCCCAGATCGCCGCGGACGTGAAGTCCTTCGACGAGTGGGACCGCAACGACTTTGATCGAGACGGAAACTTCAACGAGCCCGACGGCTACATCGACCACTTCCAGGTCGTGCATGCCGGCGGCGACGAGGCCGACGGTGATCCCTACCAGGGCGAGGACGCCATCTGGTCGCACCGCTGGAAGGCCTTCCAGGGTACGGGGCAAGGACCGGCGGGGAATCCTGACGGTGGCGTGCAGATCGGCACCACCGGCGTCTGGGTGGCGGACTACACCATCCAGCCCGAGAACGGTGGACTGTCGGTGTTCGCGCACGAGTACGGCCACGACCTCGGTCTACCCGACCTGTACGACACCAGCGCCTCCGAGGAAGGGGTGGCCTGGTGGAGCCTGATGTCGCAGAGCCGGGCCTCGGCGGAGAACGACGAGGGCATCGGCACCCGTCCGGCCGATCTCGGCGCCTGGGAGAAGTTGCAGCTCGGCTGGTTCGACTACGAGCTCGCCAAAGCCGGCAACAAGCGCACGTACGAGCTCGGTCCGCACGAGTACAACTCGGACAAGCCCCAGGGACTGGTGGTGGCACTCCCGCAGAAGCGCGTCGAGACCGACTTGCCGGACCCCACCGCGGGCGAGCACACCTGGTGGAGCGGCAGCGGTGATGACCTCGATAACACGCTCACCCGACAGGTGACCGTGCCGGCCGGCACCGCGACGCTGTCGTTCCAGGCGAACTACAACATCGAGGACTGCGGACCGGATCCGTGCGACTACGCCTACGTGGAGGTCGATGATGGGAGGGGTTTCGCAGCGATCCCCGGCAACATCGCCGCAGCGGCGGAGGGCAACGGCATCGACGGCGACAGCGACGGCTGGACACCGGCGGTGTTCGATCTGTCCGCGTACGCCGGGAAGACCATCGGACTGCGGATCCGCTACCTGACCGACGGCGCCGCACAGGGTACCGACCCCGACAAGATCGCCGGGATCTTCCTCGACCAGATCAAGCTCACGGTGGGTGCCACGACCGTGTTCGAAGACGGCGCCGAGAACGGGAACAACGGCTGGACGCCGTCCGGGTTCAGCATCGTCGCCTCCAAACAGGTGCAGGACTACGACAACTACTACATCGCGTCGAACCGGACCTACACGTCCTACGACCGGTATCTGAAGACGGGCCCGTACAACTTCGGCTGGGCCAACACCAAGCCGGCCTGGGTCGAGCACTTCCCCTACCAGAACGGTTTGCTGGTCTCGTACTGGGACACTTCCCAGTCCGACAACAACACCAACCAGCACAACGGCCAGGGACTGATCCTGCCGGTCGACGCGCATCCGGATCCGCTCTACCGATTGGACAGTGGCGGCGCCCCGTGGCGCAACCGGGTCCAGCTGTACGATGCGACGTTCGGCACCGAGCGGGCGGACTCGTTCTACCTGCACTTCAACGGACAGCGAAACTGGATCCGCGGTCAGGCTGCGCAGCCGCTGTTCGACGACACGAAGTCCTACTGGAACTCCGAGACGCCGAGCAAGAGCGTCAAGCTGCCCGGAGTGGGCGTGACCTTGAAGGTGGTCGAGGAGAACGGCACCTCGATGAAGGTGCGCCTCGGCACCAGCGCCGGCGGTGTGCGGGGCGTCGTCACCCGCTGACCCGCTGACCTCGGTCAGCACCAGCAGCACCCCGTCGGGGTCGGCCCTCCAGGGCCGGCCCCGACGTGCATCAGCGGGCCAGCAGCGCCTCGGCCAGGGCCCGCCCGGACAGGTACGCCGCCTCGACCCGCGGCTTCTCGGCCCAACCGTCGCCGCACAGTCCGAGCCCGCTCTCGGTCAGCGCGTACCGCTCGGCGCGTCCGCCGGCGGGTCGGGCGAACGTCCAGCGGTGCACCAGGGTGCTGATCGGCTCCGGCCCCTCCAGGACGGTCTGCAGGGCCCGGCTGAGCTCCGGTCCGGCGGCGGCCGGGTCCACCAGGTGCTCGGCGGCGAACGACGGGGTGGAGTGGGCCACCAGCGCGGGTGCGCCGTCACCGCGGCGTCGGCCGTCGTCGGCCACCCAGGCCAGCGACGGGTGGTCGTTGACGAACAGTCCGTCGAAGTCCCAGCACCGCTGTGCCCAGGTGGCGACCAGGGCGAGCACCGGCTCGAAGGACGACGCCGCGGGGAGCTCGGCGCGGAGGTCCGCACCCAGCAGCCGGTGAGCCTGGGGATCCGGCATGGCCAGCACCACAGCGGACGTCGGGCGATCGTCGACCGACCAGCCGTCCGCGCTGCGACGCACCTCGCGTACCGTCGTCGCGTCGACCACCTCGAGGCCGGCGGCGAGGTCCTCGACGAGCGAGCGCAGGCCGGCCGTCGCGGCCCACCGGACCGGGCCCGACGTCGGCTCGGCACCGGTCACCGCGAACGTGTCGGTCCAGGGACGGGCGAGACCACGACGCTGCCAGTCCTCGACGACAGCGCCGAATCCCGGGTCGGAGACGGTCAGGTACGACGCTCCCAGGTCCACCACCCGACCGTCGATCCGCCGGCTGGCCATCCGGCCGCCGATCCGGCGCCCCCGATCGACCAGCACCACCGGCGTCCCCGCCTCCCGCAGGGTGCGGGCGCAGGCCACCCCGGCCAGCCCGGCGCCGACGACGACGATCGTCACCGCCGACCCTTGCGGGCCGCCAGGTAGTCCGCCACCACGTACTCCCCCAGCCGGCTGATGTCGGGGGTGAACACCCGACCGCCGCACCGTCGGGCGATGGCGTCGACGAAGCGGGCCAGGCCGGGATCCTCCCCCAGCATGAACGTGTTGATCGTTGCTCCGTAGCGGGACAGCTCGTCGACCTGGGCCACGGTGGCCCGCAGGGTGGCCGAGGTGGTCGGCCACTGGAACTGCGCCTCGCCGTCTTCGGCGAGGTGCGCGGTCGGCTCGCCGTCGGTGACGACCAGCACCACCGGCTCGGCGTCGGGGTGTCGCCGCAGGTGCCGGGCCGCCAGGATCAGCGCGTGCTGCAGGTTGGTGCCCTGGAGCCAGTCCGGCTCGACCTCGGCCAGCTGCAGTGGGGTCAGCCGCCGGGCGTACCGGTTGAACCCGACCACCTGCAGCGAGTCCTGTCGGAACCGAGTTTCGATCAGGTGGTTGAGCGCCAGGGCGGTCTGCTTCATCGGACCCCAGCGGCCGTCCTGCACCATCGAGTACGACAGGTCGACGCAGAGGGCCACGGCGGCCGTCGTCCGACGCTCGGTCTCGATCACCTCGAAGTCCTCGACGGCGAGCTGGACGGCTCCACCGCCGGTGGGCAGCCCGGCCCGACGTAGGGCGTTGGCCACCGTGCGGGGGGCGTCCAACGGCAGCTCGTCCCCGAACACCCACGGCCTGGTCAAGCCGGTGCGCTCGTCGGCCGAGCCCGTACGGCGGTCGTCGTGGTCGCCGCGGCCGGACGCCTCGAGCTGGGCGAACACCCGCTTGAGGGCGGTCTGGCCGAGGCGACGCAGCGCTCTCGGGGTCAGCTTGAGTCCTTCGTCGGTGCGGGTCAGATAGCCCTGTCGCTCGAGCTCGCGCTCCAGGTCGCGCAGACCCTGCAGGTCGGCCACGGCATCGCGGCCGAGCCGCTTCTCCAGCAGGTCGACGTCGACGTCGTCGAGGGTCGATCCCGGACTGTTCTGGGACAGCTGCTGGCTCAGCGCCTCCAGGTCGGCGAGCTCGGCGACCGCCTCGACGGCCTCGCCGTAGCCGAGGGGTTGGCCGCCCCCTGACCCACGACCCTGTCCCATCCCGGTCGGCGAGGACCGGTCCAGCCCGGGCCGGAGCGCGCGCAGGTTGTCGGACAGCTGAGCCATCTCCGAGGCGAGGTCGGCGTCGGAGAGCGCCTGCTGCATCAGCTGGGCGAGCTGCTCACGCTGCTCGGGGCTGAGCGAGTTCATCATCCGCTGGGCGGCGGCCTGCCGGCGGGCGAGCGCGTCGATCAGCTCCTCGACGGTCTCCGGCTGCTCCGGGAAGAACTCGCCGTGCTTGTCCATGAACTCGGCGAACGCGTCGGTCGTGTCCTCGTTGCGGGCGTGCTTGGCCAGCAGCGCGTTGAGGTCTGCCAGCATGTCCTTGACCTGCTGCATCGCTTCGGGGTCCTGGCCCTCCAGCGCCTGCTTCATGCCCGCGAACTGGGCGTCCAGCACCTCCCGCTGCAGCATCTGGGTGATCGCCTGGTACGTCTGCCGGGCCTCGTCGGAGCGCCACTGGTAGTCGCTCAGCGCACGGACGGCGCCGGCGACGTCGTCGGGGATGGTCTCCAGCTCCAGCTCCGCCAGCCGGTGCTCGTCGCCGTCCATCCCGGCCAGCTGCTCCCGCTCGGCGGCCAGCGCCTGGTCGAGGGCGGCCCGGATCTGGTCCAGAGTGCCCCCGAGGTCGCCGCGCTTGCGAGCGGCGGCGCGCAGCTTGCGGAGTCGCTGGGCGAGCTTGTCCAGCCCACCCCGACCGTCCAGCCCACGCTGCATCAGCTCCCTCAGCGCATCGCGTGCCGTGCCGGCCGAGAGGACGTCCTCGCCGATCTTGTCCAGGGCGGCGCGCACGTCGTACGGGGGGGCGAGCGGGTCGCGACCGCCACGCCAGGGCCCGTACCGGAACCGACCGTGCGGGTCGGGGCTCTCGTACCGTTCGGCGCTCATGGTCGCCGGCTCACCGGGCGCCGTAGACGGTCCGGCCGCCGACCGCGTCCTTGTCGATCCGGCGGGTCAGGTGCAGGCCCTCCAGGACGAACTCGGCCGCGGCCGCGACCTCGCCGCGACTGGCCGAGTCCGCGTAGCCGAGACGGTCGAGGACCTTGGCCAGCCCGGTGACGGTGCCGAGCTGGGACAGCAGGTCCGCCGCCGGCACGAGGTCACCGGTCTCGACCACCGCGCCGTCG
>DATDAP010000206.1:0-3887 GCA_036525335.1 Microlunatus sp. | reverse complement strand
GTGCCCTCCTACGCCGATCCGCCACCTGCCGCCATTCCCGACTTCGCCGCGATCGACGCGTACCTCGCCGAGGAGATGCGCGACGTGCGCATCCCCGGTTTGGCGCTCGGCATCGTGCACAACGACGAGATCGTGCACCTTCAAGGCTTCGGGGTGGCTGATGCCTCCGGGCGGGTGGTCACCCCGCAGACGCCGTTCATCCTGGCCTCCGCATCGAAGTCGTTCACCGCCCTGGCGATCATGCAGCTGGTCGAGGACGGGACGGTGGACCTCGACGCCCCGGTGGTCACCTACCTTCCCTCCTTCAGCGTGGGGAATGGTTCGGTATCGGCGACGATCACGGTGCGCCACCTGCTGAACCACACGAGCGGTCTGCCGGAAAGCACCGCGTACGAGCCCATGCTCAGCAACGACATGAGCGGCGGCGCCCTCAATGAGCGGGTTGCGGCCCTGAGCGACGCGGAGATCGATCACGCCGTCGGTGAGGTGTACGAGTACACCGACGCCAACTACGACACCCTCGGGCTCGTTGTGGAGAAGGTCAGCGGGCAGAGCTACGAGTCCCGCATTCAGGAGCGGATCTTCACTCCGTTGGGGATGAGTCACTCGTTCACCGACCAGAACAAGGCACGCCATTCCGGTCTGGCCGGCGGGCACCGATCCTGGTTCGGGTTCCCCAGGCCGTTCGACGCGCCCTACTCCCGGGCCGCCATGCCCAGCAGCTACCTGATCTCCAGCGCCGAGGACGTCACCCACTTCCTCATCGGCCAACTGAACGGCGGAACCTACAATTCCGCGTCTGTCCTGTCCCCAGCAGGTGTCGCGGCGATGCACCAGCCCGCGGTCCGCGAAGGCGACCGGGACATCTTCTACGGAATGGGCTGGGAATCACGGACCCTCGCCGGGGTGCCGGTGGTGCGTCACAAGGGCACCAACGCCAACTTCTACGCCGACATGGTGCTGGACAAGGAGCACCGCTGGGGCGTCGTCGTTCTGGCCAACTTCGACTCCCTGAACTTCAACGGGGGGCGCGTGCAAGGGTTGAGCGCCGGCGTGCTCAGCCTGCTCAACGGTCAGGTGCCGCCCGCCGAGCCGATGCCGCATCACCCGCTGCTGGCATCGGCCACACTTCTCATCGCGGTAGTAACCGTCCTGATGCTGTCCAGCATGGTCTGGACGCTGGCGACGATGCGGCGCTGGCGGACCCGGCCGGACCGTCGACCAAACCGACGCTGGGTGCTTGGCCTGCGGGTAGCCCTGTCGTCGGTGCTCTGTCTCGGCTGGGGTCTGAGCCTGTTGCTCGTCTTCCCGGCCGTGGCGTACCCGCTGGCACCGACCCTGTTGATCGTGCCGGACCTGGGCCACTTGATCGTCATCAGCAGCGCGATCGCGCTGATCTGGGGAATCGCCCGACCCTCGCTGACCTACCTCACCCTTCGCCGCCGCACGGTTGATCACAGGTAGAGGCATCCGCGATGACTATGCACAAGTCCGCCCAGAACCATCTCGAACCGGAGTGGGTTCGGATGGATCCGGTCGAACCGGATCGGGCCAATGTCGTCGAACAGTTGTCGGTTCCGACGTTGGTCGCCCTCCATCTGGTTCCGGGCGCCCTGGTCATGGTCGCGTTCGTGCTCTGTGCACCGCTGGTGAAGGCGGCCGGGTTCCCGCCGATCGCCGCGTTGCTCGCTGCGATTTTGTTCGTCCTTGTCCCGGTTGAGCTCGGGATCGTACTTCGGGCCGTCCGACGCGACGGCGCTGCCGCGGCGCTGCCGTACCGGCAGCGGCTCGCCCTTCGCGAGTGGTTGTGGCTGTTCCCGGTCTTGATCGCCACGGCGTTCGTCGGCTTCGGTGTCCACCGGCTCGTCGAGCCGTGGCTCATTGCGCACCTTTTCGGATGGCTGCCCGCCTGGTTCGTGTCTCCGATCCCCGCTGGTGGCGTTTACGACTATTCCGCGGCGTCTTGGATCGTCACCCTCGGCGCCTTCTTCGTGCTCAACGGTGTGATCGCCCCGGTGGTCGAAGAACTCTACTTCCGCGGCTTCTTGTTGCCGCGGATGGAGCGGCTGGGGCGATGGGCCCCGCTCGTCAACGCCACCCTGTTCTCGATCTACCATTTCTGGTCCCCATGGCAGCTCGTCGCTCGGATTCTCGGGATCGGGCCGATGGTCTACGCCGTGTGGTGGAAGCGGAACGTCTATCTCGGCATGGCAGTGCATTGCGCGCTGAACACGCTCGCCGTCGCGCTGACCGCCAGTTCGGTGCTGTCGCTCATCTCATGACCACGTCTCGAATCGACCCAAAGGAGAATGACATGCCGAAGCAACGAATGACCCAGGAATCTCCACCACCACGAACTGAGCGCCCCCTTCGCCAGATCTTGGTCTTCCTTCTCTCCACCTACACGATCGCGGTCGGGATTGCCCTCGCGCTCCCGCACGCCGGTATCACACCGATGCTCAGTATCGCCGCACCCATACTCGGATTCGCGGTCACCATGGCGGTTGCCGTTCCCCGAGGGCAACGACGTGCCGTTTTGAAGGGAGTCGGTTTCAATCCACGACGGGGTCGGGGTCTGCTGGTCGCTGTCCTCGGACCGGTGCTGATCGTAACCGTGAGCTTCAGCATCGCCGCCGCGGTCGGGGTCGTCCGCTTCCCTGGGCTCGGTGCCGGCGTGGTCAGCGGCCTCCTCAACATCGGCGTCGGCACGGTCATCTCCACGTTCGTGTTCCTCGGCGAGGAGATCGGCTGGCGCGGGTATCTGCTCTTCCGCCTGGCGGAGGTCACTTCCGGGCGGAAGGCGGCCATCCTCACCGGCGCCTTCCATGCCACGTTTCATCTGCCGCTGCTGCTCCTCACCACCACCTACCAGAGTCCGGGTCAGCGGTGGATCATCGTCCCCATGGTGATGGTCACGCTCACCCTGGCCGGCGTCTGGTACGGCTGGCTGCGGCTGTCGTCGGGAAGCATCTGGCCGGTCTGTCTGTCCCACAGCGCCTTCAACAACGTGATGGAGACCCTTGCCGGCGTGGCCATCGTGGGCTCCGCGGCGACGATGGCCTATGTGACGACCGAGACCGGGGTCGTCACCATGCTGATCATGGTGCTGGTTGCCGCCTTCCTCCTGGTCCGCAAGGGCGCAGACTTCGACAAAGCCCAGCCGCGGCCTCAACACCCGACGATCCGGCCCACCGTCGAGACAACGCGCTGACAGTGAGGACCTGCACGTCGCCGACAAGGGGCAGGATGCGCCCCGGACCAGAGCCGTTCAGCCCAATCGCGTGACCGTGACTGGTCGCGTGCCATCTGAGCCCGGATGCTCACGGGGCGAGCTAACTCATCCGGACGAACGGAGCAATCTCATGGAAACCACACCGTTGGCCCGCCACGCAGCGCCGATAGCGATCGTCGCGGGCACGCTGATGATCATCACCCGACTCGTGATCCTCTTCACCACGCCGGCCGAGATCGGACCCCTCAAGGCGTACGTCCTCACCACCACCCACGCGGTCAACGGCGTCGCGTCGATCCTGGCCTTCGCGCTGCTGGTGATCGCCCTGGTGACCCTGTACGACCGCGAGGCGCGCAGCGGCGGTGGGTTCGGAGCTCTCGCCTTCGCAGCGGCGGTGGTCGGGACGATGTTCATGACCGGGGACTGGTGGTACGAGGCCTTTGCGGTGCCGCGCTTGGCGGAGATCGCACCCGACGCCATCGACACGTTCGTCGGGGGCCGCCTGTTCCTTGGGGGAATGACCAGCTTCGCGCTGTTCGGCATCGGTTGGATCATGTACGGGGTGGCGAGCACCCGGGCTCGTGTCATTCCGCGAGGCATCTCGATCACCATCCTCGTGGCCGGCCTCATGTCCGGCGTGCCGATCGGGATCGTC
>DATDAP010000205.1:0-6110 GCA_036525335.1 Microlunatus sp. | reverse complement strand
GCCGCAACGATCGCAGCGGTCGGACGCATTCAGTGCTGCGCCCTCGACGACGGTGGTGGTCATGGTGGCCTCTCTTCCTCAACCATGCTGCTGCATGTTCGGAGTGTTCGCACCCCCCGATCGATACACGCCAGCCAGTCGAACTGGCTGCACCGATCCAACGGGTACGCCTAGTCAACATCCAACCAGGCTCTGATTGTTCCCTTTTCACATCTCAGGTCCATGACTCTTCTGTAACGAACGGGGTGCCACGAACTTGGCGTGTGACGACCCTCACCTGAGGAGCCTCGGCAGTAGGGTCTGTTTCGTGCCCACCACCAAGCCTGCCCCATCGGACCAACCGGGCTTGGAGAGCAGAGACTACGAGGCTCGCCACCTGCTGGTCCTGGAAGGCCTGGAGGCGGTACGCAAGCGGCCGGCGATGTACATCGGATCCACCGACACCCGCGGACTGATGCACTGCCTGTGGGAGATCATCGACAACGCCGTCGACGAGGCACTGGGCGGGTTCGGTCGTGAGATCAAGATCACGCTGCTGCGGGACGGCAGCATCACCGTGCACGACCAGGGCCGGGGCATCCCGGTGGACATCGAGCCGCGCACGAAGCTGTCGGGTGTCGAGGTGGTCTTCACCAAGCTGCACGCCGGCGGCAAGTTCGGCGCCGGTTCCTACAACGCCACCGGCGGTCTGCACGGCGTCGGCTCCTCGGTGGTCAACGCCCTGTCGACCCGGCTGGACGTCGAGGTGGACAGGGGTGGGACCACCTGGGGGATGTCGTTCCGGCGCGGTACGCCGGGCACCTTCGACGGCGACGGGCCAACCGCCCCCTTCACCCCCGGCGGCAGTCTGCGCAAGGTCGGCCGCACGCGGAAGGGGGTCACCGGCACCCGGGTGCGCTACTGGCCGGACCGGCAGATCTTCCTGAAGGAGGCCCAGCTCTCGCTGAAAGACCTGTACAACCGGGCCCGGCAGACCAGCTTCCTGGTGCCGGGACTCGCCCTGCAGGTCGAGGACGCCCGGACCGCCGAGGTCACCACGGAGCGCTTCGTGCACGAGGGTGGCATCGCAGAGTTCTGCGAGTTCCTGGCGCCCGACGAGGCCGTCACCGAGGTCGTCCGGCTGCAGGGCCAGGACCGGTTCACCGAGACCGTGCCGATGCTGGACGACGCCGGGCACATGACGCCGACCGACGTGGAGCGCGACCTCGACATCGACATCGCGGTGCGGTGGGGAACCGGATATGAGACGACGGCCCGCTCGTACGTGAACATCATCGCCACCCCCAAGGGCGGCACCCACGTGGCCGGTTTCGAGCGCGCGCTGACCAAGGCGTTCGGCACCGCCCTGGAGGGCACCCGGCTGCTGAAGTCGGGCGAGGAGGTCGTCAAGGACGACGTGCTGGAGGGCATGACGACGGTCGTCACCGTACGGCTGGCGGAGCCGCAGTTCGAGGGCCAGACCAAGGAGGTGCTCGGCACCCCACCGGTCGCCGCTCTGGTGGCCAAAGCGGTGAACCGCGAGCTCACCGCGTTCCTCACCTCGACCAAGGGCAGCACGAAGATGCAGGCCCGGGCGGCGATGGAGAAAGTGGTGGGGGCGTCCCGGGCTCGGGTCGCGGCCCGCCAGCACCGGGAGGCGCAGCGCCGCAAGACCGCGCTGGAGTCCTCGTCGCTGCCGACCAAGCTGGCCGACTGCCGCAGCACCGACGTCGACCGTACGGAGCTCTTCATCGTGGAGGGCGACTCGGCCATGGGGACCGCGAAGCTGGCCCGGAGCTCGGAGTTCCAGGCGCTGTTGCCGATCCGCGGCAAGATCCTCAACGTGCAGCGGGCGTCGGTGGGCGACATGCTGAAGAACGCCGAGTGCGCCTCGATCATCCAGGTGGTGGGCGCCGGCTCCGGGCGGACGTTCGATCTGGACGCGGCCCGCTACGGCAAGATCATCTTCATGGCCGACGCCGACTCCGACGGTGCCCACATCCGCTGCCTGCTGGCCACCCTCTTCTTCCGCTACATGCGCCCGCTGGTCGACGCCGGCCGAATCTTCACCGCGGTTCCGCCGCTGCACCGGTTCGAGCTGACCAACCCGCGCAAGGGCATGGAGAAGTACATCTACACGTACTCCGACGCGGAGTACCAGCGCAAGGCCGCCGAGCTGACCAAGCGCAACCTGAACTTCAAGGAGCCGCAGCGCTACAAGGGGCTGGGGGAGATGGACGCCGACCAGCTGGCCGACACCACCATGAGCCCGCGCCACCGGACGTTGCGGCGGATGACGGTGGACGACGGTCTGATCGCCGAGACCACGTTCGAGATGCTGATGGGCAACGACGTGGGTCCACGCAAGACCTTCATCGTGGACGGCGCCTACCAGCTGGACGCCACCGCGATCGACGCCTGAGGACTCAGCGCCCGTGACCACCGAGTGTCCGATGCGCAAGCTGTCTCCGCCCGGGGTCGAAACCGGGCCGGCGCTGGAACGGGTCGAGGGGTTCGGTGAGCCGGTCTGGGTCGTGCGCTCGTTCGAGGTCGCCCGCCGGATCCTGCGCGAACCCGAGGCGACCCGGCAAGCCGGTTTCGGGGCCGACCAGGTGTTCCGGGCACGGGGCATGCGCCCACCGATCCTCTATCTGGAGGGCAGCCAGCACCGACTGCAGCGGCGCGCCGCCGCCCGCTTCTTCGCGCCCGCGGTGATCGAGGGCTACCGACCGATGATGGAGGACCTCGCCGATCGGCTGGTCGCGCGGCTGCGCGTCGACCGGGCCACCGACCTGACCCGGCTCGCGATGCGGATGGCGGTGCAGGTGGCCGCCCAGGTGATCGGGCTGACCGAGTCCTCGGTGGCGGGCATGAGTCGTCGACTGGGCGCGTTCTTCGGCAGCAACCCGCTGGCCGACGGGCGGAACCCCGCCGACCTGCGACGCCGGATCCTGGGCGGTGCCCGGACCGCCCACTTCTTCACAGCCGACGTCAGACCCGCGATCCGGGCCCGGCGCCGGCACGCGCGGGAGGACATCGTCAGCCAGTTGATCGAGCGGGGCTTCAGCGACGTGGAGATCCTCACCGAGTGCATCACGTACGCCGCAGCCGGGATGGCCACCACCCGCGAGCTGATGAGCGCCGCCGCCTGGCACCTGATCGACGATGCCGACCTGCTCAGCCGGTACCGATCCGGTGACGTGACCGGCCGGCGTCACCTGCTCGAGGAGCTGCTCCGCGTCGAGCCGGTGGTCGGCTACCTCCGTCGGCGCACCACTCGGCCGTACCTGATCGACGGGCCGGACGGTCCCACCACGATCGCCGCCGGAGCCCTGGTCGATCTGCGTCTGCGGGTGGTGAACGCCGACCCCGTCGTGGCCGGTGCGGACGCGACCAGCGTATGTCCCGACCGGACGCTGCCTCCGTCGGTGCCCACGGCGGTGATGAGCTTCGGCGACGGCCACCACCGCTGCCCGGGCGGTCCGCTCGCGGTGATGGAGACCGAGATCCTGCTCAGCCGGCTGTTCGCCCGCGAGATCGTGGCCGACCAACCACCGCAGGTGCACTGGAACCCGGTGTCCCAGGGGTACGACCTCAGGCGGTTCCCGATCCGCCTGGCCCGCTGACCAGCAGCTGCTCGAGCCGGCGGAGCGCCCGGTCGGCGTACCCCTGCCAGAACCGACCGAAGACGGGCAGCAGCCACCGCGTCGCGGGGCGCGGGGCGACACTCCAGGACCAGGTGATCGTCGTCCCCGCACCGTTCGGCGCGAAGGCCCAGCGCCCGTCGACCGAGGCGATCAGCCCCTTCATCGGGCCGCGGATGTCGTCCAGCCGGTAGCTGAACTGGTGGGGAGGCTCGACCTCGGTCAGTGTCTCTCTCATCGAGCCCGGGCCCACCAGATCCACTCTCCGCTGCTGGCCGGGCGTCTGCCACGGCAGCGGTCCCGTGGTCGAGCGGATGGGCGGGATGGGGCCGTGCCACTGGACGAAGAGTGTCTCCAACGGCATCGGCAGGACGCGGCTGAACGTACGGTCGGCGTCGCCGTGGACGGTGCGCGAGGCCGTCAGCTCCAGAGTCACCTCACGAGAGTCGCCTGCGCCGGGGACTCCGTCAACGTGTGGCACTGGGCGTGACAGTCGACCGCGATTGCGGGCGTGGCCCTCGAGGTGACCCTTCTGCGAGAACGAGAGGGAGCCCGGTCGAGCATCGAGCTTCTGTGGGTCAGATCGTCGATTCGCGACTCACGCTGATCGTCACCGGGGCGAGCGCCTCGTCCGGGATGTTAGGCAGAGCCTCGACGATGGCGTTCTGCCACTGCTCGGCGGTCATCGGGCCGGTCCAGCAGGCAGCCGGCACGGACTTTCCACCGTCGAGGATGGCCAGAGCGACGTGCTCAACACCGAGGTAGTGGTAGCCGCGGTCGTTCGCGATCTCAGCTGCACGTTTCAGGATCACCTCTAGCCGGGGAGTGACCCATCCCGAGATCTCTGCTCGACTGCCAACTGTCATGCGTCCATCCTGGCCCACCAGCACACTGCCACACCACGAACCCATGCCGCGACCGCCGGAGCTGGGATCACCACAAGCCGACCGCCTGGCGTGACATGACCGGGGGTGAATGGCGATGAGTTCGGTGGCCGGCGCCAGTCATCACCACATGATTACCAACCACGCCGTCGGCAGCGGCGACGACACCATCCACTACGACGTCTACGGCGACCTCGCCGCAGCGAGCCTCGACAAGCCGGCCCTACTGACCTTCGCCAATCCGATGGACGCCGCCGCGTTCGGAGCACTCGCGGCGCAGCTCACCGACCGTCCGGTGGTCACCATCGATCCGCGCGGCGCGGGCCGCAACGCCACCGGCACGGCGCCGATGACCGCCGAACTGCATGCCGAAGATCTTCACCGCGTGATCAAGAACCTCGGCGTCGGTCCGGTCGACGCATTCGGCTCAAGCGGCGGCGGCGTGTGCCTGCTGGCCTTGCTCGCGGCGCACCCCGAAGACATACGCCGGGCGGTCGTGCACGAGCCGCCGTTCGTCGACGTCCTCAGCGACGGTGACATCGTGCTGGCCGCCTGCCAAGACATCCATGACACCTACCAGCGTGACGGCAACGGGCCGGCAATGGCGAAGTTCATCGCCCTGGTCATGGAGCCCGGACCGCTGCCGGCCGACTACCTCGATCGCCCCGCACCCGATCCCGCGCAGTTCGGCATGGTCGCCGACGACGACGGCGATCGCACCAGCCCGCTGATCCGCAACATGCCCGCCGTCAACGCCTATGTGCCGGACTACGACGCGTTGCTCGCCCTCGGCGACCGCGTACACCTCGCAGTGGGCGCCGGCTCCGGCCGAGAGGTCGCGGCGCGAGGTAGCCACGGCCTCGCGGAGCGGCTGGGTCGCGAGGTCGACATCTTCCCGAGCCACCACGCCGGCTTCACCGCGGCCGAGGGTCCTTACCCGGGAGAGCCCGAGGCGTTCGCCGCGAGGCTCCGCGAGGTGTTGGCCTGATTCCGGGCAAAGCATCAGGTGTGGTGAGTCGTCACTCCATCCGCTTGTGCTGCGCGCCCCGCCCGGGTGCGATCGTCCGGCCATGTCGATCCGAATCTGTGATCGGGAACCGTGGCAACTCAGCGGGAGACAGGCCGAAGCAGCCGGCTCGTTACAGATATCGGTAGCCACGGCGAGCGGCGCCTGATCGTCCGTTGCCGACCGTCTTCTGAGGACGGCCAGCAGTGTCTCGATGGTGAGTAGCGAACGAACCGCCTATCAACAATCGTTCCGCTCCGTCCTTCGCTAGGAGCAGTTGTCGTCGTCGTGCAGCAGGAAATCTGCCATGACGTCTTGGGCGGCTTCGACCATGTGTCCGCCGTTGGCGGTGTTGCAGCCGGCCATCTGGGCGGCCTGGAGGAAAGGGGTGACGCCGTGCCCGGCGATGACGTCGCCGACGAACATGGACCACGTCAGCAGTTCGGGGTCGACGGGTAGAGGGTCGCCGTCTTCCATGCCGAGGGGGGTGGCGTTGCAGACCAGATCGCAGTCGGTGGGATCGGCCGGGCCGGCGACCACGCGTCCATGACCGACGCCTGAGACCAGGTCGATGAGCGTGTCCACCCGGGCGGTGTC
>DATDAP010000204.1:0-9316 GCA_036525335.1 Microlunatus sp. | reverse complement strand
GCGACGTTCGCGTTCAGCGGATTGTTGTCGGCCAGCTCGGTGGTGGACTCGAGCAGCTGCGCCACGAGCGCGAGGGTCTGGGCGTCCTGGTCGGTCATCCGGCGACCGAACGGTCCGCGGGCCCGCGCCACCCCGGCCCCCACCCGCAGGATGGCGCCGCGAGTCTCTCGGCTGATCTCGGGCGGTACGCGCTCCAGCAGAGTGGTGACCTGGCCGAGTCCGGACACGATGGAGCGGTCGTCCAGCTGGAACTCGTCGAACAGCCAGTCGCGATTGCGCGACATCGCCTGCACGAGCTGCCAGCTCAGCGCCGACGGTCCCACCGGTGCGTCCGCCACGGCCTGCCAGAACGCCTCCTGCTCGAGCTCGTCGAACCGGTTGCGGCCGATCAGTGCGCTGATCACCCAGACCGGTCCCAGCTGCAGAGTGAGCCACTCCGCGTCCGACCATCCGTCCATGGACGCACTATGCGCCTCACGAACGGGTTGGGCAACAGCGTCGACCGTGGAGGGGGTGGGCGGTGTCGTTGCTACTGACAGCGGTTGGCGATCGGAGGACCATGACCGCATGGCGCGTTCACTCGACACCGTCCTACGAGAAGTCCTACCCCAGCTGCGTTATCTGCCCACGATCCGGCGCGTACGTGTCCGCCTGGACGACGAGCTCGTCGCCGACTCGACGCGAGCGGTGCTGGCCTGGGAGCCGATGCGCATCGTCGCCTCGTACGCCGTTCCCGAGGCCGACATCCGTGCCTCACTGGTCCCCACCGAGGCCGGTCCCCCGCCGACCTACCAGGCGGTGGGTTTCGGCGACGACAGCCCTGCCCTGCTGGATCCCTCGGTTCCGTTCGCGGTCCACACCGCCGACGGTGGCCCGGTCGCGGTCGCGGTGGGAGGCTCGCGGTCCGAGTCGGCCGGCTTCGCCCTGGCGGACCCGGACCTGGCCGGCTACGTCATCCTCGACTTCGACGCCTTCGACTGGTTCGAGGAAGATCAGCCACTGGTCGGCCACCCCCGCGAACCGCTGCACCGGATCGACGTCTGCCCGAGCTCCCGCACCATCCGGATCGAGCACGAGGGCGTGGTCCTGGCCGAGACGAACCAGGCGAAGCTGCTCTTCGAGGGCACGTTCCCGATGGCTCGCCACTACCTGCCGCGCGACGCCGTACGGGTGCCTCTGATGCCGAGCACCCTGCAGACCACCTGCGCCTACAAGGGTCATGCCACGCACTGGACCGTCGAGGCGGACGGGCTGCGGCTGCCCGACATCGCCTGGAGCTACGAGAGACCCGAACCCGATGCGATCCCGGTCGCCGGCCACCTCAGCTTCTACACCGAACGCCTGGACGTGTTCGTCGACGGCGAGCTCGCTGGACGAGTCCGCACCCCCTGGTCGGACGGAACCGTGGGCACGAGCCCGTAGGGCACGGACGTCCGGGCACCCTGGGAGGCGATCCCGGCTCGGCCAGTTCGCCCGAAAGGCGGTGGCGGCGAACCCGCGCTTCGTCGTACGGTGATCACGACCGGGACAGGCCGGTCGTGAACCCGGAAGGCGGCAGGCAGATGCGAGGAGCGAGCGCCTACTTGCCCTGCCCCCACCATCTGAAGAGGTTCACGCGTGCCCGCACGTTCGCTCAACCTGGGCATCCTCGCCCACGTCGACGCCGGTAAGACCACCCTCACCGAACGCCTCCTGCACCTCGCCGGCGTCATCGACGAACCGGGATCGGTCGACGCCGGCACCACCCGGACGGACACGCTGGCGCTGGAACGCCGTCGCGGCATCACCATCAAGGCCGCGGTCGTCGCGTTCCCGCTCGACGATGTGACCGTGAACGTCCTCGACACCCCCGGCCACCCGGACTTCATCGCCGAGGTCGAGCGAGTGCTGGGCGTCCTCGACGGCGCGGTGCTCGTGCTGTCGGCGGTAGAGGGCGTCCAGCCGCAGACCCGGATCCTGATGCGGGCGCTGCAGCGGCTGGGTGTCCCGACCCTGCTGTTCATCAACAAGATCGACCGGCTCGGTGCCGACGTGGACGAGACGCTCGCGGCAGTCAGGCGACGACTCGCGCCCCGTGTGCTGCCGATGGGCCGCGTGGTGGGCGCGGGATCGCGGGCCGCGACGTTCACGGCCTACCGAGCCGATGACGGTGACTTCCGCGAGCAGGAAGCGGCCATCCTCGCCGAACAAGACGACGCGCTCCTCGCCAGCTACGTCGAGACAGGCACGGGTCCGGGCGAGCAGCTGCGGGCCGAGCTGGCGGCACAGACCCGAGCGGGTCTGCTCCATCCCGCCTACGCCGGGTCGGCGGCCACCGGTGCGGGGGTCGCGGAGCTGGTGGCCGGGATCGGCGCACTGCTGCCCACGACAGGGTCCACGGTGGGCGGGACCCCGTCGGGCCGGGTGTTCAAGATCGAACGCGGTGGCGCGGGAGAGAAGATCGCCTACGTCCGGATGTTCTCGGGTTCCCTCGGCGCCAGGACTCGCCTCGACCTGCCCCAGGGGCGAGTCGGCAAGGTCACCGGTCTGCAGCTGTTCGACCACGGCCGTTGGAGGCGGACCGACACCATCGGCCCCGGGCAGATCGGCCGGCTGACCGGACTGTCCCGGGTGCGCGTCGGCGACGGATTCGGCGATTGCCTGATAGAAGAACGGCAGTTCGCTCCGCCCTCGTTGGAGGCGTCGGTGTCTGCGGTCCAGCCCGAGCAGGGGCCGGCTCTGCGCGCCGCCCTCGCCGAGCTGTCCGACTCCGACCCGTTGATCGCCGCCCGCTCCGATGACGACGGGCTGGCCGTCGTGTCGCTCTACGGACGGGTCCAGCAGGAGGTCATCGCCACCACCCTGGACGAGGACTACGGGATCGACGTCGAGTTCGCCGACGCGACCGTCCTGCACGTCGAGCGCCCGCGCGCAGCCGGCGCCGCCCTGGAGCGGCTCAACACCGACACGAACCCGTACCACGCGACGGTCGGGCTGACGATCGCGCCGGGTGTGCCCGGCTCGGGAGTCACCTTCGTGACCGCGGCGGCCGCGCGAGACATGCCGCTGTACCTGTTCAAGAACGCGACCGCGTTCTCGGCCGCGATCGAACGGCATGTCGTCGACACCCTCGCTCGTGGTCTGTACGGCTGGCAGGTGACCGACTGCGTGGTCACGTTGACCGACTGCGGGTACAGCGTCGCGGACGGACCACCGTCACGACGTGGCCCGACCAGCACGTCGTACGACTACCGCCAGCTGACCCCGATCGTGCTGCGCCAGGCTCTGCGACGCGCCGGCACCCTGGTCTGTGAGCCGGTACTCAGGGTGCTGATCGAGATCCCGAACGACGCCGCGCCGGTCATCCAGCGGGTCGTCACCCGGTGGGGCGCCGAGATGATGTCGCAGACCACCGGCGAAGACCTCACTCAGGTGGAGGTCCGTCTGGTCTCCACCAGACTTCACGAGCTTCAGCTGCAGCTGCCCGACCTCACCGGTGGTGAAGGCATCCTGGAGTCTCGTTTCGACACCTTCGAACCGGTCCACGGGCGCCCCCCGGTGCGGCTGGGCCGACGGCCGTGACAAACAGCTCCGGCCGCCAGAACCGCGGTCGGTGGACGATTCCGGGGGCCGTCGGCGCAGCACTCACCTGGACGTTGGATGATGCAGTCGCGACCGTGCGATCACGGGGCAGACAATCTGGGGGTAGAAGGAAACATGAAGACGTTGCGCACCTGTCTCACTCTGGTAGCGGCCTCGGCCTTGCTCAGCCTGCCGACGATCGCCGCAGCCGACACGACGGTCAAAGCCGACCTCGTCGAGCTGAACGACAGTGGCGCTCGCGGCACCGTCGTCATGACCGTGACGGATGACGGTGGCCTGAAGGTGTCCATCCACTCGAAAGGCCTCGTGCCCGGCCAGCCGCACCCCCAGCACATCCACGGGTCGGCGGGCGGACACCACTTCATGTGCCCGACGGTGAAGGACAACGACACCGATGGGGACGGAGTCCTCACCAACGAGGAGGCGAGCGGCGAGTACGGCACCATCTTCATGGCTCTCACCACCAGCGGTGGCGCGACCCCGCAGGACGGTCTGGACGTGGCCCGGATGCCGGTCGCCGACAAGAGCGGTCGTCTTGACTACGAGCGGACGTTCACGGCCGAGGCGGTGCCCGACGGGCTGCTCGACAACCTCGGATCGCTGCACGTCGTTCAGCACGGCATCGACGTCAACGGCAACGACAAGTACGATCTCGAGGCCCTGGGCGAGTCGACGTTCGCCGCCAACCTCGGGGTGCCCAACGTGCCGGAGGAAGCGACCGACCCCGCCAGCTGCGGTGTGGTCCGAGGCGCCAGCGCAGCCGAACCGGCGCACGAAGGTCCGGAGATGGGCGGCGTTCCGGTGGCCGACCGCAACCATCCCCTGCTGGCTGCGGGCGCGGCTGTCCTGCTCTTGTCGGCGGCCCTCGGAGCCTCCGCGATCGGCGTTCGGCGCCGGTCGAGTGGTCGTTGAGATGAGATCGAGCCGGCTCGTCCGGACCCGGGTCGCCGTCGGCCTGGCGGTCGTCGGCGTCGCGCTCATCGCGATCGGACTGGCCACCCCGCTCAGCCACCACGCGGCGCCGTTCGCCGCCGCCGACGCACCGAGCACCTCGGCCCCGCCTCCAGCGACACCGCCGGCCGCGAAGACCCAACGACAGGTCGCGCCGACTTCGCAGGCCGATGTTCGAGACCTCGTGACCGGACCGGTCCTTCCCGAGTCCGACCCGGTGACCGTGTCCATCCCCAGGATCGGCGCCCGCTCGACGTTGGTCGCGCTCGGACTCGATGCCGACGGAGCCATGGAGGTGCCGCGCGACCCGGCCCGCGCCGGCTGGTTCGTTCGCGGGGCTGCACCCGGAGCGCTGGGGCCCGCCGTCATAGCCGGGCACGTCACCTGGAACGGCACCCCTGGCGTCTTCTACCGGCTCGGCACCCTCCAGCGGGGGGACCGCGTCGCCGTCAGCCGCGAGGACGGGACTTCCGCCGTCTTCGTCGTCGAGAAAGTGGCCCGGTACAAGAAGACGCGGTTCCCCGTCCGTACGGTCTACGGCGCGATCGACCACGCCGGCCTCCGACTGATCACCTGCGGCGGCCCGTACGACCCGTCCGGCTCCCGTTACCCGGACAACGTCGTCGTCTTCGCCCGGCTCGCGAGCGTACGCAGCTGACCAGGCCGGCCCCGACTCAACATCACGCGCCGGCCGGGTCCTTGATCACCAACGCGAACGGTTCGGACGTGACCCCCGACTGTGGATCCCGCACGCGTAGCCGATAGCTGTTCGGCCGCGCCAGCTCGACGTAGGCCGTGAACTGCCCCGACGGGTCGGTCTTCGCCGGTACGGGAAATGCCCGCCAGCTGCCGTTCACCCACCACTCGACCTGCAGGAACCGCTCACCGCCCCCGTGGTAGGTGCCGCGAATGGGAACGGTCTCGAACGGGTCCGCTCCAGTGTCCGAGCCCTCGACCCTGATCGCCCCCACGCTCGGGTCGGAGCCGACGGCGGCGTCGCTGGCGGGCGCGGTGGTCACGCGGGGGTTGGGGGTGGCGGTGGCACCGCGCGACGACGGGGCAGCCGGCTGCGGCGCCCCAGGTCCTGTGTCCTGAACGGCAGCGGTGGGGGCGCCTGAGTTCGCAGGCTCCGCGATCAGCCAGGCTGCACTCGTGGCGGCCAGCATGACCAGGGCCGCAGCCGTGGCCAGAATGCCGATCCGCCGCCGTCCCCGTGGTGCGTGCTGCGCCGGCCGCGTACCGTCTGGCTGCGCAGCGGCGGGCGGCGCGGACCGGGCCGCCTCCGAGCTGGCCGTCAAAGTCAGCTGCCCGGCGAGCACCCGACGCTCGGGCAGAACCGTCGGGACCTGACGGTCCTCCGCGTGCGGCGGTCTGCCCCTCCGCAGGCGAGGTCCGGGCACGGCCGCCAGCCGGTCGCGGAACTCCGCCGCGGATGGTCGGGCCGCACTGTCGGCGTTCAGCGCGGCCATCAGCGCATCCATCAGGAACCAGTTCACCCCCGGGAGCGGCGTGATCGGCGCAGCGGCGAACTCGACCATGGACAGCCCGCCGTCGGACTCCAGCCTCCGCGGAGGATGGCCCGACAGCAGGGCGTACAACGTGGCGGCAAGGGAGAAGACGTCCCCGGATTCGGCGGCCGCCGACGCCACGAACGCCTCGGGCGGCGCATACGCCGGCGTGATCCGCAGCGCTTCGCTGGCCGGAGCTTCGGCGCCCACGACGACCGCCAACCCGAAATCGGCCAGTCGAGGTCGGCCGAAGCCGTCGATGAGGATGTTGGCCGGTTTCACGTCGCGGTGCAGCACCCCTCGGGCGTGCAGCCCGGCCAGGGCATCGGCCACCTGCATTCCCACACCTCGGATCTGCTCCTCGGTGCGGCTGTTCGCGGGCTCGAGCCACGGGGTCAACGACCCGCCGGCGCACAGCTCCATGATCAGGTACGGTCTCGCGTCCGGAAGCAGACCGGCGTCATAGACGGTGACGACACCCGGATGATCGGAGAGCCGGCCGGCGGCCCCGGCTTCCCTGGCGAATGTCTCGTAGACGTCCTCGGCGAGCCCCTGGCGATAGACCTTGACCGCGACGGGACGGGACAACAGGGCCTGGCGAGCCTCCCAGACCAAGGTGAAGCCGCCGCGGGCGAGAGGTACCCATCCGGTCAACCCGCGGACAGTCGGATGCTCCATGCGCAAACCCCCGTTTCACGCCTCGATGCGTTCCCCCACGCATCGATTCACACACTAAACCCGTGACCCCTGCATGCTCCATACACCGGAGGAAATATTGTCGCTGGTGATACTCCAGTTTCACCATCAGCGCCGGCCGACTCCCCCGTGACGCGATCATCGCAGCGGTCCAGGCCGGTGGCGTCGACGAGCTGACCGCCACGCTGGACGCCGAGACATCGACCTGCGTGGTGCGGATCTCGATCAGCCGGCGTCCTGCTGCTGCGTGGGCGGCGGCAGGGCCGTCTCGCGCATCTGGGCGAGCAGGACCTGGGAGAAGACCGCGAAGACGGCGTCGTGGGCGGTGGCCCACAGGCGCGGCAGCACGTCCGAGTCGGTTCGGTCTGCGCTCCCGGTCGTCGGGCGGCTGGTCACCGTGGGGGCGTCGACGGCCCAGATGACGTCGGCGAGGGTGATGTCGTCGGACCGACGCGCCAGCGACAGACCGCCCTGCGGTCCGCGCCGGACCCGAGCCAGCCCGGCCTTCTTGAGCGGGTCGATGATCGTCATCAGGTACGGGTAGGACAGACCCAGCTCATCGGCCAGCGCCGCCCCGGCGACCGGCGGGTCGCACGGCTCCGGCAGCACCAGGACGGCACTGATCGCGTGGTCGACTCGAGCCGCCACATGCATCACGATGCTCCTTCGTCGTCTCCGTCGTCGACCGCCGGACTCCGTGGAGGCCGGTCGTCAGCTCGGCACCTCCGACAGGACCCCCAGGTCGGACTCCACCGGCACGCCGGCGGTGCTGGCGATCTGGGAGGCGCCGGCCACCGCCTTGATCCACACCGGCAGGCCCTCGTCCAGCTGCTTCGCCGTGGCTTCGGCGCGGGTCAAGGTGACAAGCACGGGCGGTGACTGCTCGTCGCCGGCGAGGCTGATCTCGAGCCGGACCTCGAAGCCGACCCGGCTGGTGCGGATGATCCGACCGGCGTGGGCATCGGGGAACGGGACGGTGACGACCTCGATGTCGTGCGGGCGGACGAGCAGCCCGTCGAGCAGCGTCACCGGGCCGAGGAAGCTCATCACGAACTCCGAGGCCGGGGCGTCGTACAGCTCGTCGGGGGTGCCGACCTGCTCGATGCGACCGTTGTTGATCACCACGATCTGGTCGGCGACCTCGAGGGCCTCTTCCTGATCGTGGGTGACGAACACCGTCGTGACGTGCACCTCGTCGTGCAGCCGGCGCAGCCAGGCGCGGAGCTCCTTGCGGACCTTGGCGTCGAGCGCGCCGAACGGCTCGTCGAGCAGCAGCACCGAGGGCTCGATGGCCAGCGCCCGGGCCAGCGCCATCCGCTGGCGCTGACCGCCGGAGAGCTGGGACGGCAGCCGGTCTGCGAACTGGGACAGGTGGACGAGCGACAACAGCTCATCGACCTTGGCGGCGATCTCCCGCTTGGGACGCTTCCTGATCTTGAGACCGAAGCCGACGTTGCCGGCCACGCTCATGTGCCGGAAAGCCGCGTAGTGCTGGAAGACGAAGCCGACGTTCCGCTTCTGGGCGGGCAACCTGGTCGCGTCGTTGCCCTCGATCTCGACCGTGCCCTCATCGGACAGCTCGAGCCCCGCGATGATCCGCAGCAGCGTCGACTTGCCGCCGCCGCTGGGGCCCAGGAGCGCGGTCAGCTGACCGGACGGGATCTCCAGGTCGATGTCGGAGAGCGCGACGAAGTCGCCGAAGCGCTTGCCGACGCCACGAACGTTGATGCTCACTGTTCTACCTCGTTCATCGGGGGGAGTCCTCCTTGGGACGCAGGCTGGTCACGACCACCAGGGCGATGACGGCGATCAGGGCCAGGATGAAGGCCGCGGTGTAGGCGGTGATGGTGTTCTCGGGGCCGAACTGCTGGTAGCGCTCCTCGACGAGCAGCGTGGCGGACTGGGTACGCATGGCCACGCCGCCGGAGACGATCTTGACGGCCCCGAACTCGCCGAGCGAGCGCGCCAGGCTGAGCACCACGCCGTACAGCAGCGCCCACTTGATCGCCGGCAGGGTGATGCGCAGGAACGACTGCAGCGATGAGGCGCCGAGGCTGCGGGCCGCCTGCTCGGCGTCCGTGCCGATTTCGGTGAGCACCGGAACCAGCTCCCGGATCACCAAGGGGAGGCTGACGAACGCCGTGGCCAGGATCATCCCCGGCGGAGCGTAGATGATCTGGAAACCCGCCGACTCCAGCGACTGCCCGAGCCAGCCGGTGCGACCGCTGTAGACCAGCAGCAGGGCCAGACCGACGACGATCGGCGACACCGACAGCGGCAGGTCGATGAAGGCCGAGAGCGCACGCCGCCCCGGGAACGTGTAGCGACTCAGCAGCAGCGAGATGATGATGCCGAAGATCGTGTTGATCAGCACCGCCCAGAACGCGATCGACAACGTCAGCTGGAAGGCGAAGATCACGTCGGGTTGGCGCAGGGCGTTCAGCACCGGCTCGAGACCCTGGGAGAAGGTCGCCTTGGCCACCAGCGCGACCGGCCAGATGACGAGGAAGAACAGGTAGCCGATCACCACCGCGCGCAGCACCCAGCGAAAGGGCGAGCGGCTGCGGACGGTGATCACC
>DATDAP010000203.1:0-6481 GCA_036525335.1 Microlunatus sp. | reverse complement strand
CACGAACCATCAAAGCCAGCCCCAACCGGTGGGTGATCAGCGGGAACTGCTCCTCGAGCGGACCAACCAGCTCCTGGGTGGTCCACCGGGTGCCCGGTCGCGAGGGAGAGTGCTCACCCAGCCCACCCCCCGAGGGGAGGCCGCGGGTATCGAGGCCTATCTGACTGCCTCCGGAGACAGCATCGACGAGACCGTCACGGCGGAGACAGAGACCACCGCGGAGGAGACAGGGACCGTCACGGGGGAGACAGGGACCATCACGGAGGCGGCCGCTGACGTTCCTCGCACGATCATCGTTCCGCCCAAGCTCATGCGGGCCTACCAATCGGTGGCCCGAGACAGCGCTCACCGAGCCGATCAGCGTCTTGCCCGGCTCCTGGCTGACGACCCGGACCAATGACACCAACGGCCTCGAAGCTCTCCTCGCCGTACATCCCCAGCCGGACCCAACCGGTTCGCCCCCGACGGAGGTCGACACGATGACATCAACCAGACGCAAGCCCGAGCCCTCGACGCCGCTACCCGACCTCAGCACGGTGCGGAGCCTGCGCGCCGTCACGGTCACCTCAGCGCCAGCGCCGATCTTCGGGCAGCTCACCACGCCGCCGCCGGTCGGGCGAAAGCCGCTGCTGACCTCGGCCGTAGCCAGGCCGCTCGACTTCACCGATCTCGACTGGTCGCTGGTCTACCGGATCCGCCACACCGTCTCCGACCGGTTGTCGGAGGAGACCGGCCAGCAGCTGGCCGACGGTCAGATCGACGAAGCGACCCGCGTCCAGATCGGCCGCGACCTGATCGCCCATGTCGTGAAGAAACACTCCGACGAGGCCATCCTCGCCGGCGATCGTGACAACCAGATCACCGCCAGCGACCTCGAGCGCTACACCCGGGCCGTCGACTCCTCGATCTTCGGGTACGGACGCTGGCAGCCGCTGCTCGAAGATCCGCACGTCGAGAACATCGAGATCCGCGGATACAAGGCCGTGTTCATGGTCTACGCCGACCGCATCGTCCAAGTCGCGCCGGTCGCCGACTCCGACGCGGAGCTCATCGAGCAGCTGCAGTTCATCTCCGCCTACAGCAAAACCCCGAAGCCGTTCTCCCCAGCCCATCCGGTGATGACCTTGAACCTGGAGGACCGCTTCCGGCTGCACGCTGAGGCCTTCAAGTCCGACCGCCCGACGATCGTCATCCGCCAGCACAGCTTCGCCGGCGTCTCGCTCGACGAGCTCCGCGGCCTGGGCATGATGCCGACGTCGGTCTACGAGTTCCTCTGCGCGGCTGTCCTGGCCAAGCAGTCCATTGTCATCAGCGGCATCGGCGGGGCCGGCAAGACCACCTTTCTCCGGGCCCTGGCCATGGAGATGGATCCCCTGGAGTCCGTCGGCGTGGTCGAGACCGATCCCGAGCTGTTCCTCCACAAGCTTCCTGGTCGGCTGCGGACGGTGAACTTCACCGCCAGTGACGGAAGCGGTGAGGGAGTAGGCCCCGACGGCCGGCCCATCGGCGAGTTCACCGTCCAGCAGCACCTGATGGAGCTGCTGCGGCAGAACATCTCCCGGATCATCGTCGGCGAGGTCCGCGGCAGCGAGGCCGCCACCATGTTCCAGGCGATGCAGGTCGGCGCCGGGTCGCTGTCCACCATCCACGCCCAGCACGCCGCCGCGACGATCGAGCGTCTGGTCACCGCTGCTGCCCTCGGGGGCGGGATGACCCAGATCGACGCCTACCGTCAGATCGCGGTCAACATCAACCTGATCATTCACCTGGGCACCGAAGACCGTCGTACCCAAACCCAAGGCGGCCAACTGCGCCGCTACGTCAACCAGATCACCGAGATCTCCGGCTTCCGCGACAGCGCCGACGGCAACGGCACCACCTACATGCCCGCCACCGACCTGCTGTACGAAGCCCACACACCGGGTCGGCCGCTCGACGAGAAGATGTCCGGCCAGATGCGGGAGGCCCTCTACGCCCAAGGGTGGCGGCCATGACCCCCCTCATCGGCGCACTCCTCGGGCTCGGCTTCGGCGCCTCAATCCTGCTCCTCATCGTCGGGCTGCAACGACGGCCAGCACCCGCCCCACGGGCACGACGCATATCGGTCGGCGAGCGGTGGTCCCGCCTGACCCGACGACCCGCAGGACGCCTGGGTCGCCGCCGCGACATCAAGCTCGCCGCGATCGCCGCCCTGGCCATCGTCGTCTTCGTGACCACCCGATGGCCCGTCACACTCGTCGCCGTGCCCGCCATCCTGCTGCTGGTTCCCTGGCTGCTCCGCAACCAGAACGCCGGCGGGATCGAGCGGACCGCCGCCGTCGAGACCTGGGTCCGAGGCCTGCGGTCCCTGCTGCAAGGCGGCTCCGAGAACACGTTGGAAGGTGCCCTGCAGGCCTCGCTGGCAGCAGCACCAGACCCCATCCGGCCCGAGATCTCCGCGCTGGTCACCCGGATGCGAGCCCGCTGGTCGACCGAGCGGGCCCTGGCCCAGTTCGCCGACGACCTCGACGACCCCACCGCCGACACCGTCGCCGCCGCTCTGATGCTGGCCGCCCGACGTCGCGGGTACGGACTCTCAGACGTGCTCGCGGGACTCTCCGATTCAGTCGGCGACGAGGTACGGGCCCGCCGCAAGATCGAGTCCGACCGTGCCCTACCCCGGACAGCGGCCATCACTCTCACCTACGGAACCCTCGCCCTCGCCGTGGCCATGAAAGTCTTCCGCCCCGAAACCCTGGCCCCGTACGGGACACCGGTCGGGCAGATCGTGCTGCTCGTCATCATCGGCGGCTACATCGCCACCTTGTTCATGCTGCGCCGGATCACCACCGCCAGGGATCGGCCCCGGCTCTATCCGGTCGCGGCCCCCTCGGCCACCGGAGGTCTCCGTGCCCGCTAGCACCGTCCTCGCGCTGCTCACCGGTCTGCTGGCCGGGGCAGCCGTCATCGCCGCCGTCGCGGCCTTCCGACCGGTCTCGCCCGACCTTGGCGACACGCTGTACCGGTTGCACCATCCCAGCCAAACCGAGCAGCTGCAGGACGGCCGACCCGGTGACCGGCTCGGTCGGTGGCTGATGGTCCGCAGCGGAGTGTTCGGCGGATTCGCCGTCCCCTACGCCGACCTCGACCTGCTCGGGATGACACCGGCCCGGTTCTTCACCGCCAAAGCCATCTTCGCCACCCTCGGCCTCGTCCTCCCTGTCAGCATCGGCCTCTTCTTCAACGTCATCGGACTGGGTGTGCCGCTGGTGATCCCGGCCGGGATCTCGCTCCTCCTCGGCCTCCTCGGCTGGGTGTTTCCCGCCCTGGCGGTGCGCCGCGACGCCACCGTGGCGCGGGAGAAGTTCGCCCGCTCGATCACCGCCTACATCGACCTGGTCGTTCTTGAGCGGCTGGGCGGCGCTGGGGTGGCCTCGGCCATCTCCGACCCAGCCGGGATAGCCAAGTCGCCCCTGTTCATCCGGATCCGCCAAAGCATCGACCGTCACCGCCTCGAGCGGAAGGCTCCCTGGATCGCGCTGCGCACCCTCGCCAACGACATCGACTTGCCACAGCTCCGCCAGCTCGCCGACACCATGGAGCTGTCCGGGACCAAAAGCGCGCCCGTCGCTGAGACCCTCAAAGCGCGAGCTCGAGACATCCGCAACGCCTTCCTAAACCAAGACGTCGAGCGCGCCGGCGCTGCCTCCAGCCGTCAAACCGCCACGACCGCGCTCCTGCTGATCTGGCTGCTGGCTTTCCTCGGCTTCCCCGTTCTCTACCGACTGCTCCAGTCATAAGACCGCACGAGCAGGGGGCACCGATGAGACCCGCCAGCTGGCAACTAACCAGTCGTCGCCGGGGAGCTGCGCAACCACCTTGCGTTTCGCGTCCTCGAAGCTGCCGGCGTCGACCACGATGGTCCGAGACTCAGGTTCCAACTCGTCCCGTGCGCCCGTCCTGCGTTGGCGGATGTGTGCCTCGACCCGAACTGCCATGCTGCTAATCGTACGCTTGTTCCTATGGGGCAGCGGCGTGTCGAACGGGAGTGGCCGCCGCAACGCAATACCCGTTTCGTGTACGTGCTGGGCGAAGACCGGCTCACAGCACCCGTCCAGGGCCTGGTGATTGCCTGGAACCGGACCCGGCAACGGTGGTCTGCGCTGGTGGTTCGCGTGGACGAGTCTGTTCCTGGTGGCCGTCTCGTTCAGGATTGGGTGGCAGCCGAGCGGCTGCGACCTGTCCGCGCGGACGTCAACAAGGTGCTCCGCTACAGCGGCTTCTCCGAACTTCTCCGTCCGCCAGCCGGTGGTTGATGAGTCGGCCCTCAGACGTCACAAGTGGCCGCTGATCCACAGCCCAGCCGGGGTGTCTGGCGGATAAGGCGGCCGACAGGAATAATCACGAGTGTTTGGTCCCCGAACTTGAATCGAACGTCCGAAAGGTAATCCCCTATGCCTGACCTGACCACGATCCGGGCGGTGTCGACCTTCTTCATCGTCGACACCCGCCGACGTGCCCGTAACGACGAGCGCGGCATGAACACGATGGAGTACGCCGCGATCGCGGTGGCCGTCCTCGCGGTAGCTGCCATCATCGCGGGCATCCTCCTCGCTGTCGGTGCCTCCAAGGCAAGCCAGATCAACTGAGCCCCTCGGCCGCCGAGGAGGTCCAAGCCATGCGACCACGGAACTCTCGACGCCAACCCCTCTGCGACGATCGCGGCATGACCTCGATCGAGTACGCGATCATCGTCGTCGCTTTCTTCTTGATCATCTTCACCGTCGTCCAGGCCGCCTTCTTCTACCGAGCCCGTGGTGATGCCCGGTCCGCGGCTGCGGCGTGCGCTGAGGCGGCCCGCGGTGACCGCGCCGGCAACGGACAGGGTCGTACCTCGGGGGAGTCCGTCGTCCGTCAGGGCGGCAACATGAGGTCCTACTCGGTGTCGATATCGAGCTCTGGCACGCAGGTGCGATGCACGGTCAGCGGCCAAGCGATGGACATCATCGACCTAGGTCTATCGGGCATCCGAGAGACTGCTGCGATGCCCAAGGACCGGGTCACTCGATGAGATGGCAGCTTCAGGATTTCCGACGCCGTCGCGATGAGCGCGGGATGGCCAGCATGGAGGCGGCGATCGTGCTCACCGCCTTCATGGTGTTCATCTTGATCGTGATCGCAGCTGGCCGAGTCTCCGACGCTCGCACCGCCGTCCAGACCGCCGCCGGCGCCGGCGCTCGAGCAGCAAGCCTGGAGCGCTCCCCAGGTGCTGCCCGCAGGGCAGCCTCGGACGTGGCGGCCGCCTCACTTAACAATGACAGCGTGGCCTGCAACCCCAGCGTCTCCACCTCCACCGGCGGCTTCTCCGTACGTGTCGGTCAGCCCGCGCAGGTGTCCACTACCGTGCGCTGCACAGTGAGCCTGGGCGATCTTCTCGTTCCTGGTCTGCCCGGCAGTGTGTCCATGTCCGCGACTCAGACCTCGGTCCTCGACCGATACCGGGAGAGGTAGGCGCACGGTCATGAATTCCGAAGGATCTTCAGGAATGAAAAGGAGAAGTTCGACAGGGATGCCGAGCTGGCTCCTGGCGCTTCGCCGACTTCTTGCCGGCCGCGGCGAACGTGGCTCCACCTCGATCGCAGCAGCCATTCTGGTGCCGGCGGTCATCGTCATGTTCGGCCTGGTGTACGACGGCAACGGGAAGGTCGCGGCTGCGCGCGAGGCCAACGCGGCCGCGGTAGCCGCGGCGAGGGCCGGTGGCGATGCGTCGACGTCGAGGGTGGCTGCCGGCGGTTCTCCGGGCCGGGCGGCAGCCGCTGCAGCGCGCCGGTCGCTGGCTGCGCAAGGGGTGAGCGGGTCGGTGTCGGTGTCGGGCCGGACCTTGACGGTGCGCGCTACGGAGACCTACTCCACCGCGTTCCTACAGATCGTGGGGATCGGGCAGCTGCAGGGCCATGGCGAGGCCACGGCAAGGGTCGCGGAAGTGACCCCGTGATCGGGAGGATTCTCCGCAGCCTGGCCGGTCTGGTCGGTGTCGTTGCTGCCCTGGTCGGGATCCCGGTAGCGCTGTGGATGCTCGGTGGGAATCCGCTGCCTAGCACCATCAGTTTCGATGCGTTCCGGACAGCCCTGTTCACCCCTGACGACGGGCAGCTGCTGATTCGACTTGTGACCTGGGTGGGCTGGCTGGCCTGGCTGGTGTTCGCCGTCAGCGTGGTCGCAGAGCTGGTCGCCCAGATCTCGGGGCGCAGCATCCGCCTCCCCGGTCTACGGGTGCCGCAGCTGGCGGCAGCGCCGCTGGTGGCGTTGCTGCTAGCTGTCTTCATCGCTGCCCCGATCGTTGTCGGCGCCGCGGCCGGCGTCGCCGTCGCCGACCCCGGCGACAGCAGCGGCCCAACGTCACCACCGCCCAGCGCCGGCCAGCAACAGACGACCGGTGACCGGTCCGTCGCAGCACCCACCAAGAACTCACCGCAGAAGGCCGGCGAGAAGGGCCAGGCAG
>DATDAP010000202.1:0-11448 GCA_036525335.1 Microlunatus sp. | reverse complement strand
GAACAAGTCTGCATGACCCTTCGGGCCACCACGGAGCGATGAAATGCTGGTGGTGGCCCGGCGGGTGCGGTCGCCGTCTCGATCTTGGAGCGCCCTGAGTCCGAAACAAGTCTGGTGCAGGGTCCGCGGGACCTGGGATTGTCGCTGCGAGCACGAACCCCAGATTCGAAGTTGTTGTACCGGGTACCTCCCCGGCGGGTCGATCGTTTGTCGCCCGACGAGAAGGGAGGAAGTCGTGGAACAGATCCACGATCGGGTGCATGACCTCCGGGGACTTCGATGGCGATCGATACACCGATCTAGCGATCGGGATTCCGGGCTAAAGGTCGAGGGTGTGCCCAGCGCCGGCGGGGTACTGGTCCTCCGTGGGTCGGTGTCCGGACTGGTCGAGCAGAACCGTCTACTTCTCACCCAGGCGAGCCCCGGGGTGCCGGACGAGCCGGAGGTGGAAGACGGGTTCGGTTCGGTGCTGGCTGCAGCGAACTTGGGCCGAGGACCGCAAGATGACCTCGTCGTAGGGGTGCCGGATGAGGACCTGGAGTCAGGGGTGTACGACGGCGGCCAGGTGCATGTGCTGTACGGCTCGACCGCGGGCGTCGACGCCACCTCGAGTCAGGTCTGGCGGCAGAACAGCCCGGGGATCGAGGGGCACGCCGGGGACTCCGACAGCTGGGGGTCGCAGCTGGTGACTGGGGACTTCGACGGCTCCTCGTACGCCGACCTGGCGATCGGCAGCCCCTCCGATCACTACCACGAGACGTTGGAGCATGGGTCGGGGACGGTGCAGGTGCTACATGGGTCGGCGGCGGGGCTGACGGCCGTCGGAAGTCAGCGGTGGAGCGCGGCGATGCCGACACTGGCAGGTCGGGGGCATGCGTTCGGGTTCCCTGAGGGCATGGCCGCGGGGGACTTTGACGCCGATGGCTGTGACGATCTTGCTCTCACTTCGATCGGCGGCCCACGGTTCGACACGGCAGGATCGGTCACGGTCCTCTACGGGTCGCGTTTGGGGCTCGCGGCTGCGCGGGCGCAGACCTGCAGCCAGGACAGCGTCGGTATTGCTGGTGCACCTGGCGATTCGGAGTGGTTCGGGTCGGGTCTCGCCGTCGGCGACTTCGGCCGAGGAGACTATGACGATCTCGTGGTAGGGGTGGGCGAGTCGGTCGATGCGCCGCACTCGGGCGGTGTGCACATCATCTTCGGCGGGCCTCGGGGTCTGACCGGATCCAGTAGCCAGCTGTGGAGTCAGAGCAGTCCGGGGGTGCCTGGGGTGTCGGAGGAGGGGGACGACTTCGGCAGGGATCTGGTGGTAGCCGACTTCGGCCGCAACCCCAGCGGCCGGTCGGTCGACGATTTGGCGATCGCCGCGACCTATGAGGTCATCGGGGACACGGAGCTCACGGGATCTCTGACAGTGCTGTACGGCAGCGATGGGCTCTCCTCCGCGAACAGCCGGCGATGGGCGCCAACCGACTTCGGCATCCCAGCCAGCGGATTCGCATACTTCCCAGAGTCCATGACGTCTTGACTCTGTCAGCTGTGACTGCCCTTGGCCGTCGCCAAGGGCATGACCTTTCCCCGCCCGGAAGCGGACCGCTCATCGGGCACTCGGCTGAGCGCGGTCGTCGATCTCACGGACGGACACCACACCCACGTCCCGCCGGCGTGAAGCCATTCCGCTGGAAGAAACCCAGCAGCATCGCTGTCGTGCGCGGAGAGTGAGCTCCCCGCTTCATGATCCTAGGCTCCAGCGCGTGAAGTGCTGCAGTGCGGCCTTGACGTTGGAGGTCGGACGAATGCCCACCTGTTTGGGAGGGAGTGATCGCCTCAGGACCTCCCATGTGGCTGAGCACGAACCCGACTCGCTGGTCGTTGCCCGTCGGAAGGCGCTGACCCGACGGCACGAGGGTCTCGAGGAAGTCTGGTGACCCGCTCGTTCAGCGGTGTGCGTGGGTGAGTTCTTCGTCTAGCTCAGATCACCACCCGAAACCTCGACGCCGGGCTTGCAAGACGCTCCAGGACCCGCACGTCACGCTGCTGCTTCCGGTCGGCGAAGCCAGTTCCTTCCCTTGATGTCGACGGCCACTCGGTCCCCACGCCGAGCGATGACAGACGCCACCTGACCATGCTCAGTCAAGCGATACGCTACTTTCCCAGCCGCCCTTGTGCCCTCCGACACCTCGCTAGGCGCCCGTCCAGCAGAACATAGAGCGTCGCAAGGTGACCGTGCAGCGGTACGGTTCGGACGGGACCGGTCGGCGTCCGGGTCCGGCGGCTCAGCCTTTGGGCCCACATGCACGCCCGCAGCTAGGAGAGCCAGTGTCTGAACCTCAGTCGAGGGTCGTAACTGCGGGGGACCTAGACGTCCATTACCTCGAACAAGGCAGCGGGATCCCTGTGCTGCTTCTCCATTGGAGGCACCATGACCGCAGACATTTCGTGGGATGTCCCTTTCACAACGATGTCTGACCGCTGGCGACTCATCGCCCCCGACACCCGGGCTCACGGCACAACTGCCAACCCGGCGAACGACCTCACCTATGACCAGATGGCGAACGACGTCGTCGCCCTGATTGACGCGCTGCGACTCGAGCAGCCCGTCATCGTTGGCTTCTCCGACGGCGGCCAGACGGCGCTAGAGGTTGCCCTGCACCACCAAGGCCTCGCTCGAGCCTTCGTGCTCTGCGGCGCTTTGAGCCAGGCGACACCCGCGCTCCTGCAAACAGTCCAGCAGTGGGGCTTCACCACGCCAGGTGAATACGACGCCGTCGCGTTCCAGGCGGCCCTCGGCGACTACTACGAGACCCTCGGCCACATTCACGGGGACGGTGGCCCGAACGATCGAGACCGTCTCCTGAAGCAAATTTCGTCCCTGTGGCTGAATCCCCCCGATTACACCGAAGATCAACTCCGGACCGTCGCGGATCCGGTGCTCGTCATCGCTGGCGATCGGGACGAGATGGCCAGCCTCGACCAGCAAGCGCGCCTCTATCGGACCATTCCGGGCGGCGGAACTTGGCATCGTGCCAGGATCCCTCACGGCGCCATTGAGCGGCCGCTGTTCTGGGCCATGGTCGAGGACTTCCTGGACCGCACGCTGCCAGACGATCGAACAGATCCGCAACACCAGCCCGCCACCGTGAACCAACTGTGACGGATTGTTCAGGCATCAGCGGAGCGGCTAAGCGGTCGCGGTCGCTGACCGTTATGGGAACAAGGCAGTGCCCTATCCGAAATCTCCCGACAGCAAGTGCTCGAACGATCCAGAGGAGTCAACCATGGCCGCCACCATTGAGCCGGAACAGATCGCCCACGTCTTCGATGACGCCGCCGCCGCCGAGTTCGCGGACAAGGCGATCGGATACCTGAACGCCGGCAGCGTTGCGACGCTGCTCAGCATCGGCCACCAGACCGGACTCTTCGACACGATGGCCGGGCTGCTGCCATCGCGCAGCGACCAGATCGCCGCCGCCGCAGAGCTGAACGAGCGCTATGTCCGCGAGTGGCTGAGCGGTCTGGCCGTTGCCCACGTCGTCAGCTACGACCCAGAAGGCCAGACATTCTGGCTCCCGCCCGAGCACGCGGCATTCCTGACCCGCGCCGCCGGACCGAACAACATCGCCAGCACGACCCAGATGCTCGGCATGTTCGGCGAGGTCGAACAACAGATCATCGGCTGCTTCAAGGCCGGCGGCGGCCTCCCCTACAGCGCCTACTCCCGCTTCCACGAGATCATGGCCAGCGACAGCGCAGCGGTCGTCGACTCAGCCCTGCTGGACCAGATCCTGCCGCTCGTCGATGGCATCACCGAGCGCCTGGCCAGCGGCATCGCCGTGGCCGACATCGGCTGCGGCCAAGGACATGCGATCAACGTCCTGGCCGGCGCGTTCCCGGCGAGCCGCCTCACGGGCTTCGACTTCTCACCCGAAGCGATCACGGTCGCACGCGACGAGGCGAGTAGGCTCGGACTAACCAACGTGGACTTCCACGTGCGCGATGTGGCCACGCTCGACCGCATGGAGACGTTCGATCTGATCCTCGCGTTCGACTCCATTCACGACCAGGCCCACCCGCGTGCCGTGCTGGCCAACGTCTATCAGGCACTCCGTCCCAACGGGACCTTCCTGATGCGCGACGTCAAAGCCTCCAGTGTCCTCGAGGACAACATCGAGCTGCCCTGGGCGTCGTTCCTGTACGCCGCCTCGACCATGCACTGCATGAGCGTCTCACTCGGACTAGGCGGCGAGGGGCTCGGGACAGCCTGGGGTGAACAACTCGCCACCGACCTCCTGCACGCCGCAGGCTTCCAGGATGTCCAGATCACCGCGGTCGATAACGACCCGTTCAACTCGTGCTACATCGCCCAGAAGCCCACCTGAACGGAGAACGACCGGTCACCGGTCACCTGTCACCGCCAGCACTGCGCCGCCGGCCGCCGCTACAGGCCAATGATGCCAAGTAGATGGTGAACTGGGTTAGTGGACTCAACGCCGGACGAGGTCAGGCAACCGTCCGCGTCGGCTCAGCCAGACCTGTCTCCATCTCGCGCTGAACAGTTCGAAATCGAGCGAATCCTGACTGTCGATCAGGAGCGGTTTCGGGTGCGCCTGCGTCGGCGCCGCCGTCGAAGCTCCGAGTACGACTATGACTGGCTGACCGGCCCCAACGCTGGCTACGGTTTCAGCTCTTCTGGCCCGATCGAACAGAATGATCGGGACCACCGTGCGCAGATCCGCGCGTTCCTCGCTGAGATCGATCCAGCAACGGGGTACCTCCGCGACGACTGAGCCGATCCGTTTCAGTGATGCCGAGGTGGAGCGGTGGGATCTGCGGCGGTCAGTCTCGCTACAAGCGGACCGACAGGCGGTCACTCACGGGACTCGCGTCAGGGTCACGATTGCGGCCAAGATCGCCGCCACCACTCCGTCGACGGCGAGGGGCACCATGCCGATCCAGTACGCGGGGATCGGATCGAGCCGATAGAAGATCAGGTAGCAGGCCAGCCCGACCAGCGTCGCGATCGCTGTCGCGACGATCCAGGCGGACGCCGCCGGCGCCTCCAGCACCCCGGCCGTCCGCAACGTGATGCCGGCAGCGAGCTGCACGGTGGCCCAGACAACGATCAGCGGGAGCTCGGTGGGGACGGGCCGGTGGGCGACGCTAGCGGTGACGTACAGCAACAGCGCACCGACCACCACTCCGCCGACGATCGTCGCCGCCAGCGCCGGCGATGACGCCTTCGGGAGAAGGGCCGCGATGCCGACGGCCAGCAGAACCAGGCCGCCGAGGCCGCCGAGCACCGCTGCCGCGAGGAAGATCCCGCCGCCGGGTGGAGTCCGCACCGACGGTCTGAACGTGATCGTCCACCAGACGAGGTAGCTCAGGCTGCAGACGACGAGTAGGACCTCACCGATCACGATCATCAGCGGTCCGCCCTCCAGTGCCTGCCACCTATCCACCGATTCACCCTAGTCAACCTCAGCTCACCGCCAACGGTCGTTTCCGGTAAGCCGTGGTCGCCGCGGCTCGGTGTGAACCGGATCGGTATGTGGCGGCATTCCGTGACTGCTTTGTGGCACCGTCAAAGTCGCTGTAGCGCGCTGCTTCCAGGGACCGCTGTGAGACAGGGAACCGGCAGCGCGTGAGGCCTAGTTCGTATACACCGAATCGTGATCGCCCTGACCGTCAGGCTGTATGTGACCGTCGACGGCCCGCACCGGTATCGCCGCCACATTCGTCCAGGCGGATGTCCTCGAGGCGGCCGATGCCCTCGACACCAGCTACGACCTGGTGTTCACGACGGGTGGCGTGTTGATGTGGGTTCCTGATCTTGATCGATGGGCGGACAACTGTGCCAAGCTGCTCGGTCCCGGAGGGGTGTTCTACCTGCACGACATCCATCCCCTAACGATGGCGCTCGAGCCGTGCGAGTCCGGCTGGAGGCTGGCGTACAGCTACTTCGGCGGCGGACACCCGATCGTCACCTCGGCTGACGGGTCGTACGCGGTCAGTGGCGTCGGCCTCACGCACCAGGAGACCCATGAATGGATCCATCCGGTCGGAGACGTCGTCACCGCCCTGGTCGGTGCGGACTAGTGATCGAGTTCCTCCACGAGCACCCCAACGACGACCACAACCAAGCGTCTTCCGGCGTCTCGCCCGCCCCCGGTGCCCGGCAGGCCCCGCAGCTGCCTGCCTCGTACTCCGTCCGTGCCCATTTGGCCTGAGCGGGCGCCCCAAGTCCCGCACAGCGACACACTCACCCGAGATCCGTACGCCATCTCTCTCGGTCCGGCCGACCCGGCACGCAAGCTACTTGCTCATGCCCGGGACAGCGATGCGCTTGCCCTGGAGCCACGGACAACTCAGGGACATCCCCGCAAGGGGGTCCGTCAACCAAGTGGAATCCGGCCGGATCCTCACGGCGAGCGCAGATGCATTCTCGCTGGTTGCCGAGAGTCAGTCCTACGAGAACGGGCCCGCTGAGTTCGGCACATAGTCCGATGGCGACACCGGCGAGGCGGCCAGTCGGGTAGAGAATTGTTAGGTGAGCGATGACGCGGCGATCGCGTTGGGGTACTCAGATCTGATGTCTGGCCGATGGGTGGAGGCGCGGGCGGTTTTCGAGCGCGGGCTGGCCGAGCGTGAGTCGCCGTCCGCGCTGTTCGGCTTGGCGATGGCATTGTGGTGGTTAGGTGAGAATCAGGTCTGTGTCGACAGGTGTACCCGGGCATACCTGCTCTTTCGCCGAGCCGGTGATGTCAGCGGGGCGGTTCGAACCGCGGTGTGGCTGTCGATTACGTACAGGGCCAATTTCGGAAATCTCGCTGCGGCCAACGGATGGGTCGCGCGAGCGGAACGACTCCTGGAACCGGTAGAGCCCGGACCGCTCCATGGATGGGTCTTGGTAACACGCGCCTATCGGCTGGCCGACTTGGCTGAAGCCGAGGATCTCACCGCACGGGCTGTGGAAGTCGCGCGAGCCGCGCAGGACGTCGATCTTGAATTGGTCGCGGTCTCTCAGCTGGGTCTGATCTGGGTGCAGCAAGGAAAGACAGATGCCGGGTTCCGCTTGATCGATGAGGCGATGGCCGGCGCTCTGGCGGGTGAGGCGTTAAACCTGGACACGGTCGTGTACGCGAGTTGCGACATGCTGAACGCTTGCGAGCTGGTCGCCGACCTCGAGCGCGCCAGCCAGTGGTGCACCGCCGCCGACCGGTTCGTCGACACCTACGGATGTCCCTTCCTCTACGCGGAGTGCCGCATCTACTACGGGAGCGTGCTGACGGCGCTTGGTCGATGGGTCGAGGCCGAGCGGGAACTACGCAAGGGATTGGAGGTCACTGACCATGCAGCGCCGGGACTGCACGCACGAGCGGTGCTGCGTCTCGCGGGCCTGCGGCTGCGCCAGGGCCGTCTGGAGGATGCCGAACGACTGCTGACCTCGGTAGAGATGGCCGACGAGATCGAGCAGGTCCTCGGGTCCGCGGCGTTGGCGCTGGCCCGCGGGGACGCCGCGTCGGCGTGCAGAATCCTGGAACGGCGGCTTGACCAGCTTCGCGGGCGTCGGTGGCAGCTGGCATCAGCGCTGCATATGCTCGTCGATGCTCGCCTCGCGATGGCCGACTGCAAGGGTGCTGGGACGGCGGCGATGCTGCTGGCGTCCGCGGCCAGATCCGCGCCTGGCATGCCAGAGTCGCCACGGTTGTCCGCGATGGCGGCTGAGGCGGTCGGGCGGGTGGCGATGGCCTCCGGTGACCTGGTGTCTGCCGTCTCTCACCTTGAGTCGGCGCTGACCCTGTGGGCCGACCAGGATCTCCCGTACGAGCTGGCCCGAACCCGGTTTCAGCTGGCCCGGGCACTGGTAGACCGGCATCCCGAGCTGTCGGTCAACCACGCCCGTCTCGCGCTGTCCACGCTGGACCGGCTCGGGGCCGCAGCGGACGCGGATCTGGTTGCCGAATTCCTGCGGGGTCAACGGGTCACGCCCAGAACCGGAGTCCGCCGCCCGGGTCCGCTGACGCTCCGCGAGCGCGAAGTGCTTCGACTGCTCCGCGGCGGACTGTCGAACCCAGAGATCGCCGAACGGCTGCATATCAGCCGCAAGACCGCCGAGCATCACGTCAGCAGCATCCTGACCAAACTCGGCCTCCGTAACCGGACTCAGGCCGCCGCCCATGCCGTGAGCTTGCTGGCCACGGTCGACGACCCGAAAGACCGGTAGCTCGCCCTCATCCACTGTTCTCACGTTCCTGTGGTGAGCCGGCGCCTGGGGGACGTCGATGGGGCAGTTGCCCGATGCTGTGTCCGACCACGGCGGTCACGATGAGGGCATGACCGAATCGATTGACATCACAGAGCCAGTGGAGTCCTTCCAGGTCACGCCCGAGGCCGCCGAGATGTACGAGGCCGCATTCGTGCCCGCCTTCTTCACCCAGTGGGCGTCGATCCTGTGCGAAGAGGCCGGAATCAGCAGTGGGATGCACGTGCTTGACGTTGCCTGCGGAACAGGGGTTGTGGCCAGGGTGGCCGCTGACCAGGTGGGCCCGTTCGGAGTGGTGACGGGGATCGACCTCAACGCTGCGATGCTGACGGTCGCCCGGCGGGTCCGGCCAGACATCGACTACCGGCTCGGTGATGCCGCCGCCCTTCCCGTCCCCGACGCGTCATACGACGTGGTCGTGAGTCAGATGGCTCTGATGTTCTTCCCAGACCAGAGCAAGTCGCTGCGCGAGATGGCCCGCGTCGCGAAACCTGGCGGCACGGTCGCTGTCCTGGTTCCCAGTGACCTGGGCTCCCAAGCTGTCTTCGGCCCATTCGTGGCGATGGCCGCCCGCCACGCCGGAGCGGCAGCCTCGTCGCTACTCACAAGCTACTTCCGCTGCGGCGACCTCCACGAGCTGAGCACTACCTTCGAGGCGGCCGGACTCGTACCCGCGAGCTCACACAACGTCCAAGGCACCTACCGGGCACCGAGCGTGGACGCATTCGTCACCACAGAGGTCGAAAGCACACCCCTGCGAGCGCGAATCTCCGATCAGACCTACCAGGCGATCCGCGCCGACGCCTGCGACGTTCTCGCACCGTTCACCGCAAGTGACGGGAGCGTTCAGGGACCCTTCGAGACCAACCTCGTGGTCGGCCGGAAACCAGTTCAGGCAGTCGCACCCTGATCATTCTGAGCACCGGCCGCCCGAATCCGGAGCCCGTAAAGATCATGGGCCATCCAGCCCAGCGACATAAGCCACTGGTGCCCGCCTCCGGAAGTTCGCCGGGCGCCAGCATCGTTCCGAGTGAATGCACCGCCCGGGCCAGACACTCCAGTCAGTGCAGGTCGCCGCTCCCAGCGACTCCCAGGTGCGAAGGCCGGATCCCAGGGGCCTCACCTAGCTGGCACCCACCCGGATGATCATGAGCCCGATCTGAGCCGGCGGCAAAGAAAAGAGCGCCTGGATCGAGAACCCGCCCGCCATGTGATCACGACCCCAGCGGGTAGCGAACTCGACCAGCTGAGCCACTACGCCTTCGCCTCGGGCCATGTTCATCTGCAACGGGGGTTTCCCTTGCCCGATTGACTAGGTCAGGGATCGAATGGTGTCGATGACGACGTCCGGGCGTTGATGCTGGATGTACTGGGTGGTCTCCGGCACGGTCGTCAGTTGGGCTCCCCGAATGGTCTCGACGAACTGTGACTTTGCCTCGCGCCATTTGCCGACTCTGCCGTGTCGGGTGGGTCAATCTCAGCAGCGGCCTGCAGCACCACCGGTATCAGCCTGGGCGGGTCGGTGCACGATCCGAACAACCCGATCGGCCGGCTGCTTTTCAACGTGTTGGCGATGGTGGCCGAGTTCGAGGCAGACCTGATCAGCATGCGCACCCGCGAAGGGATGAAGGTGGCGAAGGCAAGAGGCCGACTGCGCGGGAAGCAGCCGAAACTCAGCAGAATGCAGTCCAAGCATCTGGTCGAGCTCAACGCGCGGGGCGTCTACACCAACGCCGAACTGGCCGAGTTGTTCAGCGTTAGCCGAGCCACCGTGTACCGCACGATCCAACGAGAACCCTCGCCCGCCAACGACCCCCAGCGGCCGTTCGCCCATACGTTCCAGCAACGGGCCTGAACGCACGCCCGCCGATCCTCATTCAGGAGCGGCGACAAACGCCGCCGCTCCTGGCAGTCAGTAGCGGACCCCATCTGGTTGACCACCCGGCTCCGGTCAGCACGCTCCGGACCAGAAGGCGCGGAGATCGCTGAAGTACCGCGAGACAATGCAGTTTGTCCCGGCGTGGAACGCCCCAGTCGACCGGAACCGGAACCCCCCCGTGCAGGTGGACCACCGGATCCCGTCACTGTACGACGCGACCGTCGTGCAGCTGTAGAAGTTGCGGTTCACGCTGGGCGCGTAGATGTTGTAGGCGGCGGCGGCGGTGACCGGGACGGCCATCACGGCCGCCGTCGCGGCGACGGTGACGGCGACTCGCGTTCGCAAGAGTCGTGGCATGGTCTGTCCTCTTCCTGTGGTGGTGGTGCGTGGTGGGCACCGGCTCTGGTTCAGGCGACGGTGACCGCCCATGCTGAACCGGAGCGTACAGCGAGTCGCTGCGGCTGTTCCCGCCCAGGCGTCTCGAGATGGCTGGGATGCTGGAAGGCATGCAAGGCTAGGGGCTCGGCATGTCGACGATTGCGATCGCACGTCGGTCCGCGCCGTCCCGTTGGTCGACCCCGGCTCGAGCCGCGATCAGCCAGGCGCTGCTCAGAACGTCGCCAGGCTTGGCGAGGAGGTATGCGCCGTCGCCGCAGACGGCTCGACACGCGCCCGCCAGCGCGTGCATCAGTCTCTCTCGTGGGACGTGACCTCGCCGGAACAGTGGCGACACGGGCAGATCCGTCGGCGCGCACCTGGTGCAGCCGACTCATGCAACGTGCTGGACGCCGGGGCTTGTCCAGCGCTACCGGTCCACTAGCTACTTCGACCTGAAGAACTCGGATTCGTCGTGATCGGCGGACCTGGTCTGATCCGGCTTCCCTCGGCAGTGTGGGCCGGGGTTCCGCCTGTGCCTGTCAGGCGGTCAGGGTGGCGATCTTGGTGAGGTTGTGGGCGAAGACTCCCTGTCCGATCCAGATCCGGGCGCCTTCTGTGGTGTCAATCATGGTGCGGTCCCAGCCGTAGCTGCGTTTCAGGTGACTGATCCGGCCTTCGCAGCCGGTTCGCCATTTCACGTTCTGCCGGAAACTTCGACGCTGTTCCTGCGCTTGTCGGGTCTTGGTGGGTCGGCCTTTGCGGGGAATGACGACGTTGCGGACGCCGAGGTCGGCCAGGTCGTCGTCGACACTGGCTTCGCCGTAGCCACGGTCGGCGGCGACGGTGCGTGGTGTCTTTCCGGTCCGCTTCTTCACCCGCTCCACGGCCGGCTTCAGCCGGGGCGCGTCGGGTTTCAGGCGGGGCGCGT
>DATDAP010000201.1:0-9705 GCA_036525335.1 Microlunatus sp. | reverse complement strand
GCCGCCGGTGTAGCCAGGCTCCAGTCGCGGGTCATCCGGCGCAGTGGGCATCAGCAGACCGGCGGTGACGTCACCGGGCTGGATCCGGTCGGCCCACGGCACCCACTGCTCCGCGAGCAGCGCCGTCTCACCGGGCAGCAGCACCACCTCGTTGACGGTCGGCGTCTTCGCCCGGGCGGCCCGGACCAGCGTCACCGACCAACGCCACCCCGCGTAACCCGGGTGCGGACAGCTGAAGTAGTGGCTGACCACGCGGTCGGCGTCCGCCTCGATGCCGAGATGCTCGCCCACGCCGATGGTGCCGGCAGCCTCCTCGGCCACCGCGCGAGCGAGATCGACCGCCTCGGCGCCGATCTGGTCGGCCTTGACGTTCTTCGTGGTGCGGGCTCGCGCAGCTGCAGTCATCGTCCGGCTACAGCTCCAGCTCGTCGGCCACGGCCCGGAGCACGTTGGCCACCTTGCCGCCGGTCTTGGAGTCGGGGTAGCGACCACGCCGGTAGTCGTTGCCGATGCCGTCCAGCATCTTGATCAGGTCCTCCACGATGACGGCCATCTGCTCGGCCGGCTTGCGGTGCGCCTTGGACAGCGACGGCGGTGTCTCCAGCACCCGCAGCGACAGAGCCTGCTCGCCCCGCCGGCCCTCGACCACACCGAACTCGACCTTCTGACCCGTCTTGAGCGTGGTGACCCCGGCGGGCAGAGCCGTCGACCGGACGTAGACGTCTCCGCCCTCGTCCTTGGTCAAGAAGCCGAAGCCCTTGTCGGCGTCGTAGAACCTCACCTTGCCTACTGGCACGTCCACCCTCACTCGAACCACCCCGCCGACCGACGTCGACGAGGACACAGAAGTTTCCCAGCCAGCCAAGAGTAGTGCGTACGGCATGGCGGCCCAACCGACTTCGCCAGACCGGCGTTCGGTGACCGCCCCGGACCAACCGGCAATTTCCATCCACGGACGCGGTCTGGCACCCCGGAAGGGCCCAAGGGCAGGCAGTTTCCATCCTCGGACGTGTTCTGGCACCCCCGGAGGCGCTGGGACCGGCAATTTCCATCCACGGACGCCGAGTGACGCCCACCCGCGGCCCTGAACCCCAATTTCCATCCACGGACGGAAATTTGCGGCACGGACATCACCCCGTCGTCGGAGTCTGCGTCCGTGGATGGAATTCTGCTCGGCACGCTCTGCTCGGCACGCTCACCCCGGGCACGCACGCCTCACGGCACGCACCCCCCGCACCACGCCCGCACCCACTCACGGACGCAGGGGAGCCAGCGGCAGGTTGACGATCGCCCGGCTGAGCGCCTCGACCGGTGCCGCCGCCGCCCGCGGGTTGGCCAGCAGCGCCATCTCCACGTCCGGCAACCCCGGCAGGTCGAACCGACCGGTGAGGATCCGCAGGTCGGCCGGTACCCGCGAGCGGGCCAGCACGCAGATGCCGATCCCCGCTCGGGCGGCGGCCAGCACGCCGTTGATCTCGCGCGTGTTGCAGGTGATCCGCCAGGTCCGACCGATCCCCTCCAGCGAGCTGATGGCGGCCGACCGGCTGAGACTCGGTGCCTGGTACGTGATCACCGGGACCGGTCGGTCCGGCTCCACCTGGACGCGTTCGTGGCCGACCCAGACCAGCTGGTCGCGGCGTACCAGCTGGCCCTGCCCGGAGTCGGCATGCTGGTTGATGAAGATGAGGTCGAGGTGGTTGGCCAGCAGCCGCCGCTGGAGGATGCCGCTCTGGGTCACCGTCAGCTCCAGGTTGATCCGCGGATAGAGCTGCCGGAACTCGCGCAGGATCGTCGGCAGCTCGCTCAGGGCCAGCTCGTCGGCCGCCCCGAACCGCAGTCGGCCGGCCATCGCGGAACCGGTGAAGTACGCCACCGCCTCGTCGTGGGCCGCGAGGATCGTCCGGGCGAAGCCGGCCATCGCCTCGCCGTTGTCGGTCAGCGCGACCGTACGGGTGTCGCGGCGCAGCAGCAGCCGACCCGCCGCCTCCTCCAGCCGGCGGACGTGCTGGGACACCGCCGGCTGGCTGATGCCCAGCCGCTCCGCCGCCCGGGTGAAGCTGAGACCGTTGACCACGGCCAGGTAGGTGCGCAACAGCACCGGGTCGAACGTCTTCTCGTCGCTCACCGCAACCCCTTGGATCGATAGACAATCTTCATAAGCAATCGTAATGGGACATATAGGCACTATGTCGTTGTGGAATAGGAACGATTCAACCTAGGTTGGCGTACATGGCTCGACGGCGAGCTATCCCGCCGTTCGGGCGGCCCCAGCAGCACCTCATCTGACTTTCCGCACAGGAGTTCCTCGTGACCACGGCAGTCGCCGCACGCCGTCTCAGCCCCAGGTGGCCGCGTACGCTCGCGGCCCTGGAGGTCCGCAACTACCGTCTCTACCTCGGCTCGCAGATCGTCGCGACGACCGGCCTGTGGATGCAGCGCATCGCCCAGGACTGGTTGGTCCTCGAGCTGACCGGCAGCATCACCGCGGTCGGCGTGGCCGTGGCCCTGCAGTTCCTCCCGGTGCTGCTGTTCGGCCTGGCCGGCGGGGTGATCGCCGATCGCTACCCGAAGCGGCGGATCCTGCTGATCACCCAGTCGATCGCGGCGTCGATGGCCCTCACCCTGGGGCTCCTCGCACTCACCCACACGGTGCAGGCGTGGCACGTGTTCGCGGTGGCCACCATCCTCGGCTTCGTCACCGCCGTGGACAACCCGACCCGTCAGGTGTTCGTCTCCGAGCTGGTCGGCACCCGGCACATCCGCAACGCCGTCAGCCTGAACTCCTCGGTCTTCCAGTTCGGCGCACTGCTCGGCCCGGCCCTGTCAGGTCTGCTCATCCACGCCGTCGGTCAGGGCTGGTCGTTCATGATCAACTTCGCATCCTGCCTGCTGGTGGTCACCATCGTCGCCGTCATCAGGGTGCCGGCCAAGCCGGGCGACGCGCCCGTCCGCGCGAAGGGACAGCTGCGGGAAGGACTCACCTACATCAAGGAGACCACCGAGGTCGCCTGGACCATCGTGCTGGTGGGCACGGTCGGAGTCCTCGGCCTGAACATGCCGGTGATCCTGGCGGCGTTCGCCCAGCACGAGTTCGGCACCGGCGTCGGCGGCTACAGCCTGTTCAACTCCCTCACCGCCATCGGCGCCCTGACTGGAGCGATCCTGTCGGCCCGACGGACCGAGGTGCTGCGACTGCGGATGCTGGTGAGTGTCCTGTCCGGCCTCGGAGTGATCCTGGTCCTGGCGTCGGTCGCGCCGACGATCTGGTTGTTCGGCGCCATGCTGATCGGCTCCGGGCTGCTCACGCTGCTCTTCCTGACCGGAGCCAACTCACTGGTGCAGACCCGCTCTGACTCCGCCGTACGCGGACGGGTCATGAGCGTGTACATCATGGTGCTGCTCGGCGGGCAGGCAGTCGGCGGTCCGGCCGTGGGCTGGCTGATCGACCACTTCGGCGCCCGTCCGAGCATGTTCCTGTGCGGCGGGTTGGTCACCATGATGGCGCTGCTGACCGGGCTCGCCATCGCGCGCCACGCTCACCTCGGGCTCGAGGTGGACCTGCACCGCGAGCAGGGCCGGTCGCCCCTGCACATCGTCCAGCACTGACCAGCCCAGGCCCGCCCGGCTCCGTCCGCCAACCCAACCTCGCTGACGCACTCCTCCGTGCGCCCACGCACGCGATGCATCACGTGCGTGAGGAGTCTGGGGAGTGCGTCAGCAGGCTGAGAGCCGTCGTACCCGCACCTAGGATGGCTGCCATGGCGACATGGGAGGACGGGCCGGAGTACGCGCCCCTCGAGCGACCCGACGCCTTCGTCGACCCCTCGGTGGCCACCGTCGGTCTGGAAGCTCCGCCCCCCACGCCGCCGGTACCGCCCGCCCCGACAGAGCGGCCCGCTTTCGCCGATCCCGAGCAGCCTGCGCCCGCCCTCGCGTCACTGGTGCCGCCGCCGCCCGCGCAACGAGACCCGAACCTGCCCTTCGACGTGGCCGCCAGCGTGATGACGGCGGAGACCTCGGCCTGGGCATCGGCTCACTTCCCGACGGCGCCCGCCGGGCCGACCGCGGCCGGCCCGCACCCGCCCGACCACCCCACCTTGCACCCGTCCGCGGCCGGCGCGATCCCACCCGCGTACGGGGCCGGCGCGTACGGGAACGGTGCGCCGACGACGACTCAGGCCGTGGCCAACGGTCAGCGTCCGATGGCTCAGCCCACGAACGACCGACAGCCGCCTGCGCCGGACCCCACGCCATCGGCCGGAGGCGGCACCCCGCCCGGCTACCCCCCGCCCTCAGGCGCACCCTCTTACCCGCCGCCGACGTATCCGGCGCCGGCCTACCCACCGCCGGCCTACCCACCGCCGGCCCACCCACCGCCGCCCTACCCCCCGGTCCAGTACCCGTCCGGCGGGCCGGGCGGACCTGGCGGTCAACCGTTCCCCCCGAGCCAGCCGCCCACCAACGGACCGTTCGCGGCCCCCGGCACCCCCCAGTGGTTCGGACCCGGCGACTACCGACAGCCCGCCCCGGCACCCCCGGCGCCGACTGCGCGCACGGTGCTCGCCGCGGCCACGCCCGGGGTTCTGCTCACCTTGATGGTGGGCGGTTTCGTCTGGATCATCGCCCCGGTCACGATCGTCGTGGCCTTCGTGCTCTCCGGCCGGATCGGGTACGGCCGGAAGGCGACCCGGACCGCGTTCGCCGCCGTCCTGTCCTTCCTCGGACTGGTCGGACTCCTGTCGCTGATCACCGCCGACGGATCCTTCTCGCAGTGGTGGGACACGGTGGCCGGCTGGGCCTGCTTCGGCAGCTGGGTGATGGTCGTGTCCAGCGCGATCGCGGCCTACCGCGCACTGAAGCTGGGGCGACCCGACCCGCCACCGACGCCCCGAGTCAGCAGCCGCTGACCGTGGCCGACTCCGCCGTCGCAGCGGCCGTCACCGGTGCCCGCACGCTGACCGAGGCACTCCGACGACTCGATGCCGACGCTCTCACCCGGCTCCTCACACTGCGCCCCGACCTGGCCTACCCGGTCCCGACCGACGTGGCCGATCTGTCGGCGCAGGCGACCACCACGAGCTCCGTCGGACGGGCGCTCGACGGTCTCGACGCGTGGCAGCGCCTGGTCGCCGAGGCCCTGGCCGCCCTGCCCGACCCCGCAGCCCTGCCCGCTCTGACCGAGCTGCTGCACACCGATCCCGCAGCCGGGTCACGCGCGGTCGCCGACCTCCGAGACCGGGGCCTGCTCTGGGGCGACGACTACGAGCTGCACCTGGTCCGAGCCGCCCGTGATCACCTGGGCCCGTACCCGGGTGGACTGGCTCCTCCCTCTCCCCGCGCGCTCGTCCCCGCAGAGATCGACACCCGGCTCGGCGAGGTCGGTAGCGAGGCGCGCGCGGTGGTCGACCGACTGCTGTGGAATCCCGCCGGTACGGTCAACGGCGCCGACCGGGCCGTCACCGTCGAGGCGGCTCGGACCCCGGTGGAGCAGCTGCTGGCCAGGCGACTGCTGCGGTCGGCGGGACCCGACACGGTGCTGCTGCCCCGCGAGGTCGCCTGGCATCTGCGCGACGAGCGGTTCAGCCCCGAGCCGGTGCCCAGCACCGCACCCTCACTGACCGGTCGCCTGCGTACCCCGGCGTTGGTCGACCGCGCGGCGATCGGAGCCGCGTACGGGTTCGTGCACGACGTCGAGCTCGTCGCCCACACCCTGCAGACCACCACGCACCGGCTGCTGCGGGAGGGCGGCGTCGCCGTCCGCGACGTCACCGGGCTCGGCCGGGTCCTCGGCACCGACCACGCGCACGCCTCCTTCGTGCTCGAGTGCGCCGCCTCTGCGGGCCTGCTGGCGGCCGGGGACGGCGGCCGGCTGCTGCCGACCGTCGACTACGACCGTTGGGCCGAGCGGGAACCGGCCGATCGGTGGCGCGCCCTGGCCGCCGCCTGGCGGCACACCGACCGCCTCCCCGGGTTGTCCAGCGAGCCGGGCGCGCACGCCCTCGGACCCGAGTCGGAGGCTCCCGGGGCGGCCAGCGTCCGCGGCCTGCTGACCGAGCTGCTGGCCGCCGTACCGATCGGCACGACGGTGGACCTGACCGACCTGCACGCCGTGGTGGGTTGGCACCGCCCCCGCCTGGTCCGGGTCGGTGGGGTTCGGCTGGAGTCCGTGCTGGCCTGGTCGTGGCGGGAGGCCGGCTGGCTCGGCGTCAGCAGTCTGGGAGCGGTCTCCGGGCTGGCCCGGGCCGCGTTCGCCGCCGACGCCCGCCCGTTGCCGGCCGAGCTGGCCGAGGCGTTCCCGGCCACCGTCGAGCAGATCGTGCTGCAGGCGGACCTGACGGCCGTCGCTCCCGGCCCCGTCCCGTACCGGCTGTCCCGTGAGCTCCGGCTGCTCGCCGACCAGGAGTCGCGTGGTGGTGCCGCCGTGTTCCGCTTCAGCGGGCCGTCCTTGCGACGGGCCTTCGACGCGGGCTGGTCCGCTGCGGACGTTCACCGCTGGTTGGAGCACCACGCGACCACGGCGGTGCCGCAGCCGCTGGCGTACCTGATCGACGACATCGCCCGCCAGCACGGCAGCATCCGGGTCGGCCCCGCCCATGCGTACGTCCGGATCGCCGACGCAGCCCAGGTCGCCGCCATCCTCACCCACCCGGACGCGAGCGTGCTCGGGCTGCGGGAGCTGTCGCCCGGGATCCTGGTCGCCGCGGCGGAACCGTACGAGGTCGTCGACTTCCTGCACCGGATCGGCCACAGTCCGGCAGCTGAGGACTCGTCCGGACGCTCGGTCACCGCACCCGATCCGCTCCGGGCACCGCGTCGAGCCGCTCACCGACCCCGCCCCGACGTCCAGGCCGGCGAGGCCGCCGCCGCGGTCCTGGTCGGTGAGCAGACCCGGCACGAGCGCCGACCCCGGTCGGCGGCCGTGGCCGTGGCCGACACACGCGGCACCGCCGAGAACCTGCAGCGGCTGGCGTCGGCGCAGCGGGCCAGCGAGTCGGTCCGGATCCGGTACGTCGCCGACGACGGCCGACCCGCCGAGCGCGAGCTGCGGGCCGTCCAGGCCGAAGCGGGCCTGGTCCGGGGCACGGACGCCACGAGCGCCCAGCTGGTGTCGATTCCCCTCGCCCGGGTGTCCTCGATCGGCCCGGCGGTGAGGACCTCGCCACTAGACTGATCGGATGCAGCCGGCGACCATCCGAAGACTTCTGGTCTTCGGCGTCTGTCTCGCCGGCGTGGGCGGTCTCTACCTGATGCCGAGCACCGCCGGCTCTCCCGCCGGTCGCGGATCACCCGGCCAGCGCGATCTGCCCGCCTCCCCGCCGAGTGTCGCCACCGTCGTCTCCGTCGCCACGCCGATGCTGGAACCGGGGTCCTTCGGCACGGTCGCGGCCACCCCGGCGGCACGGTTCCCGTCGACGACCGATCGTCGTGCCGGGATGCCCGGAGCGGATCGACCGGTTTCCCGGCCGATGGCCACCGCCGGCCGACCGGGGCGGGACCAGAACCCGCCCGGCGCGGTCGGACCGCTGAGCGTGACCAGGGTGGACGCCGACCGCCTCACCGTCACCTGGCCGACGGCCACCGACGACGTCGGTGTGGTCAGCTACAAGGTCTGGCTGAACGGGTTCGTCGTCGTGACCACCCAGCAGCAGCGGGCCAGCCTGCCGTGGTTCAACGACTCCAGCACCCACGTCGTGCAGGTGCGCGCCCTGGACGCGGTCGGCAACGAGGGACCATCCAGTCCGACCCTGCTGGTGGTCCGGCCCAGCCCGAGCCCTGCAGCAACCACGTCATCGCACGCCCCGAGCACCTCCGCGCCCACGGCCGACACCCATCGGTCGAGCGACACCGATCAGGAAGAATCCTCATGAGCCCGATGTCTGGACCCCTGGTGGTCCAGTCCGACAAGACCTTGCTGCTCGAGGTCGATCACCCGGACGCGGACGCGTGCCGGATGGCCATCGCGCCCTTCGCCGAGCTGGAGCGTGCCCCCGAGCACATCCACACGTACCGGCTGACCCCGCTGGGTCTCTGGAACGCCCGGGCCGCCGGGCACGACGCCGAGCAGGTCGTCGACACGCTGCTCACCTACAGCCGCTACCCGGTGCCCAGCTCGCTGCTGGTCGATGTCGCCGAAACGATGGACCGCTTCGGTCGACTGCGGTTGGAGAAGCACCCCCTCCACGGACTGGTGCTGGTCAGCACCGACCGGGCGGTGCTGACCGAGGTGCTGCGCTCCGCCAAGGTCAAGGGACTCGTCGGCGCCCGCCTGGACGACGACACGGTGGCGGTGCACCCGTCCGAGCGCGGTCACCTCAAGCAGGTGCTGCTCAAGCTCGGCTGGCCGGCCGAGGACCTGGCCGGTTACGTCAACGGCGAGGCGCACGAGATCGGCCTCGTCCAGAACGGCTGGGCGCTGCGGCCGTACCAGCGACAGGCCGCGGATTCCTTCTGGCACGGCGGATCCGGCGTGGTGGTGCTGCCCTGCGGGGCCGGCAAGACGGTGGTCGGGGCGGCCTCGATGGCCCACGCGCAGGCCACCACGTTGATCTTGGTGACCAACACGGTCTCGGCCCGCCAGTGGCGTGACGAGCTGCTGCGCCGGACCACGCTGACCGAGGACGAGATCGGTGAGTACTCCGGCGCGCGGAAGCAGATCCGGCCGGTGACCATCGCGACGTACCAGGTGATCACCACCAAGCGCGGCGGCATCCACCCGCACCTGGAGCTGTTCAGCGCCCGGGACTGGGGTCTGGTGATCTACGACGAGGTGCACCTGCTGCCGGCCCCGGTGTTCCGGATGACCGCCGATCTGCAGGCCCGCCGGCGGCTCGGGTTGACGGCGACCCTGGTCCGCGAGGACGGCCGCGAAGGTGACGTGTTCTCCCTGATCGGTCCGAAGCGGTACGACGCGCCCTGGAAGGACATCGAGGCGCAGGGCTACATCGCCCCCGCCGACTGCGTCGAGGTGCGGGTCACCCTGAGCGAGCCGGAGCGGATGACGTACGCGGTCGCGGAGCCGGACGTGAAGTACCGGCTCGCGTCCACCGCAGAGTCCAAGAGCCAGGTCGTCATCGACCTGGTCGCCAAGCACCGGGGGTTGCCGATCCTGGTGATCGGTCAGTACGTCGACCAGCTCGAGGACCTCGCCGCCCGACTCGACGCCCCGTTGATCACCGGCCAGACGACGGTCCGGCAGCGGGAGCGTCTCTACGAGGCCTTCCGCAGCGGAGAGATCGACCTGCTGGTGGTCAGCAAGGTCGCCAACTTCTCCATCGACCTGCCCAGCGCCCAGGTCGCCATCCAGGTCTCCGGCGCCTTCGGCTCCCGGCAGGAGGAAGCCCAGCGACTGGGCCGGCTGCTGCGACCCAAGGCGGAGGGCACGAAGGCCCGCTTCCTGGCCGTGGTGGCGCGGGACACCGTCGACGCCGACTTCGCCGCCCACCGACAGCGCTTCCTGGCCGAGCAGGGGTACGCGTACACGATCATGGACGCCGAAGACGCAATATGATCGTCACTCGCTGTTCGCTGCGCGCCTGAGGTCTCCGTCTTCGCTCCTCGCTCGCAGACGAAAAGATGACATGCATCGCGTGGTCTGAGTTGGGCTAGGTGGTAGAGAACCTCCTCAGCTCAGACGCACTCTCGACTTGTCATCTGTCCGCGTCGGGCGCTGACGCGCTCGTGGAGCTTGAGGAGGTCTCGATGCCC
>DATDAP010000200.1:0-6202 GCA_036525335.1 Microlunatus sp. | reverse complement strand
GAGACCGTCGGCATCGACGACAACTTCTTCGAGCTCGGCGGCCACTCGCTGCTGGCCACCCGGCTGGTCAGCCGGATCCGGTCGACGCTGGACGCCGAGCTGTCCATCCGCACCGTGTTCGAGGCTCCGACGGTGGCCGAGCTGGCCGACCGGACGACCACCGCCCCGAACGCCCGGCCCACCCTGCGCCGACGTACCCAGGAGATCTGATGACCGAGCTGGAGCTGCTCCCGCTGTCCTTCGCCCAGCACCGACTCTGGCTGCTCGACCGGCTGCACGGTGGCGGCGCCGCCTACAGCGCGCCGCTGGCGTTGCGGCTGCACGGGTCGGTGGACACCGCTGCGCTGGGCGCCGCGCTGCGCGATCTGGTCGAGCGGCACGAGTCGCTGCGGACCGTCTTCCCGGCCGTCGACGACGTGCCGTACCAGTGCATCCTGGATCCGGATCCCGCCCGGCCGGAACTCCTGGTCGGGACCTCCGAGGAGGAGTCGGTGATCGCCGACCTCGTCCGGACGGCGTCCGAGCCGTTCGACCTGGCCATCGATCTGCCGATCCGCGCGCGTCTGTTCGTGATCGACGACAGCGAGTCGGTGCTGCTGCTGGTCCTGCACCACATCGTGTGTGACGGCTGGTCGCTGGCGCCGTTGCTGCGTGACCTCGCCCGGGCGTACGAGTCCCGGTGCCGAGGGGCGGAGCCCGGCTGGGACCCGCTGCCGGTGCAGTACGGCGACTTCACCGCCTGGCAGCACGAGCTGCTGGGCAGCGAGGACGACCCGGGCAGCCTGATCTCGGCCGAGCTGGACCACTGGCGGACCACGCTGGCGGGGCTCGCTCCCGAGCTGGCGCTGCCGTCGGATCGACCCCGGCCCGCCGTTCCGACGCACCGCGGCGCCCTGGTGCCGTTCCACCTCGATGCCGCCCTGGCCGACGGTCTCCGGACCCTCGCAGCCGAGCACCGGACGACCCTGTTCATGGTGCTCCAGGCCGCGGTCCTGGTGGTCCTGCACCGGTGGGGAGCGGGTCCGGACCTCGCGGTCGGGACGCCGGTGGCCGGTCGCACGGACGAGGCGATGGAGGATCTGATCGGCTTCTTCGTCAACACCCTGGTGCTGCGGACGGACGCCTCGGGCGACCCCGAGTTCGCCGAGCTGCTGCACCGCGTCCGGGAGACAGATCTGGCCGCGTACGCGCACCAGGATCTGCCGTTCGAACGGCTGGTCGAGGTGCTGAACCCGCCGCGGTCCCTGAGCCGGCACCCTCTCTTCCAGGTCAACGTGGTCCTGCAGAGCAACGCCCCGGCCGAGCTCGCGCTGCACGGTCTGCGGGTCTCGACCGCACCGGTTCGGATCGACCTCGCCAAGTTCGACCTGACCTTCGCCTTCATCGAGAAGCTGGACGCCCTCGGCGCCCCCGGAGGCATCGACGCCAATCTCGAGTACGCCGTCGACCTCTACGACCGGTCCACCGCGGAGGCCTTCGCCAGCGCCCTCGTGCGGGTGCTCACCGCTGTCGCCGGCGACGCGCGGCTGCCGCTCTCCTCGATCCCGCTACTCACCCCCGCCGAGCGGGAGCAGATCGTCGAGGCCTGGAACGCCACCGCCGCCGACGTGCCGGACGCCTGCCTGCACGACCTGATCACCGATCGGTTGCGGGAGACCCCCGACGCCGTCGCCGTCACGTTCGGTGCCGACCAGCTGACCGCACGGCAGCTCGATGAACGGAGCGGCCAGCTGGCCAACCTGCTGCGGAGCCTCGGGGTCGGTCCCGGTTCGCGGGTCGGGCTGTGTCTGGAGCGGTCGTTGGAGATGGTTGTCGGCGTCCTCGGCGTGCTGCGGGCCGGCGCCGCCTATCTTCCGCTGGAGCCGTCGTACCCGGCCGATCGGATCGCGCTGATGATCGAGGACGCGCGGCTGCCGGTGGTCATCACCCACGCCGCGGCGCACGACCGGGTGCCGGCCGGGGTCGCCGTCGTGGACCTGGATGCGGACTCCTCGCGACTCACCCACCAACCCACGCAGGTCGACGATGTCGGAACCCGACCGGACGATCCGGCGTACGTGATCTACACCTCCGGCTCCACCGGCCGACCCAAGGCGGTGGTCAACCACCACCGCGGCATCGTGAACCGGCTCACCTGGATGCAGCGCCAGTACGGGCTCGACGACACCGACGTGGTGCTGCAGAAGACACCGTTCAGCTTCGACGTGTCGGTGTGGGAGTTCTGCTGGCCGCTGCTGACCGGCGCCCGGCTGGTGGTGGCGCGGCCCGAGGGTCACAAGGACCCGGGCTACCTGGCGGGACTGGTCCGCGCGGAGGGGGTGACCACGCTGCACTTCGTGCCGTCGATGCTGGAGGTGTTCGCGGAGGTCGTCGACCTCGGCTCGCTGAACACGGTGCGTCGGGTGATCTGCAGCGGCGAGGCGCTGCCGGCCGACCTGACCCGACGGGTGCTGGCGAGCGCACCCCGGTGCGCGGTGCACAACCTCTACGGGCCCACCGAGGCCGCCATCGACGTCAGCCACTGGACGGTGCTGCCGGACATCGACAGGGTCGTCGTGCCGATCGGCCGACCGGTCGACAACACCCGCCTGTACGTTCTCGACGGCAACCTGGAGCCGGTGCCACCCGGCGTGGCCGGCGAGCTGTGCCTCGGTGGCGTACAGGTGGCCGACGGCTACCTGCACCGGCCGTCCCTCACGGCGGAACGCTTCGTCGCGAACCCCTTCCACCCCGGCCGGATGTACCGCACTGGTGACCTGGCCCGGTGGCGCCACGACGGCGTCGTCGAGTTCCTCGGCCGACTGGACCACCAGATCAAGCTGCGCGGCTTCCGGATCGAGCCCGGCGAGGTCGAGGCGGCGCTGCGCGCGACGGACGGCGTCCGCGAGGCGGCGGTCGTAGGACGCGACGACCGGCTGGTGGCCTACGTCGTCGGCGACGACGGGATCGCTCCGACCGCACTGCGTGAACAGCTCGGCCGCCGGCTGCCCGAGCACCTGGTACCGGCGGTGATCGTCGTCCTGGACACGCTGCCCCTGTCGGTCAACGGGAAGCTGGATCGCGCCGCCCTGCCGGACCCGGGCACGATCGCGGCCGGTGGTGGCGGCGAGGATCGCGTCGCCGCGCGGGACGGTCTCGAGCTCGAGCTGGTCGCCCTCTGGGAGGAGCTGCTCGAGGTCCGTGGCCTGGGCGTCACCGACGACTTCTTCGCCCGCGGCGGTACGTCGCTGCTGGTCATCCGGATGCTGGGTCGACTGGCGCGGACGTACGGGGTCGAGCTGCCGGTGTCGGTCATGTTCACCGGCGGCGACGCGACGGTGGAGAAGGTGGCCCGAGAGATCCGGCGCGACCCGGAGTCGCGGCGCTGGTCCTCGCTGGTGTCGATCCGCTCCACCGGATCGCGTCCGCCACTGTTCTGTCTGCCGGCCGCCGTGGGCAACGCGCTCGCGTACGTGGACCTGGCACGGCTGCTCCCCGAGGACCGGCCCGTCTACGGACTGCAGGCTCCAGGGCTCGACCCGGGGAGCTCACCGATCGGGGACATCGACGGGCTCGCCGATGTGTTCGTGGACGCCATCCGGGGTGTGCAGGCCGAGGGCCCGTACTACATCGCCGGCTACTGCGCCGGCAGCATCACCGCCCTCGCGGTGGCCGAGCGGCTCCGGGCCGCCGGCCAGGAGGTCGCCCTGCTGGCGGCCATCGACGGCGGCCCGCCCGCGCCGCCCACCGGACCGGTGACGCATGCGGGAGAGGCGGACACCGCGTCCTGGTTCGCCTGGGAGCTCGGGGTCGCCGCTGACCGTGAGCTGGACATCGACCCGGATGACCTGCGCGACCCGAGCGGGCAGCCCTTGACCGGGGCGGAGCTGGCCGCGGCCGTGCTCGCCCGGGCAGTGGCCGCCGATGCCCTGCCGGTCGACACGTCGACGGCCGCCCTGTCACGCTTGCTGGCGGTCTTCGACGCGTTCGTGCGGGGGGTGGTCGACTACAGCGCCCCCGCTTACGACGGTCCGGTAGCAGTCTTCCGGGCGACCGAGGAACCCTGCGCCAGCGAGGCGGTCGGCCGCTGGGCCTCGGTCGCGACCGGTGCGTTCCGGGCGTACGACGTGCCGGGCAACCACTACACGCTGCTGCGTCCGCCGAACGTCGACTCCCTCGCCGCAGCTCTCACCGACGCCCTCGAGCTGGCGGCGGCCGGGGACCTCGGCCCTGGGCAGGTGGACGGTGGGGAAGTCGGCGCCGGGGATCGGGAGGCTGACCTGACGGGGGTGGGCGGTGGCCGGTGAAGCGCCGACTCGACCGCGGATGCTGGCCCGGCCGGGCCTGCTGGCCAGCCTGCTGCCTCCGGCGGTGGTGATCCGGGAGACGACCGTCGATCTGCGGGCGTCCAGGCGCTTTCCCAGCGAGGAGGCGGCGGTGGCCAAGGCGGTCGAGGTTCGGCGGCGGGAGTTCGTCACGACCCGGATCTGCGCGCGCCGGGCGCTGGCCGATCTGGGGGTGCCTGAGGTGGCCATCCCACGCGGCCCCGCCGGCAGCCCGGTCTGGCCGGCGCGGGTCGTCGGGAGCCTGACCCACTGCGTGGGATACAGGGCCGCGGCGGTGGCCTGGCAGGGGGACGTCCGCAGCCTCGGCATCGACGCCGAACCCCGGGCCGGTCTGCCGCCCGACGTCCTCGACCTGGTCGCCGACGCGGGCGAGCAGGTTCAGCTGGCCGCTCTGCACGACCACGATCCGACCGTGCCGTGGGATCGGCTGCTGTTCAGCGCGAAGGAGTCCGTCTACAAGGCGTTCTTCCCGCTCGCCGGGCAGTGGCTGGACTTCACCGACGTCGCGCTGATCATCGACCCGGGCGGGTCGTTCGTGGCCCGACTGAGCGACCCACGGCTGATCCGGGCTGCCGGAGTCGAGACCTTTGCCGGACGCTGGGGGGTCGCGGCGGGCATCATCGCGACGGCCGTGGTGGTTCGAGATCCCGATCCGGATCTCGCAAGGTGACAGTTGGTGTGTCAGGACTTCGGTGACGCTTCGGAGGTTCTGGGTCGTAGGCCGGGGGGTCTGCCGTTGCCGAAATAGGTACCCCGGGTGCGGGTCGGGTGTGCTCGATGAACTCGCCTTCGAAGTCGTGCTACAGAACTGTCACCGATGTCCTGCTACATAACAGGAGAAGTCGAGCACGTGACCTGGATTTAGAACGTGTGTTCGAGTAGAATGGAGGCATGTTCGACGTCGAGCTGGAGGCAGCGCTGGGAGACTCCCGCGCGCTCGCCGACCTCGCGGCGAACGTCGAGCGCGACTCCCGGGTCGCGGGGTGTCGCAAGCTGCTGGTCGCTGCTGCCTGGGCGGATGCGCACTCGAGCGTGGACCATCCCGACGGTGGGCTGCTGGTCGAACGTCTGGTGCCGATCGGTCCGATCGGCTGCCCACCGGTGGCCGAGTTCGCCGCGCAGGGACTGGTGGGCCCGTTCGACGCCTCCACCCAGTCGGTCCGGTCCTGGATGGCGGACGCGTTGACCATCCGCCACCGACTCCCCCGGTTGTGGGAGCGCGTGGTCGCCGGCGACGTGCACCACTGGAAGGCGCGGCAGATCGCCACCCTGACCGCCCACCTTGGCGTGGTGGCGGCGGCCGAGGTTGATCAGCAGACGGCGGCGTGGGTGGAGCAGCTGCCGTGGCCGACCTTCCTGAAGGCCTTGGACGCCACCATGCTCCAGGTCGACGAAGCCACGTATCGGGAGCGGGAGAGTCTCGCGGCGGCGAAGCGAGAAGTCCGGGCGACAGCCTCCGAAGCCGGGTTGCGCACCCTGATCGCCCGCGGTGAAGCCGGCGACGTGACGATGATGCTGGCGCTCTACCAGCGGGTCGCGGAATGCCTGGCCGAGGAAGGCGACGAAGACCCGCTGCCGGTGCGGATGTCGAAAGCCATCGGGATCATCGCCAACCCGGCCCGGCTCACCGATCTGCTCGCCCGACACGCCGACGACCCCGACCCACACCTCCAGCCGTGGGAGAAGGTCGCCGCCCACCAGAGCGATCCGACCGATCCCTGGGCCGACGACCTCCCGCAGGCGGGGTGGGAAACCTCCCAGCACGGCAACTACCACCAGCCCGGACCAGACGAAGACGACTGGCGGGACCGTCCACGGACCGACGACGAGCAGGGCAAGGACCGGCCCGCGGACGCACCGTCGGAGTCAGAGCCCGA
>DATDAP010000199.1:0-6192 GCA_036525335.1 Microlunatus sp. | reverse complement strand
GGACGCCTCCGAGGAGGAGATCCTGGCGGCCGCGGAGGCGACCTACGTCGACCGCTTCGTGCACTCCCTGCCCGACGGCTACGAGACGATGATCGACGAGGAAGGCAGCAACATCAGCGCCGGCGAGAAGCAGCTGGTGACCATCGCCCGCGCCTTCCTCGCCGATCCGGCTCTGCTCATCCTGGACGAGGCGACGAGCTCTGTCGACACCCGGACGGAGGTGCTGGTCCAGCACGCCATGGCCGCGCTCCGCTCGGACCGGACCAGCTTCGTGATCGCCCACCGGCTGTCGACCATCCGGGACGCGGACGTGATCTTGGTGATGGAGAGCGGCACCATCGTCGAGCAGGGCAGTCACCACGAGCTGTTGGAATCCCGGGGGGCGTACTGGACCCTCTACAACGCGCAGTTCGCCGGGGCGATCGAGGACGAGGAGATCGGTGACCGGGTGGGCGCGGTGAGCTAGTCGGGACCCCGAACGGCAGAGGTCCGACGCTGCCACCACCAGAGGAGCATGAATCCCTCCGTGGCCAGCACGGTGATCAACAGCTGCCAGATCCAGCGGACCCGGACCTCGGTGGTCGGATCGCCCTGCACTCGGATCCGGTCCGGGTGGTCCACGTCGTACTCCACCCAGATGGCGCCCCGGCCACGACCGAAGTCCGGTGGGATCACGTCGCAGGGTCGCCGGACGCTGGTGGTGTGCACACCTCCGGCGTAGGAGAACTCGATCTCGTATCGGATCGCGTTCCGCCAGCCGACTCCGGTCGAGCTCGGACTGCCCATCGCGCCGAGGCAGCCGACGTCGCTGTCCAGGATGCGCGCGTCGGCGATGGCGGAGTGGTGGGTGAACCGGTCGTTCTCGTACAGGGCAGCGAGCCAGAAACCCAGCACCAGCAGGGGTGCGAGCACGAAGGCGACCGGCACCAGCTTCATCGGGGTCAGAGCGCGATCGTCCCCGATATTCCGGCCGACACCTGACCGCCCACCCACACCTGGGATCCTTCCGTGCTCACGTGCACCCGCCCGCGCCGCCCGAGCACGGTGCCCTGAGAGGCCACGTACGCCGACGGCAGCTGCCCCGTGCCGATCAGCCACTGGGCCAGGGAGGCGTTCAAGCTGCCGGTCACCGGGTCCTCGGCCAGGCCGCCGCCGACCGCGAACAGAGCGCGGACCTCCACGTCGGCGTCGGATCCCGGTGGATAGGTCCCGATGATCCCGACATCCCGCAATCGACACGGAGGGGTGGGCCGGACCGCGAGGACCGTCGCGGCGTCCCGCAGCAGCACACCGACCCAGCCGGGACCGTTGTCGACCCACTGCGCGTCCAGCACGTCGCTGGCGGCGACGCCCAGGAAACGGGTCAGCTCGCCGAGGTCCTCGGCCGAGACGGAACCCGAGCGAAGCAGCGGCGGCGCCGCGAAGGCCAGCCGCGGTCCGTCGACCCGGACGGCTACCAGCCCGATGTCGCACTGCTGCACGATCCGGCCCGGATCCCCGGGATCACCCCCGGCGGCCGACCACGCGTACGCCGACCCGAGCGTGGGGTGCCCGGCGAACGGCAGCTCGCCCTCGGTGGTGAAGATCCGGACCCGGTAGTCGGCGTCCGGGTCCGTCGGCTGCAGCAGGAACGTCGTCTCGCTGAGATTGGTCCAGCTCGCGATCGCGGCCAGCTGCGCGTCGGGCAGGTCGTCGGCGTCGTGCACGACCGCCAACGGGTTGCCGGAGGTGAGCCGGTCGGTGAACACGTCGACCTGCGAGAAGCGGTGCATGCCGACAGCCTGTCATTCCTCCCGGCTAGAGGGCGGCGACCAGCTGGTCGAGCTGATCCCGCGACCACCCCATCTGCCCGAACGCGGCCAACGTCGACATCGGGAAGGTGCCGATGATCTTGATCAGCTCCGGGTCCTGCAGGATCGTGCCGGCCCCGGGGGCGCCGGACAGCAGCTCCCGACCACGGTCGTCGGCCAGCCACTCGTGCAGCGTCGAGTCGACGCCCAGGGGACCGGCGACCGACGGGGCGTCGATCGAGACCAGCACCTGGTCGGCGATGTCGCGGGAGGAGGAGCCGACGGCGATCTCGAACTCGCCGGCCTCGACCGCCCACCGCCCGAGGCGCTGCGACCAGTAGGCGAAGGCCCGCTCGTCCAGGTCCACGGTGACAGTGGTCGACGCACCCGGCTCCAGCGCCACCTTGGCGAAGCCTTTCAGCTCACGCACCGGTCGCGCGACCTCGGACTCGAGATCCCCGACGTAGACCTGGACCACCTCCGCACCGGCGACCTCACCGATGTTGGTGACCGTGGCGCTGACCGCCACGGACAGGTCGCCACCCGCCACCGACCCCGAGACCGTCGCGGTGACGCCGCCGATGGTGAACGAGGTGTAGGAGAGCCCGTAGCCGAAGGGGTAGCTGACGTCGACCACGGACTTGTCGTACCCGCGGTACCCGACGAAGACGCCTTCGCCGTAGCGCACCACCCCGGGGTCGCCGGGGAAGTTGAGGTAGGAGGAGTTGTCCTCCAGTCGGACGGGAATGGTCTCAGCCAGCTTCCCGGACGGATTGGCCACCCCGGTGAGCAGGTCGGCCACCGCCCCGCCCGAGGCCTGACCCGACAGCCAGCAGTTCAAGATCGCCGCCGCGCGGTGGTCCCAGGTCGACATCTGCACCGTCGAACCGCCGACCAGCACCACCACGACGGAGTCGTTCGCGGCACTCACCCGCTGCAGCAGGGAGAGCTGGTTGGCCGGCAGGTCCATGGTGATCCGGTCGAAGCCCTCGGACTCCGCCTGCACGGGCAGCCCGAGGAAGACCACCACGTGATCGGCCCCGGTGGCCGTGCGGATGGCCTCGTCCAGCAGCGCGACGTCCTCCTCGGCGCTGTCCAGCGGGAAGCCCGCGGCGAAGTCCACGGTCACCTGCGCACCGAGGGCCGCGGTCAGCTCGTCCAGCGGGATGTCGACCCGGGTCGGGTTGACCTGAGAGCTACCGGCGCCCTGAAAGCGCGGAGTACGGGCGAACTCGCCGATCACCGCGACCCTGGCTCCCGCGGCCGGCCGCAACGGCAGCACGCCGCCGTCGTTCTTGAGCAGCACCGCCGACCGGTGGGCGACGCTGCGGGCCAGCGCATGGTGCTCGTCGACGTCGAAGCTGCCGCCCTCGGCCAACGCCGGCTGCGCCTGCAGAACCAGCCGCAGCACCCGGCGTACGCCATCGTCCAGCACCGCTTCCTCCAAGGCGCCGGCCCTGACCGCGTCGACCACGGCGACCTCGCTGTAGCCCACCGCCGGTGGCATCTCCAGATCCAGCCCCGCGGCCAGTGCGGCGACCCGGTCGTGCACCGCACCCCAGTCGGAGACGACCAGCCCGTCGAAGCCCCACTCGTCCCGCAGCACCTCGGTGAGCAGCCAGTGGTGCTCGGAGGCGTAGGTGCCGTTGATCTTGTTGTAGGCGCACATGACAGTCCACGGCTGGGCGTTCTTGACCACCGCCTCGAACGCCGGCAGGTAGATCTCGCGCAGCGTCCGGTCGTCCACCTCGGCGCTGACCCGGAGCCGGTCGTCCTCCTGGTTGTTGGCCGCGTAGTGCTTCAGCGAGGTTCCGACGCCGAGGCTCTGGGTGCCCTGCACAGTGCTGGTGGCGAGGGCGCCGGCGAGGTAGGGATCCTCGGACAGGTACTCGAAGTTGCGGCCGCACAACGGTGAGCGCTTGATGTTGACACCGGGGCCCAGGACCACCGACACCCCGCCGGCCCGCGCCTCCCGGGCGATGGCCTGCCCGACCGTACGGAAGGTCTCCGGGTCCCAGGACGACGCGAGCCCGGAGGCGGTCGGGAAACAGGTGGCCGGCACGCTGCCGCCGATGCCGACGTGATCACCGCCCTCACTGTGGCCGTCGGGTTGCGCCCGGAGCCCGTGCGGTCCGTCCGACACCAAGATCCGTCCGATGCCCAGGCGCTCCACCGCCGCCGTGTACCAGAAGCCGGAGCCCATGGTCAGGGACGCCTTCTCTTCGAGGGTGAGCTGGGCGACGACTTCGTCGACGTCGAACGCAGCGGGCATGAGCGTGCTCCTTCAAGCGAGTGAGGGGTCGGTTCTCCGGGAACTGGTCTAGCAGACCGCACCACGAGTCTGCTGTGATGATCTCGTACGGCGTTCGAACGAGGGGCGGGGTCCCGAGTCGATCACCGCAGATCACTGAGGACAGGGTGGCTCGCTGATGACCCGACTTCTTCCGCGGACGGTCATGTGCTGTCGCTCGCGACCCGGTGACGAAATACCTCCCCGACTTCGCGTTGTCGGATCCGCGGGTCACCCCTCAGCTGACCATCGCGGACATGTTCGCGCACCGCAGCGGACTGCCCCCGGAGGCCGGCGATGACCTCGACGAGCTCGAGCCACGCCGACTTCCTCGCGCGAGACGACAAGGCGACTCTGCACTTCCGGTCGGCGGACGAGAAGTTCGAGCCGCTCTACGTCCGCGACGCCGACGCCCAGTCCCCCGCCGGCGGCGTCAGCTCCACCGCGAACGACCTGGCTCGCTGGATGATCATGAACTTGAACGAGGGACAGGTGGACGGGCAACCGTTGATCAAACCCGAGGTGCTGCAGGAGTCGCACACCACTCAGATCATCAACGGTCCCGCGGGGAGCCCGGACTCCCGCAGTCGCTCGTACGGGTACGGCTTCAACGTGGAGACCACCTGGACCGGACACGTGAAGCTCGGTCACTCCGGAGCCTTCTACGTCGGTGCGGGCACCGCGTTCGCACTACTCCCCGCAGCCGATGTCGGCATCGTCGTGCTGACCAACGGGCCACCGGCGGGGTCGGCCGAGGCCATCACCACCGGCTTCTCCGACCTGGTCCGCACCGGGGCGGTGGAACGGGACTGGCTGAACTTCTTCGGCACGATCTTCGGTGGGCTGTTCGTCAACCGCAGCTCGGTGGCCGAGCTGCCCCCCGCCGACGCGAAGCCGGTCCGACCGTCGGCCGCGTGCGTCGGCACCTACCGCAGCGCCTACGCCGGCGTGACGTCTGATCACCCACGGCGGCAGCTGGCAGAGCCGGCTGTCGAAGACGGTCCGGATGCCTGACCGTCAGATCGCCGTGGCCATCCTCTGTGTGGGTGCCGAGAACTGGCAGTGAGCGAGACCGGCCTCCGGCTCGCGGAGACCCTCGCCCATCCATAGGTGTGGGGGCAGATTGGGACCCGGAGGCGGTGAGCGGACCCGGAGGCGGTGAGCGATGGCCGAGGCGCAACGGACAGCACGTCAGCGGCCCACGACCAGCTCGGTCCGCCAGCTCCTCATCGGGCTGGTCTGCGTGTGCTTGGTGGTCGGAGGGGTCTTCGCCGTTCAGTCGATCCGTCGAGTCCAATGGGAGGGTCGCTGCCGTGAGGCCGGCGACCAGGTCGTGCGGCAGTCCGGCGGGGTGGAACCGTACCTCGCTCCGGGCTCGGTGACCGGCTACACCTGCGTCGACCCCAGCGGCATCGTGATCAGCTCGTGGCCGTGATCATCGATCACCACCGCTTCTGACGTGCCGGCGTCATCCGGTTGTCGACCCCGCGTACCCCTGCCACCGTCGCTGACTCGGGGGCGACATTCGGTCTTACGTGACGCCGGCCGACTATCGATCGAGGCGAAGCGTCGGCGCAGGACTGTCAGTAGCTTCCCGTAGGTTCCCTGCAGGTAGGGGATTCGGCGAGATTGGGTGGTGCGACATGTCCGGCACGAACGACGTGGACTGTGTGACAGCGGAGGCGCTCGGCGGCAAGATCTGCGCGGCAGCGGGGCTGGCCGCGCAGTCGGAATGTCAGCTGCTGGAGCTGATCGGCGAGTTCGACGCCGGCAACGCCGTCCGCTGGTGGACCGGCGTCAAATCCCTCGCACACTGGCTGTCCTGGGCCTGCTCCATGTCACCCGGCACCGCCCGCGAACACGTCCGCGTCGCCCGCGCCCTCCGCCGCATGCCCACCATCCGCGCCGCCGTCCGCGACGGACGACTCTCCTACGCCAAAGTCCGCGAAGCCACCCGTGTCGTCGACGTGGTCGACGACACCGAGCTCTGCGAACTCGCCCTCACCGCCACCGCCGCCCAGCTCGCCACCACCATCGCCGGCTACCGCACCGCCGCCGGCAGCCGCCTCAAACAAGAACGCGACCGCGGGCTGACCTGGACCACCCGTGAGA
>DATDAP010000198.1:0-3978 GCA_036525335.1 Microlunatus sp. | reverse complement strand
GCACCGCCAACATCGACCGGCTCAGCCTGCTCGGCAACTACGAGATCAACATCGAGGTGTTCAGCCCGGACGTCGCCCGGCAGCTGCAGGAGATCTTCGCCATCGACTCCTCCAACACCGTCGAGCTGAGCGAGGGAGAGTGGAAGAGCCGGCACGCGATGGTGAAGTTCTCCGAGACCGTGCTGGCGCCGCTCCGGCCACTGCTCTGACAACCCGCGCCCCTTCCGAATGGTCGAACTGCACCCTTCTCTCGACTCCGCGGGGGATATATCCACCGCGGAGTCGGAGGGAAACTTGCACAGGAACTCCGCCGGAGGGATACTTGTGGTCAGACCACATGGTCTGACCACACTGACACCGGCGGCGGGGGACGATGAGCGACCAGCGCGCCTGGCAGGTCGTGCTCGGACGGATCGAGAGCGATCTGGCCGACGGTGTCCTGAAGCCCGGCGACCACCTGGCCCCCGAGCGAGCCCTGGCGGCTGAGCTGGGCGTGGGTCGGTCGAGTGTGCGTGAAGCCGTCCGGGTCCTCGAGGTGCTGGGTCTGCTGCGCACCCAGACCGGATCGGGCCCCACCTCCGGCGCCGTGATCACCGCCGCCCCGAGTGACGGCATGTCCGTGCTGATGCGACTCCAGGTGGCGGCCCAGGGTTTCCGGGTGACCGACGTCGTGCGGACTCGCCTGCTGCTGGAGACGGCCGTGATCGGCGAGCTCGCCCAGGCCGACCTCCCCGATCTGACCGAGGCCGACGCCCTGCTGGTCGCCATGGACGACGACGACGCGCACTCGAGTGCCGAGTTCCTGGCCCTCGATGCCCAGTTCCACCTCGCCCTGGCCAGCGCGGCCGGCAACCAGGTCGTGATCGCCACCATGGCCGGTCTGCGCACCTCGATCGAAGGTTACGTACGGACCGGTGCAGCTCAGCTGAGCGCCTGGTCGCCGGTCGCCGCCCGACTGCGTGCTGAGCATCGAGCGATCGTGGCGTCGGTCCGCGCCCGCGATCCCGAGACTGCCCGCCGGCTCGTGCACGAGCACATCACCGGCTACTACGCCGAGACCTTCCACGCCGATGGATCCATCCCCCCGAAGGAGAGCTGACATGGTCGAACGCCACCTACCCAAGCCGCGAGATCTCGCACCGCTGATGCAGTTCAAGAAGCCCGAGCTGAGCGCCAAGAAGCGGCGGCTGGAGAAGGCTCTGACCGTGGCGGATCTGCGCGCTATCGCGAAGCGGCGTACGCCGAAGGCCGCCTTCGACTACACCGAGGGCGCCGCGGAGGGCGAGATCTCGCTGGCCCGGGCGCGCCAGGCGTTCGAGGACATCGAGTTCCATCCGTCGATCCTTCGGGACGTCTCGCACGTCGACACGTCCCGGGAGGTGCTCGGAGGCCCGGTCGCGCTCCCGTTCGGCATCGCTCCGACCGGCTTCACCCGGATGATGCAGAGCGAGGGTGAGCTCGCCGGCGCGGCCGCGGCCGCCGCGGCGGGCATCCCGTTCTCGCTGTCGACCATGGGCACCTCCTCCATCGAGGACGTACAGGCCGCCAACCCACACGGCCGGAACTGGTTCCAGCTCTACATGTGGAAGGACCGGGAGCGCTCGATGGCCCTGGTCGACCGAGCGGCCCGAGCAGGGTTCGACACCCTGCTGGTGACCGTCGACGTGCCGGTGGCCGGCGCCCGGCTGCGCGACAAGCGGAACGGCATGTCGATTCCTCCGGCGCTCACGCCCGGGACCGTGATCAACGCCATCCCGCGCCCGGCCTGGTGGATCAACTTCCTGACCACCGAACCGCTCGCCTTCGCCAGCCTGGATCGCTGGAGCGGCACCGTCGCCGAGCTGCTGGACACGATGTTCGACCCGACGGTCGACTTCGAGGACCTGGCCTGGGTCAAGGAGCAGTGGCCCGGCAGGGTCGTGGTCAAAGGCGTGCAGAACGTCGCCGACGCCAAGCGACTCGCCGACCTCGGCGTGGACGGCATCATCCTGTCCAACCACGGTGGGCGCCAGCTCGACCGGGCGCCGATTCCGTTCCACCTGCTACCCGAGGTGGTCCGCGAGGTCGGTGACGACCTGGAGGTGCACTTGGACACCGGCATCATGTCGGGGGCCGACATCGTGGCGGCCGTGGCCCTGGGCGCCCGGTTCACCCTGATCGGTCGCGCCTACCTGTACGGCCTGATGGCGGGCGGACGGGACGGCGTGGACCGGGTGATCGACATCCTGCGGAGCGAGATCGAGCGGACGATGCGGCTGCTCGGCGTGGTGTCGCTGGACGAGCTCGAGCCGGCTCACGTCACCCAGCTCGCCCGGTTGGAGCCTCGTCCCCGCTGAGCCGTGACCCGGCAGGCGCAGGACGGGCCGGCCCCGCGAGGGGACCGGCCCGTTCCAACGGATCCAGGTGTGGCAGGTCAGGCGCTGACCGAGGTCTTCACGTCGGCCGCGCTGTCGAGGTCGGCCTTCTTCTTGGCGCGGGCGGCAGCAACGTACAGACCGGCGAGAGTGACCAGCAGGATCGCGCCGTAGACCCACCAGCGAGCATCGGCCGGGACGCCGAAGCTCTTCAGCAGCACCCGGGAGTTGCTCAGCAGGATCAGCCCGCCGATCGCCACCCCCAGCAGGTGGGTCGGTGCGTACCTGACCAGCACGGCGGCCAACGGAGCGGCGATCAGACCGCCGGCCAGCAGGGCCAGCGCGAAGCCCCAGTTGATGCCGGCGGCACCGAGTCCGACCAGGAAACCGAGGCTGGCGGCCGCGGACACCGCGAACTCGGAGGTGTCGACCGAGCCGATGACCTTGCGCGGTTGCAGTCGGCCGTCCGCCAGCAGCGCCGGGGTCGCGACCGGTCCCCAGCCGCCGCCGCCGGTGGCGTCGATGAAGCCGGCGAACAGACCGAGCGGCGCCAGGAACTTGAGGCTGATGGCCTTCTTGAACTTCGGCGGGGCGAACCCGATCACGAACCGGGCCAGCACGTAGGCGCCGAGCACCGCCAGGATGGCGGCCATGATCGGTGCCGCCGCCTCGGTGGACAGCGACGACAGCACCGTCGCGCCGGCGAAGGCGCCGATCGCCCCCGGGCCGGCGATCCGGGAGACCACCCGCCAGTCGACGTTCTTCAGCTTCCAGTGGGACAGCCCCGAGGCGATGTTGGTGCCGAGCTCGGAGAAGTGCACCGACGCCGAGGCGGCCGCAGGAGTGAGCCCGGCCAGGATCAGCAGGGAGCTCGAGGTGACGCCGTAACCCATCCCGAGGCTGCCGTCGACGAGCTGGGCCACGAAGCCCACCAGGGCCAGGATGATCAGCTTGCGCATGAGGGGACTTTCTGTGGGACCGCGATCAGAACCCTAGTAGTTATCTAGGAATTAGTTGGAACTCTAACATCGCCCTCGCCACCGAAATCAACCTCACGTCTCATCAACTGGACAGCCTGCTCGCGATGTGAGCTCACGTCTCGAGTCGGCGACGCACAGCATGCGGCGTCCGACCGGTGGTCGAGTCACGGGCGGCCGTCCGCGACTTCCCGGCGGCAAACGGCTGGCGCTTGGTGGCGAGAGGCTAGACCCAGGCGTTCGGGTTGGCGACCAGCGCCGACACGGTCTCCGGGAGGGTGCCCGACGCCACGTGGGCCAAGGTCACGCCCTCCAGGATCGCGCGCTCGGAGGCGCGCAGGGCGATCCAGACCTCCTGGAGCGAGGCGGCTGCCCCTTCGTACTCCAGATGCTCCGGTCGGCTCCCCCGGACGTTCGCCAGCTCCCCGTCCAGAGCACGGATGACGTCGGCGATGCTGATCTCCGAGGCTGGTCGGGCCAACCGATACCCACCGTCCGGGCCGCGTTGGCTGCGCAGCAGTCCGCCGCGGCGGAGCTCGCCCAGGATGCTCTCCAGGTACTTGTTGGGGATCTTCTGCGCCCCCGAGAGCTGCTCGACCGTACGGGGAGCGTTCGCGGCCGCCAGCTCGGCGACGGCGCGCAGTGCG
>DATDAP010000197.1:0-16877 GCA_036525335.1 Microlunatus sp. | reverse complement strand
GCCGGTGGGGATGGTGGACCCGGGCGCGGGCTCGGTCATGCGCGCGCGGACGCGCATCAAGGTCACGGGCTCGTGCGGACGGTCGGCCCACTCGTACATGTAGTGGCCGGTCTGGAACTCACCGGTGTAGGCCTCGGTGACGACGTCGATGCGCTTCAGCCACTTCACCGACGCCACCGCGTACCAGTGCGGAGCGATGAGCCGGAACGGCGCGCCATGGTCGGCACCGAGTGGTTCGCCGTTCATCTCGTAGGCGATGAGGATCTCGGCTGCCGGATCGGCCGCGTGAGCCAGCGGCAGAGCGCGGACGAAGGTCAAGTCGGTTTGGCTCGTCTCCGCCAGGACGGGCCGGAGATGGTACGCACCGTGGTCGGCGCCCTCGAACCGCACATCGACGCCGTCGGCGTTCGGCACCGCCTGCTCGAGCACATCGGACAGACGGGCGCCGGTCCAGCTCGCAGTGGAGACGGCATAGTCTCCCCACGGTTCCCCGGTCGGCAGCGGCCTCATGTCGAGGCGCCCGTTCCCGGCGCACTCGAGGGTGACCGCTCGCTCGATCGCCGGCAGCGCGCGAAGGTCCTGGAGCGTCAAGGTGGTCGGGTTCTGCACGGCACCGCCGACCTCGAGAGTGCCGTCGTGGGTCGGCAGCGAGAAGTTGCTGCGGACGTAGTGCAGGTTCGAGGGCGTCAGGTCTCCCGCCAGGGCCTCCGGTGGCGCCTCGGCGTTGTAGGGCGCAGGGTTGATCATCTGCAGCGCGGAGCGCGCTCGATCCAGGTCATCTGTCACGGTCATGTCCAGTCTCCTCGCCGGTGGATGGATCGTTCGTGTGCTGGAGGTCAGAAGTCGGAATCCAGGAAGGTCGGATCGCGGTCCTCGTTGAAGGCACCGATCCCTTCGGCGCGGTCCGGGTGGACGGCCGAGCGCCAGTGCGCCTCCATCATGATCGCGATCGCCTGCTCGATCGGCTGTCCCTCGCCCAGCCGCACGGCCTGCTTGACCGCCTGCACGGCTGTCGGAGAGTTCCCGGCGATCTTGTCCGCGATCCGACCCGCCGCCGCCATCAGCTCGGCCTGGGGATGGATCTCGTTGACCATGCCCAGCCGATGCGCCTCACCGGCGGTGATCGGGTCTCCGGTCATCAGCATCTGCAGCGCCCTTCCTGGGGGGAGCAGGCGCGGCAGAAACACGGGAGAGCCGCCACCGGCGGCCAGCCCGATCATCGCCTCCGGCTGGCCGAAGCTGGCGTTCTCGGAGGCTATGATGAAGTCGGTGCTCTGCGCCAGCTCCGAGCCACCGCCGTAGGCGATGCCGTTGACGGCGGCGAAGATGGGCTTGCGCAGCTGTCGAACCGTGTACAGGGTCCGATCGAAGGCCTGCCGTTGGCGGAGCCAGTCCTCCTTGGTCATGTTCTTGCGCTGACGCAGGTCGCTGCCGACGGAGAAGGCGCGCTGCCCGGCGCCAGTCAGGACGACGACGCGTACGACGGTGCGGACCGCGATGCTCTCGACGATCTCCGTCAGCCGGGCGCCCATCTCGGTCGTGATCGCGTTGTCGGCGTGCGGTCGGTTGAGGGTGATGACCGCGATCCGGTCGTCGGAGAGGTACTCGATCAGGACGGGCGAGTCCGGCTCGGTGGCGCCGGACTGGGGCGCTGCGAAGTCCAGTGGCTTCCAGCGGTCGGTGGTTGTCGGGGTCGTGGCCACGTCGTCCTGCCCTTCATCGTGGAGAGTGTGCTCGGTCATGTCTGGAGCTCCGCCAGCCAGCGCAGGGCACGGAGGCCGGGGGCGAAGCAGTACTCGCCGCCGCGGGTGACCACGAACGGAGGCAGCTCCTGCAGCCGACGACGGATCGGTCTGGTCGGGATGGTGAAGACCCCGTCGCCGTCGTCCGGCCCGACGAGCGGGTCCTTCTCGGCCGGGGCGCCGATGAAGATGCCGTCGTTCAGCCACTGGGTCTTGACGAATTCGAACTGCCGCTTGAGGTGCGCTCCGGCGAAGACGAAGATGATGCCGCGGTCGGCGCCGTCGTCCTCGAGAACCCCTTCGGGCAGGGCAGGTCCGTAGCTGGTGCCCCGTCGGATCATCCGGTGCAGGCGGACGTTGACACTGCCTTCTCCGTCGAGGGCGTCCCGCGGGTTGGCGCGTCTGGCGTGGGCGCCGGCCGGACACTTGAAGCCGCGGAGATCGTCACCGAAGCCGAAGTCGTTGTTGCGCTGCCGGTCGGCTCCGAGTGCCGGGTCGTCGTGGTCGGGAGCCAGCGCGAGCGGAGCGCCGCTCTGCCAGCGGCCGACCATCTTGGCCCCGAGCAGGGCCTCGTCGGCCCGGTCGGCGGCTCGTGCGCGCAGGTACTGCCGGTAGGCCGCCACCTTGGTGTGCAGCTTCCGGAACACGATGTAGGTGCCGTTGCGGCCGAGGACGTCCGGCGTCGGCATCGGCGGCAGCTCTCCGGTCTCGTCGGGGTAGCCGAGCAGGATCTCGCCGGCCTTCAGCGGCTTCTCCTTCGGGTTGGTCGGCGGCAGACCGCTGCCTTCGACGGCGGGCTGACCGATGCCGTCCTTGAACCCGAAGGAGGTCCGGCCCGTCGGGAGCTGGTAGCAGTCCTGACTCCAGACCACGTGCACGCCCGGGAGCTCCTGATGGGCTTGACGTGCCCGCTCCACGACGGTCTGGAGCCGGGCCGCATCCGGAGACAGGGCCGCCATGGCGACGTGGACATCCGATGAACCGAGCGGGTGCTCCCAGTGCTCGGGAGCGCTCTCGCCGACATCGCCCAAGTCGGCGGCGCGGGCTGCCATCCCCTGCCGGAACTCGGGCGCGAAGCTGTCCAGCGACTCCTGCGGGACCCCGAGCGCCTTCAGACCTTGGTAAGTGAAGGCGACGGTGATCCAGGCGTCCCCCTTCGGGTCGGTTGACGACTGCCCGTGGTCGACGATGTCGACGAGACGTCTCACCAGCTCCCGGCCCGCGGCAGGGTTATCGATCCGCAGCAGCACGTACGTGCCGACGTACGGGGAGGGGCGCTCGTGCAGCGCGCCGCTCTGGATGTCGTCGAGGTCCAGGTCCACGTCGTGCCCGCCGGTCACACCCACCCGCGTCTCATCCCTACACGTGCTCGGGGGGTTCCGGCGGATCCGGATTCGGCGGGGACAGGTACGGGAAGGTGCGTGCTGCGGGTCGGGACGACTGGTCGACTCCGTCGCGGATGGTCGGCCCGTTTCCGGCGTTGATCAGCTGGGTGAAGATCGTGTCCATCACGTCGTCGTTGAGGCTCCGGCCACCGCAGGTCTCGTGTGCCTGGCCCCGAAGACCGGCGAGCTCGATCTCCAGGAAGGAGCCGTGCTCCGCGTACGGCTTGGTGAGGTCGACCACCAGGTAGTCTGCGAGCACCACACTGGTCAGCGGATGGTCGCCGTTCGCGTCGGGCGCCCAATCGGTCTTGCCATCGAGGCCGTCCCAGAACGCGAGGTTCGCATTGAGTCGCGCGCGGTAGGCACCGCGATACGCGTCCCCGAGGTGGAACCCGTCCTCCATGTTGTAGAGGTCGCGGATCTCGAGATCACGGTTGACCGGGTCGAACTGCTTCATCGCCAGCATCATGTTCTTGACCTCGGGCCGCCCGACCCGTTCGATCCTCACGTTGAACGTGCCGCGGGTGAGTGTCTCCGCGACCACCCCGACCAGGCCGGCCCCGCCCAGCAGGGCGGCATCGACCTCGATGACCAGGCTGAGGATGTTCTTGCCGTCCAGGAAGATCGAACCAGGATCGGTGAACGCCAGCTCGCCCGTCGCGATCGTCTTCAGGGCCGCGGGTGCGTCCATGATGAACGGATCCCAGCGAGGCCCCGCGAAAACCCGCACACCTCCCGCCGCTCCGTCCTCCTCGTTGACCCGCACCGAGACCGTCTCACCGGACGGGGCGGTGCAGGTGACGACCTGGTCGACCCGCTGATCGGCGGGGGCGGGAACGGGGGCGGAGAAGACGCAGTCGAAGACGAGCTCCGGCGTCCCCACTGCGAACGGCAGGGTCGTAGCCACACTCGGGGTGACCGGGCGAAGCCGGAATCGGTAGATGAGACCGTCGGAGAAGGAGTCTGTGGGCTTGGCGAACGGCAGGGTGTTCATCACCAGGACCAGGTGCCCGGGTCGCTCAGGACTCGGAAACGTGTAGACATCGGTGATGTCGGCGATGGGGTCGGCCAGGGCCCGCGGGCCGGAGATGTGATCGGACACAGTCGTTTCTCGCTAACGCTCGGCTTGTTCGACGCGGCTTGCTCGGCGCGGATCAGTCCGCGGCCTCGTCGAGCAGGGGCTGCAGCGCAGGGTGTTGGAGCGCCTCGGCCGCCTGCGGGTGGTCCAGCACCTGCTGGAACGCGGCGTTCACCCGCTCGGCCTTCCGGATCTCCTTCACCGTGCCGCCGTAGTTTCGTGCATAGGCGGCCGCTGTCTGCTGCGCGCCGTACACGAACGCCTTCACCGCGGCCAGATCCGGCAGTCCGTCGTAGCCCTCCACGTGTCCGAAGATGGCGTCGAAGAGTGCGAGCGTCGGTCCGGACGTGAAGAAGTCCTCCATGTAGGAGTTCCAGGGACCGTCGAAGCTGGTGATGAAAGCGAGGCGAGCATCGTCGTCGAACAGCACGAATCTGGCCTCATGAATGGTGGTGATGGCCATGCCGTGATCCCCGGGTCGGTACCCTGGAGTCTCCTGCAGGCTGCGCAGCGCAGCCCGCAGCGACTCCCCCTCGCCCGGCTTTACCTGGAAGAACAGGCTGAACTCACTCGTGGGTCCGGCACTCAGGCCAGGTCGAGGAGTTTCAGTCTCAGGTGACGTCATCGACTCTCCCTGTGGGTCGCTTCTCGATCGGTGACCTTGCCACCGCCTGCCGCCTTGGGACCGCGTCCCCCAGACGTCGGCCTGATTGTGTGCGACCGGCATTCGAAGGCGGGGTGGACCAAGCTTGTCGTCAGACAGCGTCAACATCGTCGCCGCGATCCGTGCCAGCCGCTTCACCCACGGAGGGTGAGCAGGAGTGGCCCCGGTTTCGACTGCTCCGCCGCTAGGCTCAGCCCCGATTCCACGTCTTGGCACGGCGGAAGCCAAGGGGTGGCAGGGCCCCGACCAGGTCGGCCTCTTCAGTAGGCGAACCGGCCGGATAGACCATGGGTCAGACGCGACCAGATGTCGTAGACCGACGAATGGCTACTGCCGAGAGGTCAACGTGAGCCGATCATCACCCCGCGTGCCCGGACGCGAGATCCCTCCCGGGCAGCAGCTCGTGCGCAGCCTGCGCAGACGCCCCCGCCTGCGAGCCGGCCTGGTACAGCTCGCTTACGTCGCCGGAGCAGTCGGAGCTGCCGTCCTGACCGCCGAGATCCAGGCCGGTCCCCAGGTCAACGCCGCCCGAACCTCGAATCTGCTCTTCGCCGTCGGCGGCGGAATCATCTCCCTGGTCGCCGTGGTCTTCTCCCTGCTGTTTCTCACCGTCCAGTTCGCCTCGACGACACTTTCCCCGCGGCTCAACCTGTTCCGCGACGAACCCCTGGTCTGGCACGCCTTCGGACTCTTCGTCGGGGTCTTCGTCTTCGCAATGACGGCGGCCCTACGAACGTCAACACGCGAACAGATGAGCGTCGTGATCCCCACCGCCACCATCGTGCTCGCCCTGGCCGCCATGGCTGTGGCACGCAATCTGCAGATGAGTGCTTTCAGCTCCGTGAAGGTCGGACCCACAGTGCGAGAGATCACTCATCGCGGCCGGGCAGTCATCGACCAGCTGTACGAACAACGCACCGCCGAAGCCGTCGCGCCCTCAACGCCCGCCGCGGCACGAGAGGAGGTGCGGTGGTTGGGCGACGACGGCTACATCCGCCAGGTGGATGTGCAGCGTCTCTTCGACAGCGCCATCCGGCACCAAGGCACCATCCAGCTGCCCCTTCGACCCGGCCAGTACGTCCGACACGGCGACGTCGTCTTCCGGCACACCTTCGACGCCGCGGATGCTGACGCCGAGGACCTGCTCCGCCACATCGAGATCGGCCCCGACCGAACATGGGAGCAGGACCCGCTCCTGGCCTTACGGCTGCTCGTCGACATCGGGCTACGCGCCCAGTCGCCGGCCATCAACGACCCGGCCACTTGCCGCCACACCATCGATGCCGTCAGCGGCCTCCTGCGCTACCTCGCCGACCGGCACCTCACCATCGGCGACATCACCGATCCCGGCGGACGCGCGCGCCTCGTGCTCCGCGCAGTGACCTGGGAACTACGTCGCTGCCGCCCTCGACGAACTCATCGAAGCCGGCCGGGACACAGCCAGCGTGGCCGCCAGGCTCGTCGACGTCCTCGATGATCTCGCAATCGCTGTGCCGGCGGACCGTCGCAAGGAAATCGACCGGCGCCTCCAGCTTCTCGCGTGAACTCTCGCACCCTCATCCAACGCGTGTGCGAGACACCACCAATGCATCTGCAGCACGTTCCGCACGTCGGGTCCGGCGTTTCTTCCGCTCTTCCGCCGACGGCGAGGGCGCATGTCTGCGCGGAGCATCGTGATGCGGAACAAGCAAGAGGCGTTTCTCCGTTGGCGACACCACCGGATATCGCGTGACCCCCGCCGACAACCAAAGCCACCTGTCACCTCAGCGCTTCGGAAGGTCTCCGTCTCAGTTCTCGTCTCGGTTCCCTCCGTTCGCCACCGTTCGTTGGCCCACAACCGCTCGGGATCGACGCTCAGCACACCGAGATGAACAGTCGCACGCAGGCCGCTCGGAGTCGGAAAGCGTGCGCACGGGGCCAGACTCGTCGTGCTGACGCCCTGCTAACAGTCAGCCCCGACAGCCATGGACGCACGCGGACGGAACAGCTCGTACCCCCATGCGGTAGTCATGCTCAGGAGCAGTGACGGTCGCGCCTTGCCCGCCCTCCTTCGGATCTGGAGGTTGGGAGTTCGAATCTCCGGGTGCGCCAGATCTGACCTCAAGTTCTGCGCTTACGTGACATCGTGAGTCCCGCCGCGAATTGTCCGCAAGAAAGCAAGGGTTCACGTTCTGGATCTCGAGGTCGCTCACGCGGACCCAGAATCCAGACAGAGGTTCGAGATGAACGGCCCCGCCCCGATCACCGTCACGCCGATCTCGTCGTCGACACCGGCGTCCGCCCGACCGTCTTTCGGCGGCGACGTGGCGGTGTGGTTCGACGAACTCGAGGAGCCGCACACCGAAGGGCAGCGTCTGGTGGGCGCCCTCGGCCCCGAGCGGGTCTCGCTCACGTACGAGCACGAACCTTGGCGATCACCCATCGCCTAGGTGCGATGGCGGGGACGTTTCCGTCTACCGAGCGCGGCGTCGGTTCAGGGTCAGATGGGTGACGCCGAGCGGAGAGGGAGCCACTTCGATGTCGAAGCGTTGATCGAGTCCCTCGAGGCCATCCCAGAGCCGTTCGCCCCGGCCCAGGACGATCGGCACCAGGACGATGTGCAGGTGATCGATCAGATCGGCCTCGAGGAACTGCCGAACCGTGCTGACACCGCCACCGATCCGGATGTCGAGGTCGCCGGCCAGGGCGCGAGCCTGCTCGAGGGCGGAGACCGGGTCGGCATCGACGAAGTGGAAGGTGGTGCCGCCCTCCATCTCGAGCACCGGCCGAGGGTGGTGTGTCAGCACGATGACCGGGGTGTGGAAGACGGGGTCATCGCCCCACCAGCCCTTCCACTCCTCGTCCTCCCACGGACCGCGTTGCGGGCCGAACTTGTTGCGGCCCATGATCTCCACGCCGATCTCGGGGCCCCACGCGCTGGCGAACGCCTCGTCGACGCCGAACGATCCCTCCGTCTCCCCGTGGATACCCATCGCCCGGAAGGTACGGGTCTCGAAAGCCCACTCCACCAACCGCGTGCCCGCGTGACCGAACGGAGCGTCGAGCTGCTGGCCCTCGCCCGTGCCGAAGCCGTCGAGGGAGACCGAGAAGTTGTGCACGCGGACGAGGGACATGTCATCTCCTGAACGGGCTTCGCGTTTCTTCACCGTATGGCGATCAGACCATACGTCTCAAGCCCGACAACGGGCAGCACACGGGTCAGTCGGGCGGGTGCAGACTGACGTGGTGGTCTTCCGTGTCCTCGGCGCCCTGGCCGGTCTGTACGGGCTGCTGGCGTTGGCGACACGCCTCCTGGAACGAGCGGGAATCATCCGCTGTCACTGCGGTGCGACGTGCTGGTGCCAACGACCGGTGCTGAGCGCGTTCCGCTGGATTCTTCCCTGGGGCCACCGGTAGCCGCCGGGGCATCCCGAGCGCCGCCGTGCCGTCCAGACGCGGTCCCACGCGCCTTCGTCTTCTGGTGTCTACGTCGGTTGACCCGCGGGTTCGCCGGTTCCAGGACGGCGTCTACCTGCGTACGTGATAGCGAAGCATCGTCACCGGACCCGACTGCGTGTTGCTGAACGGTTCGAGGTCGATCCGGCCGAGGTCCGGGGTCGAGAAGCGCACGCCGTCACCCTGCAGCACCGGCAGCACGTAGACGAGCACCTCGTCCACCAGGCCCTGGCGCAGGCACTGGCTGGCCAGGTCGGCACCGAGGATCTCCAGGTTCTTGTCCCCCGCGGCCGCCCGCGCCGTGGCGACGGCCGCCGCGAGGTCGCCGGTGAGGAACGTGACCCCTTGATCCGGCTCCTCCGGCGGACGATGTGTCAGCACGAACAACGGTCCGCCGTCGTAGTCGGTGTCCTCCGCCGACATCCGCCGGGCGACATCGTAGGTGCCCCGACCGACGAGCATGGCACCGGTGGCCGCCATGACCTCAGGAAACGCGTACGACTTGTTGTACTCGATCACCCAGTCCATCGCTCCGTCGGGGCCGGCGATGAAGCCGTCCAACGACATCGCCCTGTTCACCACCACCCTGCTCATGCCAACCTCCTCGCTGATACCGCTTCGTCCGGTGTCGCCATCGTCGTCTCTTCGCCCGTCTGGTCGCGCGTCGTCAGTCACGGTGAATCTATTCCGGCAGCGAGGGCGGGGTCGAGGGACCGGCGGTCGCGCCAGGTGAGCAGGCTCGGGCCGCGGGATGCCATGATGACGCGGTGCGCAGGGGACAGGGGGAGAGGGCGACGGACGCCGGTTCCGCCGGCGTGGGATGAACCGCGACACCATCCTGGACACGCTGCAGTCGAGTCAGGTCTTCGGCTCACTCGATCCGACCGTGCTCGGTGAGCTGGCGGCGGTGTGCGTGCCGCGCAGCTTCCGGCGCGACCAGTTCCTCTGCTACCAGGGCGATCCGGGCGACAGTCTCTTCGTCCTCGTGAACGGCCTGGTCAAGATCACGGTGGCCTCCGAACGCGGGGACGAGATGGTGCTGGCCACCCTGGGCGCGGGTGACGTCCTCGGCGAGCTATCCGTGATCGACCCCGGGCCACGCTCGGCGTCGGCCGTTGCCGTGCAGTCGACCTCCGCGCTGGTGATCAACCGCTCTGCCCTGCTCACCGCCATGCAGCAGAGCCCCGCCCTGCTGGATGCGTTGCTGCACACCCTCGGGGCCATGGTGCGGCGACTCACCGAACAGGCGACCGACCTGGTGTTCCTCGACCTCGCAGGCCGCATCGCCAAGCTGCTGGTCCAGCGGGCCGAACGACAGTCCGACGATCCGAGCCGGCGGCTGGCCGTCGACCTGCACCTGACCCAGACCGAGCTGGCGCAGATGGTCGGCGCATCCCGTCCGGCCGTCAACCGCGTCCTGCAGGGACTGGTCGCTCGCGGCGTGATCAAAGTCGACGGCCGCACCATCGAGATCGTGGACGCGCCGGCGCTACGTCGCCGAGCCGGGCTCTGAGCGGGTCGGACCCCTGGTCCTGAGGAACGTCAGTCCGTGCGGCTCACCAGGTAGTCGACCAGCTCACGGAGGAAGTCCAGGGCCGGCGACGGCGGTACGGGGGCGAACGCGGTCTTCAGTGACTGCTGGGCCGCGGTCGCCAGTACGGCGGCAAAGCGCTCGGCGTACGCGAGGCTGCCGGCCTTGGTCATCAACGCGAGCAGCTGATCCTGGTCGGTCGGATTCCGGTCGTCCTCGGCCCGTGACAGATACTCCACGACCCACGCCCGGTCCGCCGGACCGGCGACGCCGAGCAGGTGGATCAGCATCAGGGTCCGCTTTCCCTCCACGATGTCGCTGCGGGGGGCCTTTCCTGCTTGTCCTCCCGGTGCGAGGTCGAGCAGGTCGTCCCGGATCTGGAAGGCGCAGCCGGCCAGGAAACCCAGGCGGTCCAGCGCCCTCCGCTCCGGCCGCCAACGGCCGAGCTGCGCGCCGATCCTCAGCGGCGCCATCGTCGTGTACCAGCAGGTCTTCCGGCCGACCAGCTCCAGGTAGTCCAGCGGTGTCAGGTCGACCACGGCATGACGCCGCCAGCCCAGCTCCAGCGCCTGCCCCTCGGTGGTCTGCCGGATCGCCATCCGCAGCTCGGCCAGCACCTCGCGCGACCGATAGCGGGGAAAGGCGCTGGACGTCAGCGGTTGGACAGCCAGGTTGGCCAGGGCGTCCCCGGCGTTGATGGCCAGCGCCGCCCCGTGCAGCTCGTGCAGGGTCGGCTGACCACGACGCAGTCGGCTGTGATCCTCGACGTCGTCGTGGATCAAGAACGCGGTGTGCAGCATCTCCAGAGCAGCGGCGGCCGGAAGGGCCGTACGAGTGGCGGCGCCACAGGCGTCGGCGGCGGCCAGCAGCAGACCGGGACGCAGTCCCTTGCCCTTGCGGGCGGTGTAGTCGCGGACCAGATCGTAGAGGTACTCGGCGGGTTCGCCGCCGGCGATGGACTCGGCCATCGCCTCCCGGGTCAGCTCTGCGTAGTGCTCGAGGGTCTCGATCATGGTGGCGGTCACGTGACCGCCAGCGTGATCGGTACGACCGCATCGGTGCCGCCACCGGCCAGCACCAGACCGTGGTAGCGATCCGGTGTGGATCCGGCCGGGACCGGGTAGCGCAGCAGCACGGACGCTGCGGCGCCGAGGGGGACGTCGATCTCGGCGGGCACGAACACCGCCGAGCCGCCCGGCAGCGTGGTCCCGGTGCCGGGCTGGAGGTCGCTCAGCCGGAACCGGAGCGTCCCGGCCGTGAGGTCGCCGATCGGGTGGATCCAGATCCGGACCTCGGCGAGACCACCCCGGGGGGCGATCATCGTCAGCGGCTCACCCCGGGGCGTCGGCTCGCTCTCGTGATCATGGCCCGCAGCGTTGGGACCCCCCAGATCGACGAGCTGATCCAGGGGCAGCTCGGCGAAGCCCGCTACCAGCTCCGTCACCCGATCGCCGATCCAGCGAACGGCGTCGGCCGGCTTCAGCTGCGTTGGCACCGCCTCGCGCTGCGGGTCGACCCCCGACACCACCTGGTCGTACGCGAGCCCCGCGACCCGTAGGGCCTCCTCGGCGAAAGCGACGTCATCGCTGTAGCGTCCCGGCGCTGTCACGAGCCGACCCCGTACCAGCTGCCGGTGATGCCGCTCATCAGCCGCTGCCCCAGGATCGTGTTGGCTGCTTCCAGGCCACTCATCGTGGCCGCTTCGATGCAGCCCGCGTTGAGTCCGCAGTTGGTCCAGTCGCCCGCGAGCACCAGGTTCTCGTAGCCGGACTGGTCCACCCGTAGCCGATGCCGCTGACTGCCCGGCAGCGATTGCACGTAGCGCTGCGATCCCTCGACGTTGGCCCGGAGGTACTGATCGGCCAGTCGTCCCGGGCCGGTGCGGCGCGAACCGTGCCCGTCGACCAGCAGGTCCCACGCGAAGCCATCCGAGCGGGCGGCCTTCGGCCAGAAGTGGCCGGCGTGATCATCGAGGAAGCGGGCCGCGTTCTCCGCGACGATCGCCTGCGGGTCGGCATCGGGGTCCTCGATCCGCAGCGAGCCGCAGAAGTAGCCGAGGGTCGCGGGTCTGTCCTCGGCGGGCCACTTCTCCTGCCTCAGCAGGTGAGTCATCGACGCGTAGGTGTCGAAGACGGGCACGTAGCCGCTGACCGTCGAGGCCGGGAAGTCCCACCCCAGATCGGATTCGGAGGGCCGCAGCCACACTTGCAGCGACTGGGTGCCGACGGTGGCGATGGAGTCGATCATGGAGCGCCAGGCCGGCGAGTCCTCGATCAGCTCGGCGCAGGGGCCGGCCAGGGAACCGACCGACGCTGCGAGGACGACCGTGTCGACGTCGGTTCCCACGGTCAGCTCGATCTCCTCCGACATCTGGTTCAGCTGGTCGTCGTCGGGCTCGGAGCGGAAGCAGGGCAAATCGTCGACCATGATCAACGGGTGGTAGTCGGTACGGCCGCCGACGTACCCCCGCGTTCTGGTGACGATCAACGACTGGATCCGGCCACGATCACGATCGAGGCTCAGTCGGTCGAGTCGGTGGAAGAAGGCGAACCGCACACCGCGATCCCGCAAGGCTTCGTACAGGGGGGCGAACACGACGTCGCCCATCCCCGCCTGCATCCGCCAGAACAGCGATCCGCGGTAGTCGAAGAAGAACTTGCCCGCCAGGAACAGCCCCAGTCCGGCGCAGAACTGCGGACGACGGCGATCCCCGTCGACGTAGGCGAAGACGAGGTCGTACATCCCGCGCACCAGGGCCGAGTCCAGCGTGCCGGGTCGCGCCCCGTGCCGGCCGAGCCAGTCGCGAAAGTCTTCGTCGTCGATGGCCCCGAAGCCTCGGGGGTCGACCAGCAGGCGATCTCGGACGATGCCCAGGCAACAGGTGACGACGAGATCGACGAGATCACCGAGCCGGCGCAGACTCGGGTCGCCCCGGCCGATCATCACTTCCAGGTCGATCCGCATCCTGTCCAGCTGTTCCGCGACGACGTCCAGGGTGCCCGCCGGTACGGCCGCGCCGAGGAGCCGGATCCCTTCCACCGCAGCGATCACGACGGCGAACTGTGCCTGCTGCAGGAGCCCGCCGAGATCACCGACGCCGGCTGGCCGCCCGGCGCGCGCCCGAGCCGTGCCCGGCCGAGCCGTGCCCGGGGGCCGCGAGGATCCGCTCAGCACGACCGTCGGCTCGACCCCAGCCGCGGAACCGGACGATCGGTCGGTCGCCCGCATCTCCAGCAGCGACGCGGAGAAGTCGGCCAGCAGTCGCACGCCCCGACGGAGGAACTCGGCCACCGACGCCGTCCCGCCCGGGGCGCCGTCGTCGCCGGGCTCACCGTCGGTCGTGCTGAAGGTGGCCACCCAGTGCTGCCAGCCCGGGCCGGTGCGTTCCTCCACCCCGACCCGACCGGCGGGGGAGAACGCATCCCGCCAGCCGCGGATCGGGCAGCCCGGCGCGGTCCGGTCACGGTCCAGATCGTCGTAGACCTGCCGGATCAGGCGGAAGGCGTTCTCGTAGTAGCCGAGCCAGACGTGCAGACCGTGCTCCTCGATCCGCCCGTGCACACCCCGTCCGCTGGCGCCCTTACCGCCGAGCTGCCAGCCCTGCTCGTACACGGTGATCTCGGCTCGGGCACCGAGCTCACCACTCAGCCGCCAGGCGGTGGCCAGTCCGGCCATACCGCCGCCGATGATCGCGATCCTGCGTACATCCCGGTCGGTGGTCGGACCTGCCGTCATGCCTGTGCGTCCAGGGACGCCTGGGCTCGGGCGGCGAACAGTCCGGCTCCCTGACGGCGGGCGACCGCCAGAGCCTCGGCCAGGTCGGCCTCGGCGGCTTCCGCCTCGCCTAGGACCCGGCGGGCCTCACCGCGGCCCCGGAGGGTCTCGGCGGTGAAGAAGCCCGCGCCGGTGGTGGTGGCGATCTCCAGTGCGCGATCGAAGTAGCCGATCGCCGACGCCGCGTCGCCGGTGAGCAGGTGGCCGAAGCCGACGTTGGCGAACCAGTACGGCGTCCACGAGTCGATCGCCACCACCCGGTGCCACACCTCGACCGCCTGGATGAGTCCCGGCAGGCAGCTGGCGTCCCCGAGCTGGATCGCGCTGTAGAGGCACTGCATCTGCCCGGTCAGACTCCAGACGGCGAAGCCGTGGCGCTCACCGATCGCGACCAGACGCTGTCCGACCTCGGCCGCTCCGAGTGCGTCGCCGTCGATGCTGCGGGCGACCGCGAGCAGGCAGTCGACGTACTGCGCACTGAACGGACCGATCGGGTAGGGGAGGGAGCTGGCCCGCTCCAGACCGTCGACGGCGGCTTGCTCGGCGGCCGCCCGGTCACCCAGGACGACCAGGCAGGGGACCAGGTGCGCGAATCCTGCCGCCCGGGGATCGTTCGGCAGGGTCCACTCCGGCGGCACCTGCACATCGGCCGTCCAGCCGTGCTGCACCGCGTCGGTCAACTGGGTCACGGCGTCGGTGAAGTCGCCCTGGAAGAAGTCCACGACCCCGCGACCGAGCGAGGCACCCGGAAAGAACAGTCCAGCCGCTTCGGTACGCCGGATCACCGCCTCGTTGATCGACTCCGCTTGGGCGAAGTCGCCGCGCGAGGTGTAGTACGTCCACAGCCGGATCAGGTACGGCAGCACCTCGGCGTCGCGGACCGACTCCTCGACCAGCTGCAGACAACGCGGATAGTCCTCGGCCGCCTCGACCGCGGCGTAGCCGCGGGCGGTCACGGCGCTGAAGCTGCGCAGCTCGCGGACGGCCAGCTCGCCGCGGTCGCGCTCCAGTCCCGGCGCGGTGGTGTCCAACAGCTCGAGCACCTTGCTCAGTCGCTCGGCCGCTTCTTCGTGGGCGCCCAGGGCCTGGTCGGCCCGGGCGATCTGGATGTGGGCGACGACGGCGTGCGACACCCGACCGGCTCGTTCCAGGTGGTACGCGGCGGCGACGGTGCTGGTCCGCTGTCCTGCCGCCTCCCCGGAAGCCAGCAGGTCGGCGACGATGCCGTGGCGTTCCTTCAGCACGGTCCGACGCTGGGTCTCGTACGCCACCTCGCGGATCAGCTCGTGGCGGAAGCGAAGCTGCGCGCCCGCCAGCTCCATCAGCCCGGCGTCCAGCAGCGTACGCAGGCGGCGCTCGAACTCCGCCCCGTCGACCCCGACCGCCCGGTGCAACAGGTCGCGGTCGACCTCGCGCCCGATCACGGCGGCCAGCTGGGCCAGCTCGAGATCCACCTCCGGGCGGGACAGCCGGGCCAGCAGAGGATCGCGGAGCGCGGGCGGGATCTGGTACGCGCTGAACTGGAGCGACCGGTGCGGGATGCGCCCGGTCTCCGACTCCTGTGCGGTCAGCAGCAGCTCTTCCAGGAACAGCGGTACGCCGTCGCTGCGCTGCATCAGCTCGCGGCTGCGCTCCGGGCTCAGCTGAGCGGCGCTGGGGGTCTGCCGGACCAGCTCCGCGGTCGCGACCTCATCCAGCGGATCGAGGACGATCCGGCGCACCACGGTCTCTGCCCAGGGCGGCTCGAAGCCGTCGCGCGCGGCGATCGTGATCTTGAGTCCGGGCAGGGTGAGGAGGACGGCGAGCAGGTCCAGACTGGACTGGTCGGCCCACTGCACGTCGTCGACGAAGACCAGCGTCGGCTCGGTCGTGGCGTGGGCGTGAACCAGCTGGGCGGCGGCCAGCAGTGCTTGGCGACGCAGTCGATCCGGCTGCACCTCGCTCGGCGCCGACAAACGGTCGAGCGGGATGTCGAAGACCGCGGCCAGGAAGGGGAGGTCACCCGGCGTGACGGAGGACGGGGAGCCGGCGTCGGCGTCACCGGCCGGGGCGGACTGTGCGGCCAGGGCGGACAGTCCGGCCCGCAGCTTCTCCAGGCGGACGTCGGCCGGGTCGTCGGCGTCCATCCGGCACGCGCCCTCGAGCAGGCCACGGAACGGGTGCAGGCTGACGTTGCGCTGCATCCGTGAGCAGCTGCACGCGAGCGGTCGGAGACCGAGCCGGCGGGCGGTCTCCAGGGTCAGCCGGGTCTTGCCCATCCCGCCGGGACCGATCACGCACACGGCCCGCGCTGCCGGCGGCTCGGACGCGGCTTCCGGGACGGTGGGGTCGATCACCGGGATCGGCTTCGGAGCCAGCCACTCCATGGCGGAGAACTCCGCCGTACGGTTGACGAACGGGCTGGTCCGGTCCCGCCAGGTCCGGCCCCGCGGAGTCGGCAGAGCGGCCCGGACGGCGAACACCTCCACCCTGCGCGACACGCCCCGCAGAGGCTGCACACCCAGCGACTCCGTCTCGAACCACGGCCAGACCAGATCCTGGGTGGTGTCGCTGATCACCACCGTGTCCGGGTCGGCGAGCTGCTGGATGCGGGCGGCTTCGTTGGCGGTCGACCCGGTGATGCCGTCGGCGACCACCACCAGGTCGGTGTGGACGGAGACGCGCACCTGGAGCCGGGCGCCGCTCGCTCCGGGCCAGCGGATCTCCCGTACCCGCTCGATCATCCGCAGTCCACAGAGCACACCGCGTCGAGCGTCGTCCTCGTCCACCTGCGGATAGCCGAACAGCACCAGCATGCCGTCGCCCCGGTGGTCGTCGATGTAGCCGTCCAGCTCGTCCACGACCTCCGTACAGGCCGTGCGATAGCGCTCGAGGACGGCGGTGACCTCCTCGGGGTCCCGCTGGTCGGCGAGCTCGGTGGAACCGACGATGTCGCAGAACAGCAGGGTCATCTGTCGTCGGGTCGCGGCCCCGGCCAGCATGGCCGCAGCCTCGGCGTTGCCGGGATCGAGGGCGGCGACCGCATCCAGCAACGACCGGGCCGTCTTCCAGTCGCCGGCGTCGCGCGCCTCCCGCGCGTCCGCCAGCAGATCGCTGACCCGGTTCTCGATCCGCGAGCTAGGCATGATGGTTCGACACTCAGACCTCGGGCGGCGGACCGTCGACGATGATCCGGAGGTTCGCGAGTGGGAGTGAGGGCTTGATCAGGTAGACGAGTCCGTCGTACGTGCCGGGAGTCAGCGGGGCCACCTCGCCCTGTGCGACGGTC
>DATDAP010000196.1:0-3993 GCA_036525335.1 Microlunatus sp. | reverse complement strand
GCTACGGGCGCCGTCGACGTATGGGACGTTCCTGCGCTCGTTTACCCACGGCCATGTCCAGCAGCTCGATGCCGTCGGGTCCCGGCTGCTGGCCGGGCTCACGACCCGGGCGCCGAGCCTGCTGAAGGGTGGCACCGACCCCTAAGAAGCCGATCAGGGGAGTTGAGGTCGGCCTTGTCCCCGCAACGCCATCGGGTGACAAGTCGCACCAAACCGGGGTCTATGAGGTGAAGGCTGCTGATGCTGCGCCGCCGCGGCTGGTGGCGCTCGATCGCCCGGCCGCGCACACTGCCACTCGATGCCTGAGGTCAGGTGAAATGCACCTGAACGCTGAGGGGCGGCTCTCAACGACAGATATCGTGACCTCATGCTCCAGCAGATGCGTCACCCTCGGTGAGCGGCGGGCTCGTCGGTCTACTCGACGACGTGGCTTCCATGGCGAAGCTAGCGGCCGCCTCCGTCGACGATGTCGGCGCAGCGGCCGGCCGTGCCAGCGCCAAGGCGGCGGGCGTGGTGGTCGACGACACCGCTGTCACTCCGCGTTACGTCCACGGCTTCACCGCCGACCGCGAGCTGCCGATGATCAAGCGGATCGCGGTGGGTTCACTGCGTAACAAACTGCTGATCATCTTGCCGGTCATTCTGGTTCTCAGTCAGTTCCTGCCCTGGCTGTTGGCGCCCATCTTGATGATCGGCGGGGTGTACCTGTGTTTCGAGGGTGCTGAGAAGATCTACGAGAGGGTCACCGGGGGCCACGGCGAGCACGGGGAGCGGCCCGCGGCCACCCAAGGTGCTGACCAGGAGAACGTCATGGTCAAGAGCGCCATTCGCACCGATTTCATCCTCTCGGCCGAGATCATGGTCATCTCCCTCAACGAGGTGGCCGACGAAGGGCTGGTGTCCCGCGCGGTCATCCTCGTCGTCGTGGCGATCGGCATCACCCTGCTGGTCTACGGCGTGGTCGGGCTGATCGTGAAGATGGACGACGTCGGACTGCACCTGTCCGAGCGCAATTCCGGAATCACCCGTAGGGTCGGTCTGCTGCTGGTCCGCGGCATGCCCAAGCTGTTGGCGCTCCTGTCCACGGTAGGAGTGGTGGCGATGCTGTGGGTCGGGGGGCACATCCTGTTGGGGGGCAGCGACGAACTGGGCTGGCACACCCCCTACGCGCTGGTGCACGCAGCAGAGCAGGCCGTCGCAGACGCCGTACCGGTGCTCGGTGGACTGCTCGCCTGGCTGGTCAACACCCTCGCATCCGCCGTGATCGGGCTGGCCGTCGGCTTTGGTGGTGGCGATCATGCACCTGGTGCCGCGCCGAACCCGGGCCGCGAAACAGTGACCGTCGACGGGCGACGCCGCTTCGCGCTACCCGCGGCCAGTTCGCCGCCCGAGCAGCAAGCCGTTGAAAACTAGCGGGGATCAGCCAGCGCTGCTTGACGCGATCAGCTGATCGCCTGGTGAGCAATTGTTCAGTAGCTGCACCAGCTGGTTCGTGATCTCGGTCGGCGTCCCGCCGGCGGCGACGGTGACGAAGGTGGGGTAGTCCGGCAGGGCGCAATAGGCCGCGCTGAGCGCCTCGAGGAACTGCAGCGACTCCTGGTCGATGCCGCGGCGCTGGATCCTGACGTCGGCGCGGTGGGGGGAGATGTCGAAGAAGACCACCAGGTTGGGCTGGGGGAGATGGCGCAGTAACCACGGCATCAGCCGGCCATGAGGCAGCCCAGCCACCGCGCGCAGCGCGAGCTGGCAGTACAGATGCCGGTCCAGCAACACGAGGCCGTCGAACCGATGCGCACGGAGATGGGATACGAGCACGTGCCCTACTCGAATGGCTGTCTCGACACGGTCGGCAAGCACGGGGTGAAGTCGTACGCGGTGGTCGGCGCACCAGGTAGAGATGGTGCGGCGACCTGAGTAGTTCTGCAGCAGCAGCACCCGCCCGCCACTGCGCAGAATCCGATCCTGCAGCAGCCGCGCCGCTGTTGACTTTCCCGCTCCGTCGATGCCGACCAAGACCACCAGCATGGCCCTCTCCCCACCCGCGCTACCGCCGTCCGAGCAGCCGGCGAACACCCGACCCCTCAACAGTGTTACAGGCGCGGCTGGCATGACGCTGACTTCGACCTGAGCGACCACTGCGCAGCCCTGCTCGGCAGGAGGTTGCCCGCAGGATGTCCGGCGATGGGGTTCTCGCGCTGCTTGTCGTCGGTGATGCCCTCTGACTTGGGGCCGCATCTACGCCGGTCACGGTCGATGATGGTGGATCATCCGCGCGAGAAGGAGACGGCGCTCCTGCCGCAGATGATCTCGAAGGGTCCCGAGTCGTCCATCGATGGATCCCAGCTCCGAAGCGACCGAAGGCTTGATCTACGTCTTGGACGAGTACTACCAGACACCGTCATCGCGCAGGAGTAGCTCCTTCATCAGAGTTGTTGGTCGCTGTTGGCGAAGTTGCCGAAGCCGGAAGGTTCGATCGGCGGTAGCGACGGCTCGGCCCGGGGGTGACTGGTGCGGCTCAGAGTCAGCCCGACCAGCCGGGAGACGAACAGTGCTACGTAACCGACCCCGGCCAGCTGTTCGATCATCACGACTGATCGGGCGTGGTCGGTCACCGGGACGATGTCGGACAATCCGGTGCTGGTCAGGTTGGTGAAGGACAAGAAGAGCAACTCGAACCAGGTCCGCTGCGCGACGGGGTCGATGGCAGCGGTGAAGCAGCCGGGCTGCAAGAGCTGAAGGGCGGTGTAGACGTACCCGAACGCCCAAGCGACCAGCGTGAACGTGGCGCCTACGGCGAACAGCTCGTCCACGGTCACGTCGTGGTCGGCGAGCATGTAGACCATCAGGTTGCCGGCGGCCCAGAGGTAGAACAGCGCGTGCAGTAGTGCCGACGACAGGGCCAGGCCCCAGGACCCGTGGATCGCGTCGGCGATCGACAAGCCGGAGGCGGCGATGCCGAGGGCGATCGACACCAGGACCTGGCCGCGGCCGGCGGTGTGCCGGACCGACCAGATGGCCAACGCCAGCACGAGCGCGCCGAACACCTCCAGCACCGCGCGGCCTTCACCGCTGGCCGGGACGAACGGGTAGATCAGCACGCCGATGAGCTGGGCGGCCAACAGTACCGCCGACGGGTGCTGGAGAAGCAGGCGAGCGTTGCTCGGAACCTTCGAATCAGTCACCGGCGCGAGGGTACCGGCGATGTGCATGCGGGGCCATTGGTCGGCTCTCTCCGCCGTTCGCGTGGGCCGTCCCCCTACTGAAGCCGGATCAGGGCCGAACCGTCGACCGCGGCGAATCAGCTGGTAGCGGTCGTGGGACCAGCCGCGCTCGAGCACGAGGGTGAGTAGGGCTCCGGCAGCACTGTGCATCCGAGGAATCGGACCGGCGCCTCCCTTGGAGGTCAGCCAGGGCTCGGCGCCGTCCAGGGGCTCGACCGGCTTCTTGATCCCTCCCCATTCGAGATGTCCCGACCTGTGCCATCGCCTTGGCCCATCTGCCGATTCGGTCGCGCGCCCTCCTGGTAGAGGGGATGACGTCGTCACCCCCCTGAAACTGGTGACGCTGCATGCGGGCACACGGCCCAGCGGGTCGGCCGGGTCGGGACTGGCGAGCGTGTCGCTTGCCGACACTCGCAGCCCGATTCCTGGCCGGCGAAAGTGTCGGAACGCTACCTGCTTCGGGCGTTGTCGACATCCATTCGCAGGGTCTCGTCCACGAGGTTGGTGCGGCCGGAGGTCTCCGCGCCGATCGACGATCTCGGCGGCGTCGTCGAGGGGAGGGTGTTGTTCTTATCCGGGCGCGCATGAAGGTGGCTGCGGTCACCCGAACTGGCGGAGGCGGGTTTACACCGTACATGCGGCTGGAGGGGACGGTGCGGGGGAGGCGCTCACGCAGTCCGGGCCGGTATTGGCGCGACTGAGGGCAGCGACGGTTGGGGGCGAAGTGAGGCAGGATGCGTCGCGCCGGCCGCGGGTGGCGGTTGTGGTCGAT
>DATDAP010000195.1:0-11150 GCA_036525335.1 Microlunatus sp. | reverse complement strand
TAGCCGCTTGTACGTGCTGGACCCGCGGTCGCCTGAGCCGCTCGAACTCAGCACCGACGCTCGCCCAGCCGTCCGTCGGGGTGGACGCGAGGAGCCCACCGAGGACGATCGCGTCCTCGAGGGCCATCGCCACGCCTTGCGCCCACACGGGTCCGGTCGCGTGCGCGGCGTCTCCGATGAGCACCAGCCGCCCGTGGTGCCAGCGAGTCAGCCGCACCTCGTCGACGGAAGCATGGTGCAGCTCACCACCGTCCAACGCGCCGGCGACGGTATCCCGCACCACGGCAGGGAAGCCTGAGGCCGCCTGGACCAACCTGGAGCGGTCGGCCCCGATGTCCCCACCTCGGGTGCGGGCGGCGTACCCGTAGACGAGGCCCTGTTCGAGCGGGATCAGCAGTAAGGTGTGCTCCACCCCGGACCACGCCGTCCAGCAGTCGACTCCAGAGTTGTCGGCCACGAACCGCCAGCTCGAGCCGGTCATCGACGATGGCCGCCGGCCGTCCACGGCCAGCGCATCCCTCATGGCCGAACCGACGCCGTCGGCGCCGATCACGAAGTCGGCCAGGCGGGGCCCCTGGGCGCCCTCCAGCTCCACCTCGACGCCAGAGGAGGTCGAGCGGGCGCCGACTGCGCGCGCCTGCTCGACCTGGACGCCGTCGGGAAAGGCCAGAGCCGCCAACAGCTCACCGTGACGCAGGCACACCGGTTGGCCGACCTCGCGCCAGAAGCGGTGCTCGTCGGTGGCGAAGAGCAAGCGATCGCGGCCGTTGCGGTACTCCCGCCGCCGTACGGGCACCCCGCTGGTCAGTGCCTCGCCGGGGACACCCACCTCGCCCAGCGCCCGCACCGCGTTGCCGGGCAGGTTGACCCCCATGCCGCGCGCGACGGACCTGCGTCGCTCGATGACCGTGCAGCCCAACCTGTGCCGAGCCAGCACCCGCGCTACGGCCCGCCCGGCGATCCCACCGCCGACCACCAGGATCGAAGCGGTCACCGACCGCCGGGTTTCTGGCCCCAACCGATGTTGAGCGGCGCGGTGAGGACGGCGACCCCCGCGCTGTCCGCGCGGTCGCGGATCATCTCGTCGAGCGCCACGCGGAGCTTGGCCCGATCGGCCTCCCCGACATCCTCGAGGATCATGTCCGTGATCGGGTTGCTGTACAGCATCCAGTCCCAGGCCTGCTGGCCCGTGGACACCTCGACCCGTTCCTGCTGTGTCGTATCCACCTGCACGTCGCTCAGCCCCGCGGCAACGAGACGCGCGCGCAGCACGGCAGGATCCGAGACCTGGAACTCCAGCGGGGGCGGGTCCGGCAACCCTTCGAACTCGGGTACGACGGTCTGGAGAGCGGCGACGAACAGCTGCAGCGCGTCGAACTCGGCGGGCGAGCCGTACGCGATGAGCAGCACGCGGCCACCGGGCTTGGTCACGCGCACCATCTCCTGCAGCGCCACGGCCTGGTCGGGCACGAGCATCACCCCGAACTGGGATCCGGTCACGTCGAAGCTGTTGTTCTCGAGATCGAGCGCATGCGCGTCCATGACCCGCCCGGATGCGTTGGCCAAGCCCTCGGAGCGGACCTTCGCCTCGAGCTGTGCCAGCATCGCCGGCGACCAGTCCGTCGCCAGGACGGTGGCGCCCCGTCGGGCCGCTGCGAGTCCCAGGCCGCCAGGGCCCGCGGCCACGTCGAGGAAGGACTCGCCTACCCGAAGGCCGACGAGGTCGAGGGCCAGCGCCGAGACCCGCTGCTCGCTGGGCGCGACGTGCTCTGCGTACCCGGCCGCGATGGCGTCCCACGCCCCGGCCGGAGCGTGATCCGGATGCTCGTTCGGCGATGACTCGTGCTCGATGGTCGGATCGGCGCCACCTTCGGTGACCTGGTAGATCTCCTGCGCGACCAGGCCGTGAGCCTCCCGGTGCACGTCCGCCGCTACGTCAGCCGACGGGGCGTCTACGAGACAGAAGATCTTCCCGGCTGTTTCGGCGACCCAGTAGCGGAGGTAGTTGACGCCGTACGGTGCCTGGGTCCGCAGATCGGCGTCGTGGGCCCGGGTCACGTCGCTGATGGCGACGGGATCGTCCAACGAGTGGACGTCGAGGAACAATGGCATGGGATGGTCCTTTTCGCTTGTGGTTGCCACCGACTCTAGAAAGCGGACGGCGCCCGCGCATCGGAAGAACCACCCATCAACGACCCGCACCAGAATGGGTGGTTCGCTCGATGCAGCGTCATGGTCTCAACTTCTAGCGTGATGGCCTCCAGCCCATCAGGAGGAGAGATGCAGGACGTCGAAACCGTTGTCATCGGCGCCGGGCAGGCCGGATTGGCCACCGCCCGGAGCCTGCAGAAGCGCGGCCGGGAGTGCTTGGTCCTCGACCGCCACTTGCGAATCGGGGACGGCTGGCGCCAGCAGTGGGACAGCCTGCGGCTCTTCTCGCCGGCGAAGTTCGACAAGCTGCCGGGCCTGGGGTTCCCCGCGGACCCGTGGTCCTTCCCGACCAAGGATGATGTGGCCGCCTACCTCGAGTCCTACGCCGGTCACTGGGACTTGCCGGTGCGGCTCGGCATTCGGGTCGAGCGCCTCACCCGCACGGCGGGTGGTCGTTTCGCCGTCAGGACCGATGCCGAGCCGATCCAGTGCGACAACGTCGTGGTCGCGACCGGCACCTTCGGGCGGACGCCGTTGATTCCCGACTGCGCCCAGGACCTGGACCCCTCGATCCTGCAGCTGCACTCCAGCGAGTACCGGCGTCCTGGACAGCTCCGGGACGGGCCGGTCCTGGTGGTCGGAGCCTCGCATTCCGGCACCGACATCGCCTTCGAGCTCGCGGCCGTGCGGCCGGTCACGCTCGTCGGACCGGACCGCGGTGAGATCCCGATCCGGCTGGAGTCGAGGCTCATCCCCGTCGTCTATCCCCTGTTGATCTTCGTGTGGCGCCACGTCCTGACGCGCCGCACATCGCTGGGACGCAGGGAGATGGCAGCAGTACGCTTCCACGGCGGGCCGATGCTGCGCGTCAAGCGCGCCGACCTCGCCGAGCGCGGAGTGGTCCGGATCGAGACACGGGTCGAGGGCGTCCGGGACGGGCTCCCATGCTTGGCCGACGGAACGACAGTGACGGTGACCAACGTGATCTGGTCGACGGGTTTCCGCCAGACCTTCGACTGGATCGACCTGCCGGTCCTGGGCGCCGACGGGTGGCCACGCGAGCACCGCGGGGTGGCCGACGACGTCCCCGGGATCTACTTCTGCGGCCTGTCGTTCCAGTACTCGTTCTCCTCGATGTTGCTGGCCGGCGCCGGCCGTGACGCAGAGCATGTCGTCCGGCACCTCACCCATCAGACCGACTCCCGTGACCGTCGGGCGGCCTGAGCAGGTCGACCGCACGAACCTCTCGCCGGGAGTATCGTCCGAGCTGGAGGTGTGCCCGGTGGGCATGGTCGAGGACCTGATGCAGGCTCGGACGGAATACGAGACGGGTGACTGGTCCGGTGCGCTCGACGTCTGGTCCGGCATCGATCCGGCCGACATGAGCACCGACGACCTGCACGACGCCGCCTCGGCGGCGTACCTGCTCGGACGCCGAGCCGCATCCGTCGACTACGAGGGGCGGGCCTTCGCCGGGCGCCAGCAGGCGGGCGACCCGGCCGGGGCAATCCACTCGTGCTTCCACCTCGCAATGGTCTTCGGCACCAACGGTGAGACGGCGCTGGCCCAGGGCTGGACCGCGCGAGCCGACCGACTCCTCGACGAGCTGGACGACGAAGCGGTCGAACGCGGGTACGTCTCGATGTTGCACATGTACCGACATCTGGCCGCCGACGACCTACCGGCTGCGTCCGCGGCGGCGGAGCGGTCGACCAGAGCGGGCAGAGAGCACCGCGATCAAGATCTGCTTGCTATGGGGTTGTGCGCGCAGGGCCGGCTCACGATGCAGTCGGGTCGGATTGCGGACGGTCTCCGGCTCCTGGACGAGGCGATGGTCGGGGTGGCGGCGGGCGAGCTGACGCCGATCGTCTTCGGTGACGTCTACTGCACGGCGATCGAGGGCTGCCAAGAGATCGGCGAGTTCGGTCGAGTCGGCGAATGGACGTCGGCGCTGCACAGCTGGTGTCTCGCCCACCCGGGCCTGGTGGCGTTCAGCGGCCAGTGCTCGGTGCACCGTGGTCAGCTGATGCAGGTGCACGGTGCCTGGCCGGAGGCGCTGGAGGAGTTCGCCAGCGCCATCGAGCGCTACCGCTCAGCCGACTCGGTTGCCGCGGTGGGACTGGCGGAATGCGAGCGGGGCGACGTGCTGCGCCAGCGGGGCGAGTTCGACGCGGCCGAGTCGGCGTACCAGAGATCGAGCGAGCACGGCTACGACCCGCAGCCCGGGTTGGCCCTGCTGTGGCTCGCACGTGGTCAGATCGAGTCCGCCGTGGCCGCCGTCCGACGGCTGGTCGCCGACGTCTCCGACCCGGTCGCCCAATGCCGGCTGTTGCCGGCTGCGGTCGACGTCCTGGTGGCGGCGGGTGCCCTCGACGAGGCCCGTGATGTCGCAACCCGGCTGGACCTGGTTGCCGGGTACGTCGGCACCGAGACGCTGCACGCCTTCGCGGCCTTCGCGGCCGGCGCGGTGGAGCTCGCGGCCGGCGACGCGGCCGGTGCGCTCCCTTACCTGCGCAAGGCGCGCCAGCTCTGGGCCCAGGCCCAGCGGCCGTACGAAGGTGCGCGCGTCCGCCTCCTGACGGCGCGCGCCCTCACCGCGGTCGGCGACCAGGAGTCGGCCCGTCGGGAGCTCGAGGCGGCGTGCGCCACCTTCCGCGAGCTGTCCGCGACACCTGCCGCCGAGACCGCCGAGCGTCTGCTGCGCCCCGCCGGCTACCCAGCCGGGCTGACCGACCGAGAGGTCGAGGTGCTGTGTCTGGTCGCATCAGGCCGGAGCAACATGCAGATCGCGGGTCAGCTGGTGCTGAGCGAGAAGACGGTTGCTCGGCACCTCTCGAACATCTTCACCAAGCTGGACGTCGGCTCACGTACCGCCGCGGCGGCCTACGCCTATCAGCACCGTCTGGTCTGATCCGAGGACCGGTGCGAGGGTCAGGCCGGTTCGGCTCCCCGTCTGACGCTGGCGGTCAGGAATCCCGCCCAGGTCGCCTGATCGGCAAGGGAGTCACCCGCCGCGAGATCACGGAGCACCCCTTTCGTGGCGTCGCGGGTGGCGGCGTCCCAGCGTCCGGTCACCTCGACCGGGGTGTCCCACAGGTAGGTGAGGATGCCCTGGACCGCCTGCACCTGGGCGGGTGACCGGCTGCTGAAGGTCGACGGCTCCGTGCCCGAGCGCCCGTTGTCCAGGTGGATGTGGTTGTGGTGCTGGGCGTTGTAAAGATAGGTCAGCACGTACGTGAAGTGCCGGTGCGCCGAGGCTGCCACAGCCCAGTAGGCGCCGCGGGTCTCGGACAGCTCTCCACCCGACGCGTCGCGCCACAGGTCGTACCGGCAGGAGACCTCGGTGCCGTCGTCCAACCGCAGCCGGGCCAGGTCGAAGGCGCGACCCGCGTTGTGCCAGGACGAGCAGTCCGTGCCGCCGCTGGTCCAGGTGCCGTACGTCCACAGCTGCCGCAGTCGCCAGCCGGTCAGCTCGCGCAGATCGGTCAGCCAGGCGTCCAGCTGACCAGCGAACCCCGCGTCGATCGCGAACTCGCTGCGGCGGCGGTGCACCTCGTAGACCAGCGGCAGACCCGCAAGCCGGTCGTACCGCGGGAGCGACGAACGGCCCACGCAGGTCGGTCGCTCACGACGGACGTCGGGCAGGTCGGGAAGCACCGAGCCGTCGGAGCCGCAACCGGCCAGACCGGCGGCCGCGGTCAGGCCCAGACCGAGACCCAGCAACCCGCGCCGGGAGAGCGGCACGGGCCGGGATCGCCCGCCCCCGGAACTGTCCTGACCTGACACCTCACCACAGTAGGTGGGCTGGAATAGTGCTCCCATGCGCGTACACATCGGCAGCGACCACGCCGGCTTCGAGCTCAAGCAGCACCTCATCGATGAGCTGACCGCGAAGGGGTACGAGGTCGTCGACCACGGGGCGCCGAGCTATGACGCCCAGGACGACTACCCGGTCTACTGCCTGCCGGCCGCCGGGGCCGTGGTCGCCGACCCCGGCTCGCTGGGTGTCGTCATCGGTGGCTCCGGTAACGGTGAGGCGATCGCCGCCAACAAGGTCGACGGAGTCCGCTGCGCTCTCGCCTGGAGCGAGCAGACCGCCACACTGGGTCGCCAGCACAACAACGCGAACGTGATCTCCGTCGGCGGCCGGATGCACTCCGAAGAAGAGGCGACCCACTTCGTGGAGCTCTTCCTGCAGACCCCGTTCAGCGAGGATGCCCGGCACCAACGTCGGATCGACCTCTTGACGGAGTACGAGTCCCAGCGGTAGTTACCTTCTACCGTCGACTCTCGCCAACAGCTGGTCGAGTACGGCGAGAGCCATCCGCTCGTCCTCGTCGTGGGGGTGAGACACGTCGCGCGACCGCATCGCGCGGTCCAGGGTGAGGAGTCCGGAGACTCCGTCGCGACCGAAGTCGCGGGGCCAGAGCTCACGGGCATCGGCACCGCGAGCAGGAGCACCTGTCATAGTGATCAGCCTATGGCCTCCGACCTCGCGAATCCGTGACATGCCCGAAGGTCACACGCTGCACCGCCTCGCCGGTGAGCTGAATCACAGCTTTGCGGGTCGCCGGGTCCGGGTCACCAGTCCGCAGGGCCGTTTCGCCGCCTCCGCCGCCGAGCTGGACGACACGGTGATGATCGTCGCGTCGGCGCACGGAAAGCAGCTGTTCGGCGATTTCGACCACGATCGGATCCTGCACATCCACCTCGGGCTGATCGGCTCGCTGGACGTCGGACCACCGACTCCCGTCCGCGGTGAGGTCCGCGTCCGCGTCGCCACCGAGAGCGCGGTGGCCGATCTGCGCGGTCCGCAGCAGTGCGTGGTGCGGACCCCGGAAGAGGTCGCCGCCGTGGTGGCCACGCTCGGTCCCGACCCGTTGCGGGCGGACGCCGATCCCGAGCTGGCCTGGTCCCGGCTGCACCGGTCGGGTCGGCCGATCGCGGCATTGCTGATGGATCAATCGGTGCTGTCCGGCGTCGGCAACGTCTATCGGGCGGAGGTGCTCTACCGGAATCGGATCGATCCGCACCGGCCCGGCAAGGAGCTGACCCGGCGCAGCTGGCGCGCCATCTGGTCGGACCTGATCGCGCTGATGCCGATCGGTGTTCGCGACGGCAGGATCGACACGGTCCGTGACCAACACACGCCCGAGGCGATGGGCCGTCCGCCCCGGGTCGACGACCACGGCGGTGAGGTGTACGTCTACCGCCGGAGCGGTCAGTCCTGCTTCGTCTGTGGCAGTCGCATCCGTACGGAGGTGCTGGCCGGCCGCAACCTCTTCTGGTGCGGACGTTGCCAGCGTCGCGGATGAGGATCGAGGCCGGACGACTGATCATCGAGGCCGACTCCATGGGTCGCCTCAGCTCGGTGGCCCCTCGCCGACGCCCCGACCGCTCGTTCCTCGACGCGGTGGACATCGGGGCCTGCCGGCGCTCCGGCGTCGACGTCAGCTGGGCCGAGCCGGAGGTCGAGATCGACACCGATGAGGTCGCGGTCCGGAGGCGTTCCGCCGGCCTCGAGCTCACGGTGCGGCACAGTTTCAGCACCGGGTGGACGACCAGACTGCTGCTCGTGAACACCGGCTCCACGGACTACCGGCTGGATCGGATCTCGCTGGTCGTCCGTCCGGCGGCCGGGCATCGGGTGAGCGCCCAGGCTGCTGGGTCCCGACTGTGCTGGGCCGCCCAGGCGACTGACGGCGAGGGGCCCGTACTGGCGGCCCGGCTGGCGGCCGGCGCGGTCGACCTGGTCACCGGCGATGCACTCGAGCTCGGTCCGCTGCGTCTGGCCGCGGGCCAGCGTTATGTCGCTCAGCTCCGGTGGGAGCTGTTCGCCACCCCCCGGTCGGTGGTGGTCGGGCCCGGCCGCGACGTCCTGGTGGAGCGGACCACGTACGAGGTCGGGGAGTCGGTGCAGCTGCCGGCGGACCCTGACGCCGCGCTGGTCACCCCACCCGGCGTAGCCGTGGACGTGGTGGAGGAGGTGGAGCACGCGGGGCGCGAGGTGTTCGCCGTCGAGCCCGGGCACCACCGCGTCGAGCTGCGGTCGGCCGATGGTGACGTCCGCCTCGACCTGAGCTGGGTGTATCCGCTGGCCGACCAGCTCTCGCGGTGGGCGAGCGACGTGCTGGGCGGACCGCGGACACCGGCCGGGATCGTGGCTCTGGAGACCCTGCCGGACGCCCTCGTCCTCCAGGCCGCGCTGGGGGCCGGCGACGTGGACGACGACGATCAGGCCGGCGACGCCCTCGATCGTCTGACCGCGCGGCTGACCGATGAGGTGTCCGGGGAGGGCGCAGCGGTGAGCACGAACCCGTTGTCGGTGCTGTACCTGCTCGGTGAGCACGGCCGCACCGGCGACGACGACGTGCTCGCTGCCGCTCTGGACCGGGAAGGGCAGCTGTTGGCCATTCACGGTCCGCCGCTCCCGGGCCTGGGGCTGGCCGTGTTGCGGACGGTGCTGGCCGTCGGCGGCACCGGCGCTCAGGAGCGGCTGCCTCCCCTCCTGCGCCGTGCCGTGCTGCGGGTCGAGCGGTTGCCGCCGGCGGGCGATGGGGCCGATCAGGCGGCGGAGCTGGAGCTGCTGCTCGCGGTTCGTCCGTTGCTGCCGGACGACCACCCGGCCCACCAGCGACTGCTCACCCTCGTCCGGGCGCTCGGTGCGGCCCTCGGCAGTGGCTTGCCGGGACGGCTGCTCACCCCGCCGCCGGTGGCCGAGCACGCCCACCTCGTCGCCGTGCTCCGGATGCTGCCCGAACAGGGATCGGCCGAACCCGGACTCGTCGGCGTGACCCGATCGTGGGGCGCGCCGCCGAGCCTGCTGGCCCACCGACAGACCCTGGAGCTGCTGGACCGCCTGACAGGCCCGGCCGCGGCCGACCCATGGTCGGCCGGGCGGGCCGATGGTGGTCGAGTCGGTCCGGCCGCCGCGTGGCTGGCGCTGGTCCCGCGTCATGGCTGAGGACGTCGCGGACGGGCACCACGAGCGACTGGGCGACCGGACGGTCAACGTGATCGTCGAGCCGGGCAGCGGTCCGCCGGTGATCTTGATCAGCGGGTGCGGGATGCCCTCGTACGCCTGGGATCCCGTGGTCCGTCTGATGGAGGGCCACGAGCTCGTCCGGCTGGACCGACCCGGTCTGGGTGGCACTCCCTGGCCGAACCACCTGCCCACCCTGGCCGAGGAGACGGCGACCCTCGTCGACCTGGCCGAGGAGCACCCCGGCGGTGTGTTCGTCGCGCACTCGATGGCGTCGTTCCACGCCGAGGCCACGATCCGGCGCCGGCCCGATCTGGTGGCCGGTCTGGTGCTGGTCGACGGCAGCATGGAGACGACACCTCGGCGACCGATCGGCGAAGGCGCCTGGCTCGCGATCGCCAGGGGTGCCGAGTGGGCCGCGAAGGTCCCACCCCTGGCTGCCCTGGGTCCGATCGCGGACCGGATCACCGTCACCACCCAGAGTCGGCGACGGTTGCTCGATCCGATGGACGCGCGGTCGTACGCCACCTACTCCCGGGCCGATGCGGTGGCCAGCGTCATCGCCGAGTCCGCGGCCTACCGACGTCAGGCGCTGGACCTGGCCCGGGTCCGGGTGGCGACCCGCTGGCCGTCGGGACTCCCGGTCGAGGTGCTGACGGCGAAGGGGAGCGGCGGCGACAAGGGGATCGCCGCGCAGCGTGAGCTCACGGACCTGCTCGGTGGCCGGCAGACGGTGCTGGCCGATTCCCAGCACCTGATGATGATGGACGAACCGCAGGCGATCGCCGATGCGGTCCGGCGGGTGCTGGACGCGATCGGTCGGCTGGCCTGATCTCAGGCGCTGCCGCGCGGGCCTGATCTCGGGGCGCTGCCGCGCCGGCTTGAGGTCAGGCGCTGCGGCGCCGGCCGTGCCACTCGACGGTGCCGACCCCGGTCGGCGTCCCGCGGTTGGCGATCCGCGGGGCGACGGCCCGACCGACCACGTACTTCAGGATCGGCCGCATCGTGGTGCCGTCGAATGACTCGATCTTGGCGATCTCCCGGGCCGCATCGTCGCACTCGGTCAGTACGACCCGGTCGAGATCGGAGTGCTGGACCACCCGCAGGAAGCGGCGCTCGCGGATGAAGACCAGCCGCATGAACATCCGGACCGCCCGGATCAGCAGATCGGAGTCCTCACCGGACCATCCCTTGAACCGGGTGCTCTCGTCGTAGCCGCCCAGCAGAGCGAAGTTGGCCTTCGACATGGCGATCCGGCCCATCGAACCCTTGTGCACCCCGAGGTTGAGCCGGGTGTCCAGACGATTGGTGGCGACGATCGCGTTGGGCCGGCGGCGGAAGACGGCCCGCAGGTAGTGCACGAAACCGAAGCCGAGGAAGTTGTCGGCGTCCACGTTGCAGACGTAGTCGCCGGTGGCCAGCGCGTGCGCCATGTTCTTGGCGTGACTGTGCCGGAAGCTGGTGTGGCCCTCGGAGCGAGCGAACTTCAGGATGCCGGCCTCGAGATACGGACGCAGCTCCGGATCGGTGGTGATCCACTCGGCCAGGTCGTCGGGGCTGCTGTAGTCCAGCACCACGAACTCCACGGCGTCCGGACGGGCCCAGTCGACGCTGTCGGCCAGATTGCGCGGCAGGGTCTGCTTCAGATGATGCGCGCGGCCCATGCAGGTCGTACACAAGGAGATCTTCATCGCGGACGTCCGGCTGGCCTTCACTGTCGGGAACTTCGGCTGGCGACCCGAGCCGGGCCGATCCTGGCCTCATGGTACTGGGGCGAACAGCCCGGAACCGCGCCGCGACGCGCTGACGTCGCGTCCCCACGTTCTCGGACCGGTCAGTCCTCGGGACCGCGCAGCCGGCGGCGGGTGCTGATCAGGGTGAACTCCGGGTGCCCACCGACCTGACGCTCGATGGTGTCGAGCACCTCGGTCACGTGAGCCGGATCGCCGGCGACCACCGCAACCGCGACACCGGCGCGCCGGTGCAGGTCCTGGTGGGAGACCTCGGCCACGCTCAC
>DATDAP010000194.1:0-41920 GCA_036525335.1 Microlunatus sp. | reverse complement strand
GGACCGCCCGGACCGGGGCGGACCCGGCGCCGGTGCGCTGAGCGATGCGGCCGCGACCAGCAGGTCGCTCTCCTGCTGCCAGGTTCCCCAGACCGTGCCGGCTCCGACCCGGGTCACGGCCCAGGCGCGGGTGCTGGTGACCGGACGGCGTCCGGGCCGACGGATCAGCAGAAGACGGCCCAGGCTGCGGCGCAAGGCCGCGGTCAGTGCGTCGACGACCTCGGCTGACCAACCAGCGCCCGCCAAGGCGTCGTACCGCCAGGGTCCCGGGTGCTCGATCAGCAGGAAGGCCCCGGCCACGGGTGCGGTGCCGACCGGCGGGTCACCGCGGTCGCGGGCCGTGTCCGAACAACGGGACGTCGCCGAGGTCACCCGGTGACGGCCAAGCCGGTCAGCAGCAGCTTCCGGGTCAGACCGGAACCGAGCTCGCCCGTCGTCCCGCGCCCGGACTGCCACCAGGTCAGGAACGCCTCCCGCTCGGCAGCCGGGATGGTGACCAGGCCGGCGCGGCTCGACACGGTCAGGCCCCCATCGGTACGGTCGCTCACGGAGCCCGCGAGGTAGAGACGCACCAGCACCGGTGTCAGGTCGGTGAGCTCGTCGGCGGCTCGGAGCTGACGCAGCGGACCGATCGGCGCCGCACGTTGGGCGGACCGGGCCAGCGGGGCCAGAGCCGAGGTGAGGGAGGCCGCGTCAGCGTCCCGGAGCGCGTCGATCAGGAGTCCGCGGATCACGTCCAGATCCTCGGAGAGGACGGTCGGATCGGACAGGTCGACGCCGAGGGGAAGGGATGCCCGGGCGTCCGCATCGTCGGCCAGCGCCCGCAGAGCCAGCTGAACGAGCTGCTCGGCCAGTCCGTACCGTGTCCAGCTGTGCACGCCGAGCGTGAGATGGGTGCTCACTCCGCCGAGAGCGGTGGCCGCGTGCAGGAAGCCGCGGGGGAGATAGAGGGCGTCACCGGGTCTCAGCACCGTGTCGATCACCGGTTCGTCGGCCGCGCGCCGCTGCACTGATCGGCGCCGGTCGGTCCAGGGTTGATGACGCAACGGGGCTGGATGGACGGCCTCGTGGATGACCCAGCGCTTCTCCCCCGAGATCTGCAGCACGAACACGTCGTGGACGTCGTAGTGGTTGCTGAAGCCCTGGTTCTGCGGCGGGGTCACGTAGGCGTTCGCCTGCACCGGGTGACCGAGGTCGGCGGCCAGCCGCTGACAGAAGGTCACCACGGGCGGCCACACCCGGTGCAGCGCCTGGAGCACCATCGTCGCGCCGTCGGCGAACAGCCGGACCAGCGAGTCGTCGCTGACCTGGTCACCGATCGTCGCGCCGACACCACCGGGGGCGGTGAAGGTCGCGTCGCCGAGCGTCGTACCGTCCCGAGCGACCCGGAGAAAGGGTGTCCGCAGCCCACGCTCGGACACCAGCTCATCCACCGCGTCGGCATCGAGGAGATCGCCGAAACCGGAGCCGCCGTCGGCGGCTCCGGCCCGGGTCAGAAGGGCTTGCCGACCCCAGAACTCATGGGCGAACTCATCGACACCGACCGCGATCAGGCGAGCGAGCGCCGGCTGCAGGGTGCTAGGCGCTTCCGTCTGCGCCGCCATCGGCCCCGCCGTCTGCGCCGCCATCGGCCCCGCCGTCTGCGCCGCCATCGGCCCCGCCATCGGCTCCACCGTCGTGCACACCGGACACGCCACTGGCGCCGCCGTCGGCCGGTCCCTCGGCACCGCTGTCGGCTCCGCCGTCCGCACCACCGTCGTGCATGCCGGGAATGCCGTCGGCCCCGCCGTCAGCCGGTCCTTCCAGGTCGTCCGTGCCTTCGCCGCGACCTTGAGTCGACTCGGTCATCGATCCCTCCTCGGATGGAATGCGTTCTGCCCTCACTAGGGCCGGAAATGGCGTCCCGCCGACGTCACTTCCCACTGTGTCACGGGCCACAGAGAGCGTCGGGGCCGGGGGAGCGCCACCCTCGCGCCGGCGAACCACTAGCGTGCCCTAGATGAGCGCCGATGACGTCCTCTCCTCCGCCACTGCCGAGGTCTCCCGTCCCGACTACGACCGATCCCGGATCACCGTCGGCATCGTCCACATCGGAGTCGGTGGCTTCCACCGGGCCCACCAGGCTCTGGCTGTCGATCGACTGCTGAGGCAAGGGCAAGCGTACGAGTGGGGGATCTGCGGAATCGGGCTGATGCCGGGCGATCGGCGGATGCAGCAGGTGATGGCCGACCAGGATGGCTGCTACACCCTGGTCGAGAAGTCACCCGACGGTGGCTGGTCGGCTCGGGTGATCGGCTCGATCGTGGACTACCTGTTCGCCCCCGACGATCCCGAGGCCGTACTCGAGCGGCTCGCCGACCCCGCCACCAGGATCGTCTCTCTCACGGTCACTGAGGGGGGCTACAACTTCTCCCCGACCACCGGTGCGTTCGACCTCGCCAACCCCGCGGTGTCCGCCGATCTCGCGGGCGGGGCACCGCCGGCCACCACCTTCGGGCTGGTCGTCGAAGGGTTGCGTCGCCGCCGCGACCGGGGCGTCGACCCGTTCACCCTGATGTCCTGCGACAACATCCCGGGCAACGGCGAGGTGGCCAGGCGCGCTTTCACGTCGTACGCGCACGCCCTCGACCCCGAGCTCGCCGCCTGGATCGAGGAGAAGGTGGCCTTCCCCAACGCGATGGTCGACCGGATCACCCCGGTCACGACCGCCCAGGACGTGGCACAGATCAGCGAGCGGTTCGGAGTCGCGGACGCCTGGCCCGTGGTGGCCGAGCCGTTCTTCCAGTGGGTGCTGGAGGACACCTTCGTTGCCGGCCGACCGGCCTGGGAGGACGCGGGTGTCCAGCTCGTACCGGAGGTCGAACCGTACGAGCTGATGAAGCTCAGATTGCTGAACGCCGGGCACCAGGCGGTCGCCTACCTCGGGCACCTGATGGGCTATCGGTACGTCCACGAGGCCGCCCAGGACCCGGTCTTCGCCGGCTATCTGCTGCGCTACATGCGTCGGGAGGGCATACCCACGCTTCCGGCCGTGCCGGGCATCGACCTGACCGCCTACACCGACACGCTGATCGAGCGCTTCGGCAACGCCGAGGTGCGCGACACCGTCGCCCGGCTGGCCGCCGAGTCCTCCGACCGCATCCCCAAGTGGTTGGTGCCGGTGATCAACGCCAATCTGGCCTCGGGCGGCGAGATCGAGGTGTCCGCCGCGATCGTGGCCAGCTGGGCCAGGTACGCCGAGGGCGTCGACGAGCAGGGGGAACCGATCGAGTTGGTGGACCGGATCGCCGAGGAGCGGATGGCCGCGGCAGCGCAACAGGCGGTGGACCCGCTGTCCTTCGTCCGCGATCCGGATCTCTTCGGTGACCTGGCCGAGCAACCGCGGTTCACCGAGGCCTACCTGAAGGCCCTGGAATGCCTCCACACGAAAGGTGCCGCCGCCACCGTCGCCGACCTCGCTGCCGGATGACCTGTCACGAGCGACGGCGTCGGACATTCGTCGGGGGGCAACCGCACGTGACTCGGGGGCGCACAGCGTACGGTCCTGGGCTCGTTCAGCGACCGGGTGCGACTCTCGGTGGCGTCACATGGGTGGTTGAAGGTCGAGCGCGCCGGGCGAGCCGATCAGGCACACCGCTCAGCGGTGCGTCGCGGTGAATGTCCGAGACGTTGCAGATCGCGACCCGCCTGCGGGCGAGTCGAAGGTGGAGCTTGTCGTCTCACACATCGCGCTGAACCACCCGCAACCGAAGAATAGGGCTTCCAAACCGGATCACCGATGCTGTTGTGTTTGTCGCAGCAACATCCAGTCGTCGCCGGCAGTGGCCTGGCAGATCAGTTCGAGGACGATGAACCCCATGGGCGAGGCACTTGAGCCGGCTGGCCGGCCACGGTGGCACTGGAGAGGCGAGGCGGCGCCCGACTCTATGACGCTCGCGAGACCGAGTTCGTCCTCATAGATCAGCTTTCGCGTGTTGAGGTTGAACGGCTCCTGAAGCTTCAGTAACTCGACGCGATCGATGGGCCTTGGCTCTGCAACGTCAGGCGGGCAAAACGTGGGCTGCGCCCAGGATCGCCGACAAGACCGTCCCGAGGAGGGACTTCGCTGTCACCCAGAAGGCCGAAGCCCTCTACCGGCCAGCCCCGCCACCTCCCCTGACAACGGACCTGTCCTGGGACGGCTCCCTACTGGACCTTGATGACCTTCACCGGAATGTGGAACTTGCGTTCGACTTGATGTGGGATGTCTTGTCTCAGCCAGCGGGAGATGCTCTTGGGTAGCGTCGACAAGGCGACCTCATCGAACTGCCGTCGTGTCAGCACCTCGTTGATTGCCTTCCCGGGGTCGGCGTCTCCGACATCACCGTCCACGGCGGCGCCCAAGCCCCTGAGTACTTCGAGCCCGTACTCCAGCCGCGAGCGGGCGTGTTCGTAGTTGTCGGCCGTGCCGGAGGTAGAGGCAACGCCCTCGCTCACGCTGGCCAATCCGCCCGTGAACCGGGACGCCGGCTCACGATCGGGACGAGGAGTTGCAGGCACGAGCAACGTGAACTGACATTCGTCCTCGGCCATCCGGTTTCGGACGAACTCGGAAACCTCCCCGCTCCCCAGGGTCTTGTTGGCGACCAACAGCACACGAACCATGACCGGTACCTCCGATAGCGCTCAGCGTGGAGGGCATTATTGCACTTCTTCCGAGCTGCGACGTTGCCGACGTCACCGTGCGGAGAAGGCCGTCGGCAGCTGCAATTCACAACGTCACCGAAAGCCGCGGCCTAGTGCGCCTAGCTTCGCTATTGGTGGTCCGTCATCGAGGCGGAATTGGGTCGAATCGTCGCAGCTGGCGAGCAACTCCTCGATCGTCAGTAGCCGACCCCCTTACCGGGAAGGCGTCGGACGGCTTGGACCCAAACCGGCTCGCGAGCCTGGTCGCGCAGCTCGAAACCGATCGCCACGGTGCTGGACGCCGCTGACTCTGTGTGCGTACGCGGTATCACGTACGACACCGCTGTCGGTCTTCATCTTTCGAGGCGGCAGGGCCATTCTTGAAGGACAGCTCGCCGGGGTCAGAGCGCGCGAGTCCGACGAGAGGCGATTTGGCGATGCGACGGACTCTGTCCCTGCTGCTGGGCGCCACACTGGCCGGTGGTTCCGTGGTGGCGGTCTCCGGTCCGGTCGAGCGGGCGGCCGCGGCCACGACGCGGGCCGAGGCCCACGCGGCGAACACCGACTTTGACGGCGACGGCTGGGCAGACCTCGCCACAACGAGCCAAACCGTCCAGGGTGACGACGTCTACCTCGACCGCGTGCACGTCCTGTACGGAGGGCGCTCCGGGATCTCTCGACGGGTGCAGACCTGGAGCGCCACCGACTTTGGTGCCGGTGGCTGGTACGGCTCTCAGTGGGCGTCGACGATCGCCGTAGGCGACTTCGACGGCGACGGCTACGGTGACCTGGCGATCGGCGGCGCGGGCCACGGGGCCGGGGTCCGGGTGCTCTACGGCTCCCGGCGCGGTCTCAGCAAGAGCGGCACCCACCAGTTCAGCCCCGCCCTGGCGCCGGGCGGCGTCGACGCCAACTGGCAGTTCGGCACGAGCCTGACCGCCGGGAACTTCGGCCGCGGCGGGGCCGACGAACTCGCGATCGGCAGCCCGGTGAATGGCTCCGGGGTCGTGCTCGTCCTCTACGGGACACGGCGCGGTCTGACGGCGACCGGAAGGCAGGTCTGGTCGCTGCGAACGCCAGGGCTGAAACCCGCGGCGGACCCGGCGAACCACGGGCTGGGTCAGGACGGATTCGGCACGAGCCTAGCCGTCGGCCGCTTCGCGGGCGGAGCGTACGACGACTTGGCCGTCGGCGCGCCGAGTGAGATCGTCGGCCGGACCGATGGCGAGGGTGCGGTCCACGTGCTGCGTGGGACGAAGAACGGCCTCACCGTCACCGGCAACCAGGTCTGGACCCAGAACTCGCCCGGCATCGGCGAGATCGCCGAGCCAGGCGACGACTTCGGGAGCGTGCTGACCACGGGTGACTTCCAGGGCGACGGCCGAGACGACCTGGTGATCGCGACCCCAAGCGAGTCCATCGGACGGGTTCCGGGCCCGGTCGACAACAACCGGCCGGTTGCCGGCCTGATCCATGTGCTCTACGGCTCGTCCCGCGGATTGACCGCCACCGGCAGTCAGGTCTGGTCGCAGAACTCTCCGGGAGTGAAGGGGGTCAGTGAGGACTTCGACCACTTCGGCCGCGCCCTCGCCGCGGGGCAGTTCGGCAAGGATCCTGGTAAGAAGCGCTACGCCGACCTCGCCATCGGCGTTGCGGACGAGGACGTCGGCTTCACGCTGCGGGCCGGCGGCTTCAACGTGCTGTACGGCTCGAAACACGGGCTCACCGCCAAGAGTCACCAGTTCTGGACGCAGAACCGCAACGGGGTCAAGGGTCGGAGCGAGTACAGCGACGGTTACGGGCACGCGCTGGTGGCCGCGCAGTTCGGGCGCGACAAGCGGCGAAACGGCTACTCCGCCCTCGCCGTCAGTGCGCCGAACGAGGTCACTCCGAGCGGGCGTACGGGCGCCATCAGCGTGGTGTACGCGACGGCGCACGGCCTGAGCGCGGCCCACGACCAGGCCTTGTACCCGCCCCGGGTGCACATCGGCGGTGAGACCACCTGGTTCGGTGGCGTCTTCGCCGCGAACGGTGCCAGCCCTCGCCTCTGAGCCAGAACCGGCTGCCGAATTGCAACGAGACGCCGGAGATGGCGTCCGGCCGACCAATAGGCCAGCCTGAGAACGAAGACGTTGACGTTGACCGTGACCGTCATTGCTTCTCCCCAGGGGGGATGGAACCGATAGTCCTCCGGACGGCCCGATTGTGCCGATCAACGTCGCTACGGGACTGCGCGGCAACAGCGCAACGGGCTGGGACGAGTGCTGGGGCATTTCACTCTCCACAAGACGACCCCTGACTGAAGGTCACGGCGGACGATGGGATGTCAGGTGGATGGTGGAATTTGATCGATGCATGACGTAGGGACCGCCGCCGTCTCGCCGTCAGCGCTGCTGGAGATGGTGGTCGACGATGTAACTGCCCACCTTGCGCCGAGCGCCTTGCCTTGCTCGGTCGCGAACCGGAAGTGGATGCCGGCTCTCACGCGCGAATCGGCGTTCTCGTTGGCCGCCTGGGTGAAGGTGTTGAACGAGCGGACTGGGTTCGCCGGCAGCACCGTCGATGATTCCATCGAGAACGGCACACGATCAGTCCTGAAGGACCGCTTGAGGACTTCGGCCGCTCCCGCGGCAAGAGTGCTGCGGGTGGAGGGGTAGTCCTGGACTGGCGGGGTCTCGAGGTAGCTCTGCCAGGTTCCGTCCTTGACGGTGCGGCGGTTGCCATCGGTGTCGCCGGCCCGGATCGCGGTCTACGGCCGCCAGAAGTCCCAATGGTACTTGGAGTCCCAGCCTGCGACGTAGCTGTCGTAGGGGGTGATGTGGACGAGCGTGAACATCCGGGCAGCGCGCCACGGCTCCAGCTCTTCGCTGGTCGTGCCGTCGTCGGCCTCGAGGTCGAGGGTGTCGCGGTCAGACATGACTGTTCTCCTACGGCGGCTTGCGGTGTCGTCGAGCAAGCGGAGCGAGCGCGACCCGGCCCCGCGCCAACCGGGCTTTGACGGTGCCTTCGGGGCAGTTCTCCAGTCGGGCCACGTCCGCCACGCTGAGATCGGCGAGATAGTGCAGGACGACAACTCGGCGCTGCTTCGAATCGATGCGGGTCAACGCCACGGCGAGGGCCACCGCGTTCTCGTCGGGGCCGGCCGCATTGTCCGGGGCTTGGGTCCGGCGGAGGAAGGCGAGCGCGGTCCGCATTCTCCGCCAGCGGCTGATGGCCAGCCGGGTAGACACCTGGCGAACTCAGCCCGCAGGATCCTCGTAGGCGAGCAGGCGTGCCCGCTGCGGCCACGCCCGGGCATAGGCCTCCTGCGCGCAGTCCTCCGCGGTGGCGAGGTCCGCGGTCACGGCGAGGCGCAGGCCACGGTCTGTCCCCAGGTTGCGTCGTAGAACGTGGCGAAGTCCCGCTCTTGGCCTGATGCCATGTCCGCTCCCTAGGAGTCGTGAAGGCGTCCCGCTGCCCTGAACCAGACACGTCCCAGTCGATGGCACGGTTGCATCTGTCGTCGAGAATCATCTCGTGACTGCGGTGCCGGAGACGGACGACGCAGAGCAGCTGGGTACACCCCAGGCGATGCTCGGGTCGAGCAGCGGCCTGGGTTCTGCTGCGCTCCCCCCGAATCTTGACTGCCGTAAGACGTCCGGTCAGCGGATCCTCCCGTCGCCTCGCCCCTTCGTGTAGGAAGTACTGGTGGAGCTGGGCAGATTCAGGGTCGGGCTGCGGGTATCGGACGCGACCAAGGCAGCGCATTTCTACTGTGGGCTTGGTTTCACCGAGGTCGGGACGGTCCCCGGGGACGATGGTCGAGCGGTGATGACGATCCTGCAGCGGGAGGGAGTGCTACTGCTCGTCGATGCGCTGGTCGGAATGCCGTTTGCTCCCACGGAGCGCGAGCACCAGGTACAGAATGGTCCCCGCGGCCTGGGCGTCGCGTTGGGGCTCGGCGTGGACGATCTCGCGGCCACCTACGCCTACTGCCAAGCCCAGGGCTGCACGATCACCGCGGAACCGGTCAACGCCGCCTACGGCGACAGGGTCTTCGAGTGCATCGACCCGTTCGGCTACCTGTGGGAGATGTCGCAGCCGGTAGTCGCCGTGCCGACGCAGGACGCGCTGCGCACCCTCCGCGAGGACTGGTCCAGACACTCCACATCTGAATAGGAGCGTCTTCAGGCGCTGTCGTATGTCAGCCGCGAGCCCTTTGCCGCTGCCCGAAAGCCGTCCGTCAACCGACGCGACCTGGGTCGGCTGACGCGAATCGAAGCACCGCTGGCCGCAGATTCTCGCAAGACCGCCCGACGAAGACCCCCGCAGCGGGGACGTCAACGGCTGAGACGACAGCGTGGTCGCGCGACCGACTTCAGCGCCCATTCTGAGCGCCGGACCATGTCCGTGGGCGGTGCCGAATCCCTCGAACGAGCCCTCGCGAGCGACCGCGTTCGTAGCGCCGGATCGGTCTGGACAGAGGAGAGAGCAAAACGCTTCACCGTTTGCGATCGACGAAGGAAGACCGATCCCATCGGCGCGCAGTGAGCTGCGAGCGGCGGACAACACTGTCGGAGCGCGGAGCTAGCATCCCGAGCATGTGGGCCAGGCTCCTCTCCAACGACGCGATCATCGCCATGGTCGGTCACGAGGCGTTCGCCCGGGGGATGGTCTACGCCCGCAATGGCAACGTGCAGGATGTTCGCGTCGACGCGGAGCAGTTGACCGTCAGCGGGCAGATCGTGGGCAGCGACCGGAAGCGCTATCTGGTGCTGGTGGAGCTCGTCGACCAGGCGGGACTGACCGGTCACCGCGCGACCTGCAGCTGTCCAGTGGTGCGGGACTGCAAGCACGCGGCGGCGGTGATGTTCACCGCACGCGCTCAGCTGGCCGCCGATGCTCGGTCGGCTCGTCCGGCCTGGGAGAGTCTGGTGTCCAGGCTGGTCCGGGAGGTCCCGTCGGTGCCCGCCGAGCCGGTGCAAGTTGGGTTGGAGCTGGCGGTCGACATCGGCCGGGCGTACGGGGGATTCCGGCCGCCACCCCGCCTGTTGATGCGTCCGGTGCGTCGCGGTCAGCGAGATCGATGGGTCTACTCCGGGGTCTCCTGGTCCGATCTGGACTATCCGTCGGACGACCTGCTGCCGGACGTCCAGGATCTGCTCCTGCAGTTCCGGGCTGCCGCCGGGTCGGCCGCGCGGTACGCGAGTCCGAGATCCGCGTGGCTGACGCTCGACGAGGTGTCGACGGCGTTCTGGTCGCTGCTGGACCAGGCCGGGCGGGTGGGTCTGGTGCTGGTGACGGAGAAGGCCGGTCCGCCTGTCGTGCTGTCCGAGCGGGTCGGCGTCCACCTCGACCTCCGATCAGCGCCGGACGGCGGCCTCACCGGGTTGGTCGCCCTACCGCGTGAGGTCTGGGCGCCCGCCGAGCTGTTCGAGACCACCGAGACCGGCGATCCGACCTTCGGGCTCATCGGCGACCCAGCCCATGGGGCGTACTGGCTGGCGGCATCCGCGACGCCCGGCGGGGTGCGCGAGGTGATGCTCGCCCGCCTAGAGCGACCGCTGCCGACCGAGCTGCGCCGACTCGTCGAGCAGCGATCGACGCTGGACGTCCCGGCCGCGGATCGGGACCGGTTCCTCACCGACTTCTTGCCGTCGCTGCGGCGAGCGGTAACGGTTGTGACCAGCGACGAGTCCATCGAGCTGCCCACCGTGCCGGTGCCGCAGGTGGCGCTCACGGTCGGGTTCCGGCCCGAGCACCGGGTTCGGCTGGACTGGTCCGTGCGGTATCGCCATGGCGGAGAGTGGCGCGTCTTCGGCGTCGACGAGACGCCACTGAGCTCCGGAGGTCTGCGGGACGTGGCGGTCGAGCGTGCCCTACTGACCGGGCTCGAGCTGCCGTACGGGGAGCTGCCCCAGCTCGCCGATCCCGACTGGCCCCACCGTCCGGCTGCTCACGCCCTGCTCGGGGGTGCCCACGCAGCGCAGTTCGTGCACGACGTCCTGCCCCGGCTGATCGAGCAGGGCGTGAGCGTCGAGACCGATGGCGAAGTGGTCGACTACCGCCCAGCCGAGAACGATCCCGAGGTGACGGTGTCCACGGCGGCGACCGAGGTCAGCGACTGGTTCGATCTGCACGTACAGGTGCGGGTGGACGGTGAGCTGGTGCCGTTCGAGGACCTGTTCGTCGCGCTTAGCCAGGGGGCGGAGTTCCTGGTGATGGAGACCGGGGTCTATGTTCCCCTGGACAATCCGGCGCTCGACCGTCTGCGCGAGCTGATCGAGGAAGCCCGGTCCCTGCAAGATCGCGATAGACCCCAGGAGCTGCGGATCAGTCGCTTCCAGACGGCGTTGTGGGACGAGCTCACCCAGGTGGCAGTCGTGCTGGGACAGGCCGACGCCTGGCAGGAGGCGGTCCGGGTCCTGGTCGTGCCCGACATCGGCGACGGCTCGGAACCCGAGGCGGAACCCGTGACCGTGCCGGCCGGGATGCTGGCGGATCTGCGTCCCTACCAGCGCGACGGCTTCGGCTGGTTGGTGGGGCTCTGGCGGCATCGGTTGGGCGGAGTGCTGGCCGACGACATGGGTCTGGGAAAGACCCTTCAGACCCTGGCGATGATCGCCCACGCGCGGGCGCAGGAGCCGGATGCGCCGCCGTTCCTCGTCGTCGCACCGACCAGCGTGGTGACCACCTGGGCGAGTGAGGCCGCGCGGTTCACCCCGGGACTCGACGTGCGGACCGTGACTCGGTCACAGGCCAAGCGGCATCGGTCGCTCGGCGAGGACACGGTGGGTGCGGACGTCGTCGTCACCTCGTACGCGTTGCTCCGGATCGACCAGGCGGCGTACGCGGAACAGACCTGGAGCGGGCTGATCCTGGACGAGGCGCAGTTCGTGAAGAACCATCGGGCCAAGACCTATCAGGCGGCCCGAGCGGTGCCGGCGCGGACGAAGGTGGCGATCACCGGCACGCCGGTGGAGAACAGTCTGATGGACCTGTGGTCGATGCTCTCGCTCACCGCTCCGGGCCTGTTCCCGAGCGCCGAGCGGTTCGCCGACTACTACCTGAGACCGATCGAGCGGGACGGCGACGGCCTTCGTCTCGCCCAGCTGCGGCGCCGGATCGCCCCATTGGTTCTGCGACGCACCAAGGACCTCGTCGCCGGCGAGCTGCCGCCGAAGCAGGAGCAGGTGCTAGAGATCGCCCTGCAGGCGAAGCACGCCCGGATCTACCAGACCCATCTTCAGCGGGAGCGGCAGAAGGTGCTCGGGCTGATCGACGACCTCGACGACAACCGGTTCACGATCCTGCAGTCCCTGACCCTGCTGCGCCAGCTGGCGCTGGATCCGGCGCTCATCGACGCGCAGCACGAGGGGGTTGCGGCCAGCAAGACGGAGATCCTGGTGGAGATGATCCGCGAGGTGGCGCAGGAAGGACACCGAGCCCTCGTCTTCAGTCAGTTCACCAGCTATCTGCGGCGGGTCCAGGACCGGCTCTCGGACGCCGGGCTGTCGACCGCCTATCTGGACGGCAGCACCACCGACCGTCAGCGGGTGATCGACGGATTCCGTGGCGGGGACGCCAGCGTCTTCCTGATCAGCCTCCGAGCCGGCGGCTTCGGACTGAACCTGACCGAGGCGGATTACTGCTTCGTGCTCGATCCTTGGTGGAACCCGGCGGCCGAGCAGCAGGCGGTCGACCGAGCCCACCGGATCGGCCAGACCCGTCCGGTGATGGTCTATCGGCTGGTGGCCACGGACACGATCGAGCAGAAGGTGATGGCGCTCAAGGAGCGCAAGAGTGCCTTGTTCGACGCCGTGCTCGGCGGAGAGTCGCTGTCCTCGACCGCCTTCGGCGCCGACGAGATCCGGGAGCTGCTGGGGCTGACGAGTCCACTGCCGCGGCCCGTCGCCACCGTGTCCGGTTGATGACATCACCCGTGTCCGCTTTATGCCATGGCCAATCGCTGACAATTGACCGTTCTCGGTCGACACACGAGCGGTTGGCTGGCTAGTTTTCTGCCGAGCCCAGTGCTGAAGTGCCTATCCAGGGGGAGGGTGCGGACGGCATCGGGCGGAGTACGCACCGCGTGGGGATCGGGATCACAGAATCTTCGGCGTCACTGAGTTCAGTACTCACACCGGTTGGGGAACCGGTGGTTCGGGGAGTCGAGTCTGGGCCCGCCGCTCATGCGACGGGCCCGACTTGCGTCTTGCGGTTCGAGCTGATCACCAGGCGTAGTCCTCAGGAGCCGTCTTGTGGCCCGGGAAGATCTCGTCCAACCTGTCCAGGGTCGCCGTGTCCAGGGTCAGCTCGACCGCTCGGACCGCGCCGTCGAGCTGATCGGCCGTGCGGGGTCCGATGATCGGGGCGGTCACCGCGGGACGACTGAGCAGCCAGGCCAGACCCAGCTCGGCCGGTTCGGTGCCCAGCTCGGCCGCCAGGTCCTCGTACGCCTGCACCTGGTCGCGATGATCGGCCAGCGTCTGGGCGGATCGTCCCTCGAGACGTCGTACGCCCTCGTTCTGCTTGCGGATCACGCCGCCGAGCAGTCCACCGTGCAGCGGCGACCACGGGATGATGCCGAGTCCGTAGTGCTCGGCGGCGGGGATCACCTCGAGCTCGATGGTGCGGGCCATCAGGTTGTAGAGCGACTGTTCCGACACCAGGCCGACGGAGTGCCGCTCCTGGGCCGCCTGCTGCGCCTGGGCGATGTGCCAGCCGGCGAAGTTGCTGCTGCCCGCGTAGAGGATCTTGCCCTGGCTGATCGCCACGTCGACGGCCTGCCAGATCTCCTCCCACGGCGTGGCCCGGTCGATGTGGTGGAACTGGTAGAGGTCGATGTAGTCGGTCTGCAGCCGCTTCAGGCTGGCGTCCAGGGCCCGGCGGATGTTGAGCGCGGACAGCTTGCCGCTGTTGGGCCAGGGATCCATGTCGCCGTAGAGCTTGGTGGCGATCACCGTGCGCTCGCGGCGGCCGCCGCCGGAGGCGAACCAGCTGCCGACGATCTCCTCGGTGTGGCCCTTGTGGTCGGCCCCGCCGTAGGCGTTCGCGGTGTCGAAGAAGTTGATGCCGACGTCGTGCGCGCTGTCCATGATCGCGTGCGAGTCGGGTTCGGAGGTCTGCGGCCCGAAGTTCATGGTGCCGAGGCAGAGACGAGAGACGGTCAGGCCGGTACGGCCGAGGTGGGTGAACTCCATACCTCCCTGCCTACCACCGCGGTTGAGACGCTTCCCCGCCGCCCCCGGCCGTGGTCAGCCGGTGACATGGCGGTGCCGGGCCGACAGATCTTCGTAGATCCGGGCATTGGTGACCACCCGGTCGTACTCGGCGTCGGTCAGGGACCGCCGCACCTTGCCGGGAACTCCGGCGACCAGCGACCGGGCCGGGATGATCGTTCCCTCCAACACGACCGTGCCCGCCGCGACCAACGATCCGGCGCCGATCAGGGCGCCGTTGAGCACGGTCGCGTTCATTCCGATCAGGCAGTTGTCCTCGACCGTGCACCCGTGCACCACCGCTGCGTGACCGACCGAGACCCCGGCGCCGATGACGGTGGGGAAGCCGTAGTCGGTGTGCACCACGACGTTGTCCTGCAGATTGCTGCCGACCCCGAGCGCGACGCGGTCCATGTCGGCTCGCACCACGGCGCCGTAGAACAGGCTCGCTCCGGCCTCGATCGTCGCCTGGCCGATGACGGTCGCCGTCGGGGCCAGCCAGGCGTCGGGGTGGATGGTCGGCTCGACCCCGTCGTAGGCCAGCACCAGCGGCCCGCTCACGCCGGCACCCCCTCGGTCGCCGTCGGCTGGTGGGCTCGCAGCACCGGCGCGATGATCCGGGTGCGCGCGGACTCGTAACCGGCCAGGATCATCCCGAGGGCCTCGATGCCTTCCTTCTCGGTGTGCAGGGGGCGTCGACCCGTGATCAGGGAGTCCGCGAAGTGGCCGATCTCGGCGACGAAGGTGTCCACGCTGTCGTACCTGGTCGAGGTGGTCTCACCGTTGCGATGACGGACGTGCAGCGAGGTGCCGTCGCTGTGCAGCGTCCCGTGCTCGGCCACCACGGAGAACCGTTCGGTGATCTCCGGCGGGTCGTAGGCCCAGCTGGTCCACAGCGTGCCGACCGAGCCGTTCTCGAAGCGCACGATCACCTGGGCGGAGTCCTCGCCCTCGGCGAAGGTCAGCCGGTGGCTGGACAGCATGGCGGCGGCCTCGAGCGGGACCGAGCCGGCGAGATGCAGCATCAGGTACGTCGGGTGGTAGCCGGTGTCGATCAGCTCGCCGCCGCCGCTGGTGGCCGCGCTCGCCCGCCAGCCCATGTTCGCCGGGTCGAAGTCGTTGTGGAAGCAGTCGGTGGTGCGCACCTCGTAGACCCGGCCGAGCCGGCCGGAGTCGAGCAGCTCCTTGGCCGCGGCGACGGCCGGCAGGAACAGCTGGTTGTGGGCGCACATCAACGTCACCCCGGCCGCGGCCACCGCGTGCTGCACCTCGGCGGCCTCGGTCGGGCTGAGGCAGAGGGGTTTCTCGCACAGGATGTGGAGACCCGCCTCGGCCGCCGCCACGATCGCGTCGCGGTGCAGGTGGTGGGGCAGACAGATGTCGACCGCGTCGAGGTCGGCCTCGGTGATCATCCGGCGGTAGTCGCCGAACCCCTGGGCGCCGAGCTCGGCGGCGCGGCGCTCGACCGTCTCGGGCACCGCGTCGGCGACCGCCGTGACGGCGATCCGGTCAGCGTGGGTGGCATAGCCACGGATGTGGGCGGAGGCGATCCCGCCGCCGCCGATGAGTCCGACCTTGATCATGATGCTGCGCTGCTCCTCGTCGTTGGTCCGGTGGGTGGTGTTTTCCTGCTGGACAGGCACGTCGACAAGATCAGGAGTAGTCGACGACGGTGCCGACCCGGGCTGACTCGTTGGCGGCGACCACCAGCCTGGTGAGCTCCACCGCGCGGCTGGTGTTGTCGCGCTCCTCGACCCCGCTGCCGATCGCGGTCACCCAGCGGTCGTACGCATCGGGGGCGTCGGCGGGAGTCGGCACGGCATGCCAGCTCCCGCCCTTGGCTTCGCTGACCAACAGCTCGCGCGTGGCGTCGGAGAACGTCAGACTGCCCTCGGTGCCGAACACCTCGATGGAGAACGGATTGGCACTGACGAAGCCGGCCTCGATCACGCCGATGGCCCCGTCGGCGTACCCGGCGGTGACGACGGCGTGATCTTCGACGTCGCGGCCCGTCAGCGAGCGGTAGGTGGCGCTGACGGTCTGCGGTGCGATGCCGAGGACCCGCTGGACCAGGTAGACCGGGTGACAACCGAGATCGGTGAGAGCCCCGCCGATCGCGGACCGGGCGTCGAAGAACCGTTCCGGCAGCCAGCCCGCGGTGGCGCCGTCGTGCGACAGCCGGACCCGCGCGTACGTGAGTCGCCCGAGCGTGCCCGCGTCGATGACGTCGGTGATCGCGGTCGTGTAGCCGTGGTAGAGCCGGGGGAGGGAGACCACCACCTGGACGCCGGCCACGCGAGCCGCGTCCAGGATCTCCTCGGCCTCGGCCACGGTGGGGGCCAGCAGCTTCTCGGTGAAGACGTGCTTGCCGGCCGCGATCACCCGCCCGATCACCTCGCGGTGCACCGTCGTCGAGGTGGTGACGGTCACGGCGTCGATGTCGTCGCGGGCCAGCAGCCCGGCGAGATCCTCGGAGAAGGGAACTCCGAAGTCGGCGGCCAGGGCCGCACCGCGCTCGGCGTCGTCGTCCCAGACAGCGATCAGCTCGGCGGCGGGATGGGTCTGGGTCCGGCGGGCGTAATCCCCGGCGTGCACGTGCCAGGTGCCGAGGACTCCGACACGGAGCGGTCCGGCGGGGAAGTCTGGGTCGGGCACGAAGTTCCACCTCTGCGTGGTCTCGGGTGACTAAGCACCGCCATCCTCGCACCGGCGCGCGCTGGTGGCTCGGCGCCACCCGATGGCTCGGTACGACGACGTCGGTCGCCACCCGGAGTCGCCGGTCTCAGGCGCTCCAGGCTGCGCCGAAGCACACGAAGGGGCTCGGCAGATCGACGTCCTGGCCGACCAGGCAGAGCGCCTCGGCGGCGTCACGTCCGCGGGCGAGCTCGACGTGATAGCGCTGCATGATCTCCGCCGCGGCGTCGTCGTGCACCCGGGCGACCCCGGCGACCACCCCGGCGGTTCCGAGCTGCAACAGCACACTGGTCAGTCCGAGGGCCTCCTCGCCGGCCCGTACGGTGCTGCGGCCGGCGTCGCAGGCGGAGAGGACGACGTGCTCGGGTGCCTGACCGCGCTGGTCCAGCTCATAGGCGAAGAGTGGTCCGCCGGTCATCGACAGCGAGGAGAACATGGGATTCTCGCCCCGGTGCACGCCGTGCGCGGCGACGTGGACGACCCGTCCGGTGGACATCGCGTCGAGCAGATCGGCCGAGGTCGCCGACGACAGATCCTGGACCTCGGCCACCCGGGACCAGATGCCGGCCACGGTAGCGGCCTCCGCCTGAGCTCGAGGCAGGCCGGGCCCGGCCACGGCAGCCACGGACCAGGGTCCGGCGGCGGACGGTCGAGCCCGCAGCGTCGCCCGCGCCCGGTGCCAGCCGCTCAAGGACGGCGCGACGGTCACGGGCCGCCCCGTCAGCTCGGGAAGCAACGACCACGGCAGAGCGAGCAGGGCGCTCGGCGGACTGATCACGATCGCTCGGTCGCTCGTCGGGAACGCCGGAGCGAGCAGCCGGCCGAGTTCGGCTGCCCCGTGCCGCAGTGACCGCGTGACGGCCGCGCGCATCACCGGCGGCAGCCCGGCGTTGGCCAGCACGTCCAGATCGGCGAACAATCGCCGCTGCCATCCTCGTACGGTCTCGGCATCGCCCAGCTCGACCAGCCGCATCGACCCGCCGGCGGGGATGGCGACCGCTCCCAGTCGACCCCGGAGCTGGGTGATCGTCACCAGATCGCAGTCGGCCTCGGTGGCCGCCGCCCGAAGATCGCGCAGCCGGGTCGGCGGCTGCCAAGCACGGCTGCCGCTGTTCAGCCAGGACCGGGATCGCAGCTCGGCTTGGAGCTCGGCAATGAGCCGTGGTGCAGGATCGTCGGTCCGAATGTCCGCGACAGATGCCGACGAAGCGAGATCGACCGTTCGCCGGAGCTCGCCCAACAGCTCCGCTGTACGCTCGTCGGCCGGCGGGGTGACCGAACGGATGCGACCGGACACCGCGCGGGATCGCTCGACGGCTGCGACCACCGATCCGGGCCGACCCGACCGCAGCGCCAGATCGAGATCGTGGGCGGCGAGCCGACGGCCGTGGACCGCGCTGGCGCTTTGCAGGTCGATACCGCCGAACTGGGCCTGGTACGCAGCCAGGTCGCGCAGACCGTGGGCGACCTCGCTCCGAGCCTGGGGAAGCCTGCCTTCGAGTTCGAGGATCTCGGCCCGCACCAGCCGGCGGTGCAGGCGGACCGCGATCGGATCGGTCTCACCGATGGGCCCCACCCGATCGAGCAGGGCGTCCGCACTCGCCGGCCGGTTCAGGTCCAGCTCGAGCTCGGCCGCCAACAGCAGGGCAGTCCGGGTCTGAGCCGCGAAACCGTCCTCAGCGAACTCGTCGGCCAGCCGGGTGGCGTGCGGCAGCAGCCGGGCCGCCGGGCGGCCGAAGGCGAGATCCGCGTGCAGCAGGACGAGCTCGGCTGCGCGTCTCCAGCGGTCGTTGCCGTGCCGCCGGAACCGGTCACGGGCCCGAGCGGAGAGTCGTCGAGCGTCTTCGCTGCGACCGGACAGCAACGCGACCTCGGCGCGGGTCAGGTCCACCTCGCCGAGGTCCTGCCAGCTCCGATCGCGGCGGAACAGCTCGGAGGCCTCGACCAGCGCGGCGTCGGCCTCTTCGGGAAGCCCGGCGGCGAGCAGCACCCGGGCACGGTCCAGATGGGTGAGGCCCTGCTGCGTGTCCGCATCCAGTTCCATCCCGTCCTGCATCAACCGCAGGGCCTTGGGCAGATCGCCGGCCGCGAACTCCAGGCAGCCGAGGTTGTGGACCGCCACATGCTCGAACAGCCGGTGTTGCTCCTCTCTGGCCAGCGCCGCGGCTCGTCCGAGATCAGCGCGCGCTCGGTCGAGCTCGCCGGCCTCGACATAGAGCGCTCCCCGGTTCAGGAGTACTCGCAACACGTCGATCCCGAAGCCCGGCAAGCGCGCCAACACGTCGCCGAACGCCGACTCGGCGTCGCTGAGACGTCCTCCACGGAAGAGGATCAGCGCCCGCTGACTCATCAGCCGAGCCGTCAGCTCGTTGTCCAGCAGGCACGCCGACCAGGCCAGGGACCGGTCCATCACGACCAGGGCCTGGGCAGCCCCTGTGATCTCGGCCGTCGACCTCGCGAGGGTGGCGAGCATTCGCGAGGTCAACCGGCAGCGCGTGGGATCGCAGCCGTCAGCACCGTGCTCGTCCGGGACATGGAGAAGTCGAAGTCCCTGCTTGATCAGCGCGTGACCGCGAGCGGGATGACCGCCGTCATTCGCCTCCGCCGCGCGACGGTGGAGTTCCCGCGCCCGCTCGACACCGACGATCGAGGGGGCCTCAGCGGCGATGCTCGGTGGCGACATCGTCGACGATGGAGGACAAGGAGCGGGGCGGCCGCGCCGACTGTTGGACTCGCAGACAGTGGCCGAGGAATGCCGGCGCCGCGAAGGATGTGCCGGACCAGGTCGCGAAGCCCGACGAGAAGTCGTCGAGATCCAAGGACTCGCGCGTCTGCCCTTGCCAGGCGGTGCGCGCCGTCGGTTGAATCGAGGCGTTGAACGTTATGGGCAGGGTGCTGAGGAGCTGTGCGCCGTGCCAGAAGGTGTCCACCCAGGGACCCGCGTTGCTGAACAGGGCAACCGTGTCGTTGGGGTTCGTCGCCCCGACGCTGGTGAGTCTGGGGATGTCGGTGTACCCGGCCGGCAACATGGGGCGGTTGGTGGCGTCATTCCCCGCGGAAGCCACGAGCACGAGCTCAGGATCTTCGGTGACCAGGCGCTCGAGAGCTCGGTGCAGGGATGCGGTCTTGGCCTCGTCCTCTACCTCGTGGTAGTAGCCGAAAGACATCGAGATGGCATCGATCCGCTGGTCGCCCCGGGCTCGGACATTCCCGAGGTCCTCCAGTGCGTTGATCATGGCCGATTCGGCGACCAGACCGTCGGAATCCATCACCTTGATCATCAGGAGATCGGCGTCGGGGCACACCTGGCGGATCAGCCCGGCGATGAAGGTGCCGTGGCCGGAGAAGTCGCCCAGTCCGCCCTCGAGCTCATCGTGGCCCAATCCGCTCCGCTCCGGATCGGTGGCCAGAGGCGCGGGCTGAACAGTCACGCCAGTGGACAGCCAACCGTGGTCCCCGATACCCGTGTCCAGGAGGACGACGACCGGCCGATCGCGATCCTCCATCTTCCGGCGGATCGGCGCCGGACCCACGTACGCCACAGGCGTGCGTCCTCCCAGGCCGGGCAGTGCGTACTGGTCGCTCACCCCGATGCCGACGGTCTTGGTGATGCCCACGGTCTTGGTGATGCCGACGGTCTTGGTGCCTCCCACGGTCAGTGACTGGCCGAGAACGGTTGCTGCCATCAGATGATCGAGTCCGACCTCCAACGGCACCCGGACCGGACGCTCCACGTCACGATCGCCTCGCTCCTCGGGCACTGCTTCGGTGGTCGGCTCCGAGTCATCGGTCGCCTCTCCCGGAGCATCCGAGCCCTGGACGTCTCGTCGAGCACGAAGAACAGCAGCCCGATACTCCTGAATGAGGGTCCAAGCGTCGATCGTGACGGCGTAACCCTCAATGGGCGCGAGGCGCAGGGGTGTCACCCATGGGATCTCACGCGACCGGTCAGGGCGGACATCGAACAACCGGCGGTTCTCGACGTCGGGCGTCGCCTCGACGTGCTTGACCTCGCGAAGCCAGCCGCGGAGGTCCTCGACACCGTCGCTGTTCGGATCGGATTCGACCAGCACGCTGTCGGCGACATACGTAGTCGACCGGATGCTTCGTGCATCGATCCTTGTCGCACTGGTCGGGTCCAGGACCCGAGCTCCGTGCGCCACGAGTGGGTCGTACATGCCCCGATAGCTCTGCTGCCCGTCCGCTGGGCTCATCGTTCCCCCGATTGTTCCGCCGGTCGTTTCAGAGTAGGGCGCCACGGGGGCAGCCCTCAACGACTTTGCCGGACAACGACCCGGACAACGGGCGTACAGTCACCTCACCGCGAGGACGTCGAGGCCCCCACTGACGAGAGGTTCGATGGACGAGGTGACCGATCTCCGCGCCGACTGCGCACGCTGCTCGGCCCTCTGCTGCGTCGCCCTGCCGTACGCGGCCTCCGCGGACTTCGCCTACGACAAGCCGGCAGGCCGGCCGTGTCGCCACCTGACTGACGTCTCGTGCTCCATTCACGCCCAGCTACCGGAGCGAGGTTTCCCGGGCTGTGCGGTGTTCGACTGCCTCGGCGCCGGTCAGCAGGTCACCCAACACACGTACGAGGGCATGACCTGGCGCGATCGGCCCGATCTGGCGGGCGAGATCTTCTCCGCGTTCTTGATCATGCGGCAGCTCCAGGAGCTGCGCTGGTATCTCCGGCAGGCCGACCGCCCCGACCAGCCCCGCGAGGTCCGACGGCGGATCCGTGGGCTGGCGGATCAGACGACCGCGTTGACCGACCAGCGCCCGGAGGAGCTGCTGCAATGCGACGTCGCCGGTCACCGGGGGACGGTCGACGACGTCCTCAGTGAGGTGAGCCGCCGGGTCCGGGCCGAGGCGACCCGCGCCGTCCAGGACCCCACCGGTCGGCCACGCAGCACCCGGCGTGCCGACCTGGTCGGGGCCAAGCTCGCTGGTGTCGATCTCCGAGGATGTGATTTCAGGGGTGCCCTGCTGCTCGGCGCCGATCTGCGCCGGGCCGACCTGCGGGGCGCGGATCTGATCGGGGCGGATCTGCGCGCGGCGGATGTCCGCGGTGCCGACCTGTCGACGGCGCTCTACATCACCGAGCCGCAGGTGACGGCCGCGCGCGGCGATGCCGACACCCGGCTGCCCCGTGAGGTCAGACACCCGCCGCGGTGGACCTGACCGCGCGTCGACCGACCTCACGGAGCGGCCGAGTCAGCCGCCGACCGTCATCGTGGCGTGAGCCACGATCGGCAGCAGCGACGATGCGGTGACGATGACCGTCGCGAGTGCGATCTTCAGCGTTCTTGACATCCTGAACCTCCCTTCGGCTTGAGATCGTCCGTCTAGCAACGAAACCCCAATCTCGCAGCAGGTCGGGTCGAGGTGAAGCGGACCCGAGACTTCGCCCGAAGTGCGAGGCGAGGAAGGGGCCGATCGCTCTCGTCTCAGTCCTCCAACGCCCGACCGCGCCACTCCGGCAGGCCCAGGGTGGCCACCGCCGCGACGGCGAAGGCGATCGCGAACACGGTGAACAGGCCGGTCAGCCCGGTGGAGGATCGCAGCACAGGAACCAGCAGCGGGGCCATGATCGAGGCGACCCGGCCGAAGGCGGCCGCGCTCCCGGCTCCCGTGGCGCGCAGATCGGTCGGATAGACCTCCGGGGTCACCGCATAGAGGGCTCCCCAGGCCCCCAGGTTGAAGAAGGACAGGGCCATCCCGGCGGCCAGCACGGCCGGCACGGAGTCGGCCAGCCCGAAGGCGACGGCGCTCAGCGCCGATCCGGCCAGGAAGGTGCTCAGCGTCGGGCGGCGACCCCAGCGCTCGATCAGGAACGCGGAGACCGCGTAGCCCGGCAGCTGGGCCAGCGTGATGATCAAGGTGTACTCGAAGGACTTGACCAGGGTGAATCCCGACGCGACCAGCAGCGTCGGCAGCCAGATGAAGGCGCCGTAGTAGGAGAAGTTCGTGCCGAACCAGGTCAGCCACAGGGCGATCGTGCGTCGACGGTAGGTGGGCGACCACAAGGTGGTCCACCGCGGAGCCGGTGGCTGGACGGCGGGAGTGGCGGTCGACAGGGTCGACAGGCCGGGTGGTTCGACTCCGGCCGAGGCCTCGAAGCGGCGTACGGCCGTCTCGGCCTCCTCGTCTCGACCCTTCCGTTCGAGGAACCGTACGGACTCGGGCAGCCCCCAGCGGACCACGACCGCGTACGCCGCGGGAACCATGCCGAGCGCGAACGCCCACCGCCAGCCGTTCGCCGAGGCCGGGACGACCAGGTAGCCGATCACCGCCGCCAGCACCCAGCCCAGCGCCCAGAACGCTTCCAGGGCCACGACCACGCGACCACGGATCCGGGTCGGTGCGTACTCGCTGACCAGGGTGGACGCGACCGGCAGCTCCGCGCCCAAGCCCAGCCCGACCAGGAACCGGAGCACCAGCAGCAGCCCCAGACCGGTCACCAGGGCGGACGCGCCGGTGGCCATCCCGTAGACGAGGAGGGTGAGCGCGAAGACCTGGCGCCGTCCGATCCGGTCGGCGAGCAGGCCGCCCAGGCTCGCTCCGACCGCCATCCCGACGAAGCCGATCGAGGCGATCGCCGAGAGCTGGCCGGGTGACAGCGACCACTGGGCCGCCAGCGCGGCGAGGATGAACGAGACCAGTCCGACGTCCATCGCGTCCAGCGCCCAGCCCACGCCCGAGCCGGCGAGCAGCCGGCCGTGCTGACGGGTGAACGGCAGCCGGTCCAGCCGCTGCGACCTGGTCAGGCCGACCGCCGCCGGATTCGGGGCCAGAGACGACTCATCCACCCGGGGATTGTGGCACCCGGGTGGATGAGGGCGGTCGTGCGGTCAGATCAGCGTCGCCCGCGGCGGAGCCTCACTCGTGACTGGGCCTCACTCGTGGATGGGGCGGGGGATGCTCCGGTTGGCGATCCGGTTCTCGGCATCGATCATCCAGGCGAGCTGCTCCAGCCGCTCGAGGACGGTGTGCAGGATGTCGGCCGAGGTCGGGTCCTCCTCGTCGACCGTGTCGTGGATCCGACGGGCGGTCCCGGCCACCGCGTACAGCGCGGCGGTGATCAGGTCGACGGTCTCGGCGGTGTCCACTTCCTCCGACGGGACCCCGGGCAACGAGGTCTTCGCCGCCACGGTGGCCGCCCGGCCGTCCGGGGTGATGTAGATGGCGCGCATCCGCTCGGCGATGGTGTCGGAGAACTCGCGGGCCGCTTCGACGACCTCGTCCAGCACCAGGTGGGTGTCGCGGAAGTTCTTGCCCACCACGTTCCAGTGCAGCTGCTTGCCGACCAGGTGCAGGTCGATCAGATCGACGTGGATCTGCTGCAGGTTGTCGGCAAGTCCCTGGGACGCCTGGAACGGCGGACGGGCCTCGTGGACGGTGTTATCGGACGGGGAGAGCGTGCTGGTCATGGGCTGAACCTTCCTGTGTGGTGATGAACCCGATTCTCCCACTCAATCTGGAATGATTCCAGTAAAGGAAGGCTCGCCTCAGTGGCGGCCTTGAAGTCGCGCGCCAATCTTGAGGAAAACTTGAGCGGCTCTTCGGCCCCACCCCGGGGCCCGGTGCGCCGGGTCGCAGAACATTGCTTCATCGAGCCGTGGGGGACGGGTCGGAGCCGGGTGGGGACCCGGGGGAGAAAGAAAAGAGGGACGCCGTGCTGACCGATCACTTCGCCGATACACGCGAAGACGACGCGGCCGGTCGTCTCGACGCAGCGAAGTCCGTGGGGACGGACGCACCGCTGCCAGCCGCGGAGCCGGTCGGGAGTGTCGGGGGGCATCCCGCACCGGCTCCAGCGGCGGCTGGGAACCAGACGCCGGACGACCGGTTCGTCAAGCTCGGTCCCGGCGAAGGCGCCATGGATCGTTTCGTCGCCGACTACCTGCAGCTGCTGGACGGTCGGCTGGACTCGATCCGCCGCTGCCTGGACGACTGTGACATCGAAGGCGCGCGGGTCGCTGTGCTCAGTCTCGAGTCGAGCAGCAAGATGCTGGGAGGCACGTCGCTGGCCGCTCGATTGACCGAGCTGCGCTCCCAGCTGGACCTGGGCCCGACGCCTCAGCGCAATGCCCTGCTGTCCCTAGTCGAAGTAGCCGCGACGACCTTTCGTCTCGACCTGCAGGCTCACGACCGGGTCTGAGCCGTCCGGTCGAGCCGCCGCTCAGCGCGAGCGGTGCTCCGCGAGTCGGTAGCCGACTCCGCGTACGGTCTCGATGTAGCGCGGTGAGCTGACCGGGTCGTTGAGCTTGCGCCGCAGATTGGCCATGTGGACCTCGACGGCCCGCCGGTCGGAGTCCGACACGTAGCCACCCGGGGACTCACCCCGCAGCTCCAACGCCAGCGAGTCCTTGGTGATCACCCGTCGGTTGCCCTCCATCAGGGCCAGCAACAGGTCGAACTCGCTGCGGGTCAGCTCGACCGGCGCGCCGTCGAGATCACAGAGCCACATGTCCGCGTTGATGCGCAGCCCGTTGTGGCTGAGCCAGCCCGAGTCCTCGAGCTCTTCGACCACCGGAACCGACTCCGCCACCGGCGGCGTCGACCCACCGACCGACTCGCCGCGCCAGTTCGTCCGGTAGCGGCGCAGCATCGCCTCGATCCGGGCGCGCAGCTCGCGGGGCCGGAACGGCTTGGTGAGGTAGTCATCGGCTCCCGCGTCCAACCCCATCAAGGTGTCGATCTCCTCGTCGCGGGCGGACAACATGATCACGTACGTGTTCGAGAAGCTCCGGATCCGGCGCGCCACCTCGAAGCCGTCGATCCCGGGCAGGCTGACGTCGAGCGTGGTGAGGATCGGCTGGTGCTCGCGCACGGCGTTGATGCCCTCCACCCCCGTGGCGGCCGGCACGCAGACGAACCCGGCCTCGTTGAGGATCGCCGACAACAGGTTCCGCACGTCAGCGTCGTCCTCGATCACCACCGCGGTGCGGTCCTGACCCGTTGCCATGGCCTTACCGTATCTGCGGTCGGGTCGAGCCTGTTCGCCCTGGTCGCCTGCTGGCCTCGAGGACGGTCAGTGGAAGGTCGCGCTGTAGTACCGCTGGCTGTCGAGATGGTCGACCGTCACGTCGGCGAGCCGGTGCAGCATCTCGGTCACTCGCGCCGTGAACTGGCGACCCTCGTCGTTGTAGGCGCAGACATCGAAGGCGCAGATCGCTCGGGCCTCGACCAGTCGTCGCACCCCGGCCTCGATCATCTGCTCCAGCGCTCTCGGCGTGTCGCTCGTCGGGTGGACCAGGGTGAAGCCCAGGTAGTAGATCGCGCCCCGCGCGGCGTACTCGGGGTAGCGGGCCCGGAAGTACTCGGGACTGATCCAGGGCACCGTCTCCAGGTAGCTGGTCATGGTGGCCAGGGCGATCGGCCGGCCGGCGCTCCATCCGACGTACTTGAACACCCGGGCATCTCGCATGTCCTCCATGAACTCGTCCCGGTGCAACACCTGGCGAGCCGCCGACTTCGTTCTCAGTGGCTCGAAGGCATCCAGGTACAGCCGGTAGAAGTCCTCGGCGTGTTCGTCGTCGATCTCGGTCTCGATCGTCACCTCGAGCGTGGGGAATCCGTTCAACAGCGCAGCCTCTCGGGTCGGTCGCCGCCGGGTCTCACCGCCAGGTCGGACGCCGTAACCTATCGCCGCTCGGAGGGGAGCAGCGAGTCCTGGTCGAGCGGGGTGGCCTGGGGCAGGGTGAAAGAGAAGGTCGACCCGCCCCCGACGTTGTTCTCGGCCCAGATCCGGCCACCCAGCCGCTCAACGATGCTCCGGCTGATGGAGAGCCCGAGTCCGGTTCCGCCCTTGTCCCGGGCATCGGAGGAGTCCACCTGCTCGAACCGCTCGAAGATCACGTCGAGTCGGTTCGCCGGAACCCCACGGCCCTGGTCACGGACCGTGAAGAGGACGACCGTACCGTCGGGAGCGGCCGACAGCGTCACCGCGCTCCCGGGTGGGGAGAACTTGATGGCGTTGCCGATGAGGTTGATCAGCGTCTGCACCACGCGATCGGGATCGGCGACGACCTGGCCGGACGCGACGTCGACGTCCACCTCGATCCCGGCGCCGCCGGCCAGCACCCGCACCTGGTCGTGGGCCGCCGCCAGCAGGCTCGCGACGTCGTGGGTGCCGATCTGCATCGGCATCGACCCGGACTCGATGCGTTCCATGTCGAGGATCTCGTTGATCAGACGGGTGAGTCGCTCGCTGCTCTCCAACGCGATCTCGACCATCCGGGTCGCCGGCGGGGCCAGCTCACCGAGCGCTCCGCCGGCGAGCAGCCCGAGCGAACCCCGGATCGCGGTCAGCGGCGTCTTCAGCTCGTGGCTGACCAACGAGACGAACTCGTTCTTCATCCGGTCCACCTCGCGACGGCGCGTCACGTCGCGGAACACCACGACCACACCGCGGACGCTGGTGCCCTCTCCCAGCGGGTCGGCCATCGGGCTGGCGCTGACCTCGACCGGAACCAGCCGGCCGTCGCTGCTGCGGTACGCGTCGTCGATCCCGGTGATCGCCAGCCCGTTGCGCTGGATGCTCCGCAGATAGCAGTCGGCCAGTGGGTGGGAGTGGAACGTCTCGTGGGCGTACCGGTCGAGCAGGGTGCCGCGCCGGGCGCCGAGCAGCCGAGCCCCGGCCGGGTTGACGAACGTCACCCGGCCCTGGCTGTCCACCCCGTACACACCGTCCTCGACCGAGTCGATCAGCAGGTCGGTCCGCTGGGTGACCTCGGCGAGCTCGGTGCTGCGCTCGATCACCCGCTGCTCCAGACTTGCTCGGAGCCGGTCGTTGTCGACCAGCAGCAGCACCTGGCGGACCGTGATCGCGATCAGCACGCCACCGAGCAGGATCACCACGGTCGGGCTGACGACCCCATCGGACACGGCGTGGAGCGTGAGCGCCCCGGCCGCGAAGAACACCGCGAACATCAACAAGGTGCCGGCGATCGGTGAGGTGCGATGCGGGTTCTCTGGTCGGGCCTCCTCCACCGAGGGGGACCAGCGCACGGCGATGGCGAGCACCGTGTAGCCCGCGATCCAGCCGAGGTCGACCACCGTGCCGAAGGTGAAGCCGCTCTCCGACCGCCGGATCGTCGCACTGATGTCGGAGAGGGCGAAGAGCGCGAAGCCGGCGGCGGCCAGAGCGAGGGTGGGCCGATCTCGGCGGGAGCTGCGCAGGAACATCAGCCAGGCCACGGTCACCAGCACGATGTCGATGACCGGCGCCAGCACCACGGCGAACGACTGCACGGAGGGCTGTTCGGCGATCCGTGGGATCAACGTGTTGCTCAAGATGAGCAGGATCGATCCGGCGAGGACGACTCCGTCCAGCACGACCCGGACCAGGTCGATCGGCCGCCGAGGACCCGCGGGGTAGATGGCCAGGGCGATGACGACGAGACCGAGGCTGCCGAGCAGGAGCAGGTCGCCCACGACCCGCAGTGCATCGGCGTCGACCAGATCGGTGATCGTCACCCAGAGGTTCCCGGCCGCGGCCCCGAGGGCCGAGCCGCCGAACAGCAACCAGGCCTGCTTCCGGCGCCCGGTGCTGCGGTGGTACCGATAGCGGCAGGAACCGGCCAGGGCCACGCCGCTGAGCACCAGACCGGCCCCGCCGACCGTGCGGCGGACCACGTCCGGCAGCCCGCTGGCCAGCACCACACCGATCAGTCCCAGGGCCGCGACGATCGCCAACGCCACGAGGCGCAGCTGTGGCGCACCAGTCGCGACGGTCGTCGCACCGGGGGCCCCATCCCGAGGCCGGGACAGGCCCGCCATGTCCGTTGACGCTAGCAGGCGTGACGGGTGTCGTCGGGCTCACTACGATGGGCGGCTCGGGGGTCCGTACGACGAAGGTGGTCGAGGTGTTGCCACGCAAGGTGCTCGTCGTCGACGACGACGACATCATCCGTGAGGTGGCCAAGCTCGCCCTGGAGGTGGTCGGGGGCTGGCAGGTGAGCACCGCCACCAACGGGCAGGAGGCTGGTCGGCTGGCGTCATCGGACCGCCCCGACGTGGTGCTGCTGGACGTGATGATGCCCGCTCTGGACGGTCCCGGCACGGCCGCGTTGCTGCGCGAGGATCCCGTCACCCGCGGGGTGCCGGTCATCTTCTTGACCGCGAAGACCCCGCTCGGCGACGAACGCCTGGAGTCGGAGCCGAATGTGGTCGGGGTGATCAGCAAGCCGTTCGACCCGATGATGCTGGCGCAGCAGATCAACCGGCTGACGGGGTGGGAGGAGTGACCGACCAGTCCTCGCCCGCCACCCCCGCGGCCGCGCTGCCGCCGCCGTCGGATCGCTGGAGCCGGGTGATGTCCACCATCACGGCCCAGGCTCGCCGGACGAACCTGACCAGGGTCGCCGATCTCGGTGCTGCTCTGGACGCGGCCGCCGTGCGCGGACTGGACGCCGCCGGCTGGGCCGCCGCCGAGCGGACGGCTCACCAGCTCGCCGGATCGGCCGGCACCTTCGGCTTCGACGGGGTTTCCGCGATCGCCCGGTCCCTGGAGCGGTTCTTCGCCCAATCAGGGGCGGCCGGCAGCTCCGATCCCCTCCGGCTGGCCGAGGCGCGCGCCCAGCTGAACCAGGCGTCCGATCAGCTCACCCGAGGCGAGTGAGCGGTTTCAGGTGCGCGTCCCGTACGTCGTCGGCCGCCGGACCGCCCGCCGGTGCAGCAGCCAGGCCGCGAGCACGCCGCCGATGGCGCCACCGAGATGGGCCTGCCAGGACACCCCGGCGCTACCGGGCAGCACGCCCCAGATCAGACCGCCGTAGACCACCAGCACGGCGACCGCGATCGCGATCTGAGCCGCCGAGCGCGACCACAGGCCGCGGGCCAGCAGGTAGGTGAGCCAGCCGAAGATCAGGCCGCTGGCTCCGACGATGATGGTGTCGGCCGGAGTGAGCGCCCAGGCGGCCAGGCCAGAGCCGAGGACGCTGATCAGCGAGGAGATCGCCCATCGGGCCAGGCCGCCGAGCAGCACCAGGAAGCCGAGCACCCAGAACGGCAGCGAGTTGCTGATCAGGTGGTCCCAGCCGGCGTGCAGGAACGGCGCGGTGGCGATGCCGCCCAGGCCGTCGATCTCGCGAGCGCGGATGCCGTACAGGTCCAGTCGCTCACCGCTCAGCTGGTCCACGGCCTCGAGCAGCCACAGACCGGCGAGCAGAGCCGTCATCAGCACGACCGCGGCACCCGGCGACGGACCCGTCCGACGGACCGGCGGGGCACTCGCGTACGGCTGGGTCACCAGCGGAGCCTCTCGGGAGTGCAGGAGCGATTCCGGACGACGTGCCCACTGTCCTCGCGCGGTGCCTTGTCGTCCGGAATCGTGACGAACGAGTGAGACCTTGCGGAGCTCGTGACCGCGGAGCGCGGAGCGCGACCATGAAACTGCGTCATGCTTCCAGGGTGCCCGGGCGGACAAGTGCCGGTCAGCGCCGGCGGCTGAGTGTCACCGAGAGCACACGCTGTTGCCCCTCGAGGGCGTATCTGGTTGCCGGGTGGGGGCTCTTGCCTGACATCGACCCGGACGGACCGGGCGTACGAGCACCGGACACCGATCATGACGAGCACACCTTCGACCGCCGACCTGCTGGGCCGTCCCCGGCCGGACACCGATCTGTCGACCGCCGCCCCGCTGACCGACACCTTGCTGGTCGATGCGGTGAAGGCCGGGCTGATCACCGTCCGGGAGGCGGCCGACTCGGCCGTCGAGCTGCGCGGTTCGGCCCTGCTGCTGCACGGTCAGCCCATCGCCTACGCCCGCCCGCTCGGGGTTCACGGCTCGCCGACCACGGCGACCCGTGAGCTGCGATGCCTGACGCTGCTGGCCGAGACCGGTCTGGTGCCTGAGGTGTGCGGTAACGGAGCGGTCACCTGGACCGCAGCCCTGCGCGGCGAACGTCTGAGTACGGTCCGCGGGACGATGGCCGAGCTGGCGGAGGTCTGCCAGCGGTGGGGCGCCGCCATCGCCGTCCTGCACCTGACCAGGATCGCCGCTGGGAGCGAGCCGCCGGTGGCCCCTCGGCCGTGGGTGCTCGACCCCGACCGGCTGCCCCGGACGATGCGCCAGGCACCCGCCGGCAGCGCCCGCGCATTCGTGCTGCGCACGCTCCGCAGCGATCGCGGACTGCAGCGAACGGTCCAACGGGTCGCCGATCGGTGGACGGCCGACCACTGGACCCACGGTGACCTGACCGCGGATCGCATCCGCGTCCAGCACCTGCCCGACCTGCAGGTGCGTTTCGTCGACCTGCGCGGCGGCGGCCTGGGCGATCCAGGATGGGACCTGGCGGGTGCCCTGGAGACGGTGGTGGAGCTGACTGCCGGCCCGCGGGCGCCCTGGGGGAGCGCCAGCGCGACCTGCCTCACCGACTTCCTGCTGCAGGGCTATCGGCGGGCCGGTGGTTCGGCCTCGGTCGAGGCGGGCACGCGCGCGCTACGGATCGTGGCCCGAGCCTGGGAGCAGGCCGCGGTGCTGGATGCGCGGGCCGCCCACCCGGCCTCGATGCATCCGGCCGCCGGCCGCCCGGTGGAGGCGAGCAGTCTGACCGAGCGGCTGCGATCGGCCCGGGAGCTGGCCGCCCGCAGTGCCCGGACCGGTCTGGTCGCCGCCTAGCTGGCGGTTGCGGACCACTGGATCTCCAGGAGAATTCCTGGCCAGATCGGGCGAGGTGCGCGTGGGGGAGCGCGCGCCGGACGATCGTAGGGCAGATTTCTTTCCATGAGTGACAGTCCCCTGTGTGCGCGGGACCGGGTTCGCGTCGGTCTGGTCGGAGCCGGAGGCATCGCCCACGAGCACCTTCCGGCCTGGCTCTCCCTCGGCGCCGAGGTGCTGGTGTGCTCGCACGCCGGGGCCGAGGAGCTGGTCGCCCGGCTCGGCGGCCGGGCTGTGGACACCGTCGAGGAGCTGCTGACCGGCTGTGACGTCGTCGACATCGCCACCCCCACCCCCACCCATGCCGAACTCGCGCTGGCGGCGCTGGCGGCGGGCCGACCGGTCGTCTGCGAGAAGCCACTGGCCCGCACCTCGGTGGAGGCGGAGCGGGTGATCGAGGCGTTCGAGGACGCGTGCGTCCCCCTGTATCCGGGCCACGTGGTGCGGTTCTTCGGCGAGTACGCCGAGATGCACGCCGCCGTCGCCTCCGGCGCCATCGGGCGGATCGCCGTGCAGCGGTTCACCCGGACCGGGTCTGCACCGGTAGCCGGCTGGTTCCACGACGACGCCCTGTCCGGCGGCCTGGTGCTCGACCAGAGCCTGCACGATCTCGACTTCGCTCGGTGGAACGCGGGTGAGGTGGCGACGGCGTACGCGTTGGAGTCGGCGGTCGCCGGTGTGCGCAGCGTGCAGATCGTGCTGACCCACGTCGACGGCGCACTCAGCTTCGTGCACGGCACCTGGGCGCGGCCGGGCACCCGGTTCCGGACCACCTTCGACATCGCCGGCGGCGACGGGGTGCTGCAACACGACTCCGCCGAGCACCTCGGGTTGAGCAGCGACCTCGGCGAGCTGCCCCGTGCCGGCGAAGAGCCCGGGGGCGGTCGTGGCCTGCTGCCCGCGATGCCGTACGAGAGTCCGTTCGCCACCGAGCTGGGGGAGTTCCTCGACGCCCTGCGCGGCGGCCCGTCACCGCGGGTGACCGCCCGGGACGGGCTGGCGGCGATCCGGATCGCCGAGGCCGCCCAGCGGTCGCTGGACAGCGGCCGAGCCGAGACAGTGGCCGGTACGACCAACCGCACAGAGGTCGGACGATGAGGATCGGTCTGATGTCCTTCGCGCACGTGCACGCGGCGTCCTACGCCCGGCTGCTGCGGGAGTGGCCCGGCGTCGAGGTGGTGTCCGCCGATCCCGACCACCACCGACGACCCGAGGAGACCGGCGGGGCGACCATGGCGGCCGACCTCGGGGTGGCCTACGTCGAGGACTATCCGACCCTGCTGGCCAGCAGGCCCGACGGGGTCATCGTCTGCGCCGAGAACCTCGAGCACCGGCGGCTGGTCGAGCTGGCGGCCGACGCCGGCGCGCACGTGCTGTGCGAGAAACCGATCGCGACCACGGTGGAGGACGCCCACGCGATGACGGCCGCCTGTGCGAGGGCCGGGGTGCAGCTGATGATCGCTCATCCGGTCCGGTTCGCCCCGGCGTTCGTCGGGCTGCGGACGATGGTGGCGGCCGGGACCCTCGGCGAGATCGTCAGCATCGCGGGGACCAACAACGGCCGGATCCCGCAGGGCGATCGAGCCTGGTTCGTCGATCCCGTGGCGGCCGGCGGTGGTGCCCTCACCGATCACCTGGTGCACGTGCTGGACCTGCTGGACGCCCTGTGGCCGGACAGCCGGGTGACGAGCGTGTACGCGGTCGCGAACCGACTCCTGCATCCGGATGCGGCGGTGGAAACCGGCGGGCTGGCCGCACTGCGGCTGGAGCTGGTGTCCGGGTCCGGGCGGCGGGAGGTGCCGGTGGTGATCGATGCGAGCTGGTCCCGGCCGGACAGCTACCCGACCTGGGGCGGGCTGACCCTGCGGTTGGTCGGCACCGGCGGGGTCACCGACCTCGACCCGTTCGCCCTTCGGGTCGGCGGGCATCTCGAGTCCGCCCGGAACGCGGCCTGGATCCCGTACGGTCCCGACCTCGATGCCCTGCTGCTCACCTCGTTCCTCGAGGTGGTCGCCGGGTCCAGGACGGCCAGCCCGGACGGGTCGGCCGGCACTCGGGGCCTGGCGGTGGTGGTGGCGGCGTACGCGTCGGTGGCCTCCGGTCAGCCGGTGGCACTGCGTTTCTGAATCGAGGCACCTCTGGCTCAGGGCGCATGATCTGACCGTAGGTGCGCGTCATCCGACGGCACTGGTGGGACATCGACCGCTGACCATGTGCTCGAGCACGAGCCGCACCACCACCCGTCGGCTCTGCAGTTGACGCCGGTGTTGCGGGCCACTTCATGGGGCGGGCTTGCGACGACGCGATGCCGTGAGCGCTCGGCTGCGGTCAGCCGACCTGGGTCGCACCACAAGACCGACCCCTTTCGATGCGACCATTCATCGACCCGGGAATGGAGTCGGCTCAGTTCGAGGTTCGAGCAGAGGAGTTCCGGATGGACCTACCGAAAGGGTTGGTGCGTCTCACAGGTGACGGCGATCCCGTGGGTGCACCACTGCGGCGCAGCGTCCTCGCCGTGCTGTGGCTGGTTGCCTTCGTGCTCGTCGGCGTCGGGGTCGCGCTCCTGGCCATCGCCGTGGCGGGACCGCCGAACGGTGGGAGCGGTGTGCCCGTATCGGCGGCGCTCATCGTGGCCATCCTGGGAGTGTTGACTGTGGCCGGAGCCTGGGCCGTCACCCGGCCCAGGTACGTGATCGACAACGAGGGGTTCCGCAGCAACGACGTGATTGGCAAGGTGAGTGTCCGGTGGGACCGCGTCCAGCAAGTCGGCCTCAGCCAGCCCCGTGGGATGGAGCTCTGGATCGATGCGCCGGATGGGATCGAACGCGGTGGCAAGGTGCTCCCGAGGTCTCGAAGGCAGTTCGTCATCGGTGGGCTGCGGGTCGGGAACCACGACCTGCTCGAGTACGTCCGCGAACGCGCACGCCAGGCCCGCCTTCGTACCTCGGCTCCGTCAACAGACCCACAGGATCCTCATGCTCGCGAGCCAGACATCGTCAGTACCCGGACATCCACTGCCTCACCCGCGACACAGGCCTCATCCGCCACACCGGCCTCACCCGCCGCAGCAGTGGCGCCGGCGGCCCTTGCGGCTTCCCAGGACGTTCACAGTCCCCGGCCGGACCGGGCGAGCACGCCGGGATCGCCCGACCCCGCAGAGCAGGCCGCCGCGATGTCAGAGCTGTCGCAGGCGATGGTCGGCGAGATCTTGACGATGCCGGACCTCAGCGATCCGGAATGGGACACGTACGCGATGGTCGCTGAGGTCGACGACTACAGCGTCGGCGTCACTGCGTACCGCTACCCCGCTGCAGGGCCGCCCAAGCCGACGCGCCCACCCGCGGTCGCCGACCTGGTTCGTGAACTGCGGAACCGGACGCGAGGCAGGAACGGAGCGACCTGGGACGTCGCGGTCCTGAAAATCCACCGGGACACAGCGCAGCTGGCGATCGACTTCGTATCCGGTGCCGACGCGGAGATCTGGCGCATCACTCCGACGAACATCAGCAACCTCCCTGAGCTGGCGCGCCCTCATCCCTCGGACTTCGGCGCCGCCTGACCCGGCTTTGACGAGAGTCGGCAGGGACCGACGCGCTCGCCGAACTCACGGACCCGATGGCCAACCGTGACGACCCGCCCGAGGATGCGGCTTCCCGTCCCGGGCGAGGCTGCGAGTGACGCCAGTTCTCAACCCTGCTGGTCCGCGTCGTACGAGCCGTCGTCCAAAGCACCTTGTCTCGCTGGTGCCGTCGCCTTCGCTGGCCTGCGTCTCACGAGACGGCCGTTGAGCGCGGCGACTGAGATGCGAAACCCTTCCCGAGGGGTCTGTCTGTCCGCAGGCTGGTCGCGTTCTGCTGATCCGCACGGTAGGCAACCCCTCGTTTCTGATCGAGGACCGCCGATCGGTGGTCCTACGCTCCGGTCACCCGCACCGAGAGGTAGGCGGACCGGATTCCCTCCGGGTGGATCCGCATCAGCGTGGAGGAGATCCGGCGAGCGTCGTGCAGGCCGTGGGCGGGCCAGCTGGTGCAGGGGGTGAAGGCCAGGTAGCGGGCGCCGCCGAACCAGGGGAAGCCCTTGCTGGCCCCCGTCTCCAGGGCGTACCAGACGTGCGGCCAGACGAACTCCTCCCAGCTCAACTCGACCGCCAGGTCGTGACTGGGTCGGCGCACCCGGATCGACGCGTCGGTGAAGTCCGACAGGTAGGCCAGCCGGCTCTCCGGACTGCCCTCCCGGCCCACACCGCGCAGGTTCACCAGGCCCTGCTGACCGTAGGCCCGGGGCCAGGGCAGCAGGTCGTCGTAGGATGCGGACGACGCGAGACGCGGATCGGATCGCACCGTCGTGGAGCCGGCCTGGACGACGGTGTCGGGCCCGATCAGGGCGCCGCCGAAGGCGATCTGCTGGCCCCACATGACGTCCAGGTGCTCAGCCCCGACGTTGATCACGGTGTCGGTGATCATGAGCCGGTCCTCGCGCAGAGCCACGGTCCGGACGAGGAGGAACGGGGAGCGAACGAGCCGGCCACGGAGCACGACCTCGGGTCCGTCGACCTGCCAATCCAGCCAGGTCAGTCGGGCCTCTCCGTCGAAGCCCCACTCGGCGCCGTGCGAGCTGGCGCTGTCGCCGCCGTTGGGGAAGACGGAGTGCCAGCCGCCGGGGAAGCTGTCGTACATCATCGCCTCAGACGAGCCCGGCAGGTCGAGGGAGCCCCGGTGCCGCAGCCCCCAGGGGGTCTGCCACAGCAGCTCGAGGTCGTCGGCGCGCCGCCGCAGCGAGATCACCGTGCCACCCAACGCCGGCACCAGATCGGCGACCAGGGTGGCGGACGTCAACCGCAGGACCTCCCAGCCACGGACGACGAGCTCTTCGGGGTCAGGCACCCGGTCAGGATAGAGCTCACGACCGAGGTCGCCCGGTCAGTCCGGCACTCTCGTCAGTCCGGCACTCTCAAGGGTCAGTCCGGCACTCTCAGGGCGGTGACCGTCCGCGAACTCTCGTCGCTCATCAAGAGCGTCACCCCGCCGTGCGGGATGTCGAACGCCATCGTGCCGGTCACCTGTTGACCGGCGGAAAGGATGCCGATGTCCAGTGCGGTCGAGGAGTCGGCCATCACCACGGGGTCGAACAGGTCCCCCGAACGGTCGAAGGCCTGGAACGAGCTCGGACCGTAGCGCAACGTGCCACTCGTGCAGCTGATCCGGACGGCGACGGTGAGCAACGATCCCGGTGCGTCGGTGTCCGTGCCGTCCGAGTCCCACCCATGGTCCGCGATCTCGAGCACACCGCTGCCGGTGTTGGTGGTGAACTCGATCCGGTCCTGAGCGGCAGGCGTGGGATTCGACACGGTCGGCGGCTCCGGACGGGGCGTCGCCTGGCGTACGTCCTCGCGGGCGGCGACGACACTGGCGATCGCCACCACCAGCGCCACCACCGCCACCGCCAGCCACGTGAGGACCGCCGGCGTCCTGCTGGGGGGTGGCCCCGACGAGACCGGTGTGATCGTCGGCACCCGGCCCGAGGACGGCGGAACCGGACCGCCGGCCGGGGTGGTGACCGTCGCCGGCGGCCCGTGGAACCCGGGACCGCTGGGTCGGCCCATGCCGGGACCGGTCGGTTCACTCACCCTGCCACGCTACTCCGCGACCGCGCTGTCCACAGGCCGTCGACCCCGCGAAGCGTTGTCCACAGAAAGTCGTCGACCCCGGTCGATGACGGTCCGCATCCTTTATGTCTTGGTATGACACGACGCACAGCAGCTCCCATCCCGGCGCCCGATCCGACCGTCCTGCGCGTTCGAGAGCCCGGCGACATCCTCGGCGTGGTTCCGTATCTCCTGGGGTTCCATCCGACCGAGTCCCTGGTGGCGGCCTTCGTCCGGCAGCGGCAGGTCGTGGTGACTGCCCGGATCGATCTCGCGGCGACGGCCGACGTCGAGGCCCTCGTCGACCAGCTCGAGCTGGTGGGTCGGCAGATCGGCAGCCGGTCGCTGGTCCTGATCGGCTACAGCGCGGACGGAGGTGTCCGGGACCTGATGCGGGACCTGGCGGACCTGGTCCCCCTGGATCTGGTCGACGTGCTGGCGGTGTCGGGCGACCGCTGGTGGTCGGTGTGCTGCGACGGGGAGTGCTGCCCGCCAGAGGGTCGGCCGTACGACATCGCCTCGCACCCGCTCGCCGCGGCCGCGGTGATGGCCGGCATCTCCGCGACCGCCACCCGCCAGGAGATCGCGGATCTGGCCGCCGGCCCGCCGACGGCAGACCACGGCCGGTTGGGCGGACTCGCCGAGGACACCGTGCGGCAGCTGGCCGGGATGAGCCCTCGACGCCGACGACAGCGGATGAAGAGACTGATCGACCGGACCCTTCGGTCCGGCGGCCCGACCGAGGCGGAGGCGATCGAGATCGCGGTGCTCGCTCGCGACCTGGCGGTGCGCGACGCAGCCTGGGCCCTGATGTCCCGGGCGGAGGCCGCCGACCACGTCGTCCTGTGGCGCCGGGTGGTCTCGGTCGCCGTCTGGCCGTCCGAGGCGGCGCCACTCGGCATGCTCGCCATGGCTGGCTGGCTCAGCGGCAACGGCGCCCTGCTGAACTGCTGCATCGAGAGACTCGAACGGGTGGCGCCGGACTACTCGCTGCTCCGGTTGTGTCGTGACATCAGTGATCAGGCCGTGCCGCCCCGGCACTTCGACGTGATCGCCGAGGAGATGCGGGCCACGCTCGGCTGACGGACCGGCAGCGGCGCCGGCGGCTGTCCCGCCGGGAGACAGTGCCTGGTCGAGCCGTGAAGGGCTCCGTTAGGTTGGCACCCATGACAACGCGGTTCGTGGTGTGCGGTGAGACGCTGATCGACCTGATCCAGGCTGACGAGCAGCCTGCCGGGTTCGGCAGCTCGTCCTGGTCGGCGATGTCGGCGGGAGGGCCCATGAACAGTGCGGTGGCGCTGGGTGACCTCGGCGCCGACGTGCACTTCCTCGGGCGGCTGTCCCGCGACGCTTTCGGCGCCCAGCTGCGCGGCCACATCGACGGTGCGGGCGTGGCGCTCGACCTGGCCACGGAGTCCTCGCAGGCCACCTCGCTGGCCGTGGTCAGCCTCGACCACGAGGGCAAGGCGAGCTACACGTTCCACTTCTCCGACACCGCCAACTTCGGCTGGGAGGACTCGGACCTCCCGACGCTTGGGCAGGGCGACTGGCTGCACATCGCTTCACTGGCCTGTGTCGTCAGCCCGGGGAGCGACGTCCTGCTGGACTGGGTGCAGGGCTTGAAGGCGGGCATCTCGTACGACATCAACGTCCGTCCGACGGTGATCACCGACCCGGAGGAGTACTGGGCGAAGGTCCGACCCTGGCTGCGGGTCGTGGGGCAGCACAAGGGCATCCTCAAGGCCAGCGACGAGGATGTGGAGTTCTTGGCCCAGGTGGACGCGCCCGGCGGTGATCCGGTCGACGTGCTGGCCGACTGGGTCGCGCAGTACGGCATCGGACTCGGGGTGGTGACCCTGGGCCCCGGCGGCGCGGTCGCGGTAGATCCGGAAGGCACCAGGACCGCCGTGGCCGGCTTCCCGACCACCGTCGTCGACACCGTGGGCGCCGGTGACACCTTCATGGCCGGCTTCCTCGACGGCTACGTGGGGAACCAGGTCGGCCTCGAGGCCGCCCTGATCAGGGGCGCCGCCGCCGCGTCGATCGTCTGCTCACGCCGGGGCGCCCAGCCGCCGACTGCGGCCGAGGTGGACACGCTGGTCCAGGCCGGCGCCGGCAATCGGGTGTGAAACCCGTCGCGAGCGGCCACGAACGAAGCGCCGGATCTGGCTGGAGCGACGAGTGAGCGAACGTGGGTTTGTTCGTGAGCGAGGAGTGAAGACAGGTCCGTCAGCGCGCAGTGAGTAGCGAGTGAGGACTCCCCCTCGCGAGCGGCCGTGAGCGAAGCGTGGACTCCGTCTGGACGGACGAGAGAGCAAACACGCTTCACCGTTTGCGAGCGAGAAGGGAAGACGGAGTCCGTGGAGCGCTGCGAACAGCGAGTGAGGACTAGCTGCTTTCGACGCCGGCGGCCGCGTCGCAGAGTGCGGAGACCGCTTCGGCGGTGCGGCCTGCCGACGGTAGCGACCCGTCGGATTCGGTGACGTAGAAGGTGTCGATGGCCTGACCCGCCAGGGTGGCGATGTGGGCCGAGCGGATCGACAGACGCCGCTCGCGCAGGCAGCGGCCGAGGGCGAAGAGCAGGCCGCTGCGATCGCCCGTGCGCACTTCGATGACGGCCGCGCTGGCGCTGGCGCCGGCAACCGCTTCGACGAACGGTGGCGCGATGTCGCTCCGGTTGGCGGTCCGCGATTCTCGTTTGCGAACCCGCTGCAACATCGAGGAGTCGCCGCCCTCCAGCCGATCGAGCTCCTGCACCAGCAGGGCTGGGTCGGGCACGTCGGTGGGCAGCTGCTTGTCGACCCGCCAGGTGTTGACCGCGATGCCGTCCACGGTGTTGAGCACTGCGGAGCGCACCGATACGGAGTGCGACGCCAGCAGTCCGGCGGTGTCGGAGAACAGCCCCAGGCGATCGGTCGCCGCGATCATCAACTGGATGCCGCCCGGCTTCGACTCAACCCGCACCCGGGGCCGGCCGTCCAGGCTGACCGAGCGAGCCAGTCCGAGATCGACGAGGTCGCCGCTCGCCTGATCAGGGACGTCGCCGACCAGCAGCGAGTCGACGCTCTCGGCGAGGGCGTTGACCAGCTGCGCCCGCCAGGGTGACCACGCGGCCGGCCCGGCGGCCTTGGCGTCGGCCTCGGTCAAGAACCTGAGCATCTGCAGCGTCTCCAGCCGTCCGTCGACGGCGGCGACGAGAGCATCGATGGTGGCCGGGTCTCCGTGATCGCGCCGGGTGGCCAGGTCGGCGAGGGTCAGGTGCTCACGGACGAGTCGCTCGACCAGCTCGACATCGACCTCCGGGAGTCCGATCGACTCCGCGACCTCCCGGGCGATCGGGGCACCGACCGCGGGATGCGCAGCGCCGACGCCGGGCAGCTTGCCGATGTCGTGCAGCAGGCAGGCGAGCAGCAGCAGGTCGGGTCGATCGATCTGGGTGAGGTGACGCTGCACCTCGGCGACACACTGCACCGAGTGGCGGTCGACCGTGTGCCGGTGCACCGGGTTGTGCTGGGGTCGAGCGCTGATGCCCCGCCACGCGGGGAACCAGCGGATGATGCAGCCGGCCAGATCGAGGGACTCCCAGACCGGCAACAGGGCCGAGCCCCCGGACAGCAGCTCGAACAGCGGGACTCGAGCCTCATCCGGCCAGGGAGCGGGGATCGGCGGGGTGTGCTCGCCGAGGTTGTCGGCCGTGATCGGAGACAGGACGAGGCCGCGCTGGGCGGCCAGAGCTCCGGCCCGGAGATCCAGCAGGGGAGTGCTGGGACTGGTCAGTCGATCCAGGCCCACCTCACCCTGGTGGACGATCAGGCCGTGCGGGGCCTGGGTGTACTCCGGCCGGCGCTCGCGGCGGACGAACGACAGCTTGCGGCGGACCGGCAGCACCTGTCGGGCGGCCCGGCTGGTGAGGTCGACCGCGTGTCCGATCCGGCGGGCCGCCATGCTGACGGCACGCCGCAGGTCGTCGGCGTCGGTGTACCCGAGGCGGCCGGAGACGTCGTCCACCTCGGTGGCCAGCAGCCGATCCATCGTCCGACCGGAGCTGAGGTGCAGGGCATCCCGGACGTCGAGCAGTCGCTCGTACGGGTCCTTGACGCCCGAGTGCGGTCGGTCGGTCAACCAGGTGGCGGCCAGCGCACGCAACATGATCATGTCGCGGAAGCCGCCCCGGGCCTCCTTCAGGTCCGGCTCCAGCAGGTAGGCGGCGTCACCGAACGACTCGTGGCGTTCTTCCAGAGCCGCGAGCAGCTCGGGGAGTCGCTTGCGGGCGTTGGCTCGCCAGGCCGTCAGCAGGGTCGAGCGCGCTCCGCGGACGAGCTCGGCGTCCCCGGCCAGTGCCCGCAGGTCGAGCAGCCCCACCCCCGCGCTCAACTCGCGCCCGGCAACGTCGGCGCACTCGGCCGGGGTGCGGACCGAGTGGTCCAGCCGTACCGAGCTGTCCCACAGCGGATACCAAAGGGCCTCGGCCAGGGCGTCGATCCGGGAACGGTCCCTACCGTCGTGCAGCAGAACCAGATCGATGTCCGAACGGGGCCCGAGCTCGTGGCGAGCCAGGCTGCCCACAGCCGCCAGCGCGACCCCGGACTCTGGGGCGCCGGCTCCGGCGTACAGCTCGACGAGTGCCTGCTCGATCCGTTCGGTCATCAAACGCCGACGATCCGGCCCAGAGGTGGAAGACCACGTGGACCGGATCGCGACGTTGAGGCGCTCGGAGGTCAGGTCACGCTTCAGAGCGCGTCCAGCCCGCGCTCTCCCGTACGCACGCGAACGATGTCGTCCACGGGTACGGACCAGACCTTGCCGTCACCGATGCGGCCGGTCCGTGCGCTCTTGACCAGAACGTCGATGATGTCCTTGGCATCTTCGTCGTCCACGAGCACCTCAAGCCTCACCTTCGGGACCAGGTCCACGGTGTACTCAGCACCCCGGTAGACCTCGGTGTGGCCCCGCTGACGGCCGAAGCCCTGCGCTTCGCTGACCGTCATCCCCTCGACCCCGAAGGACTCGAGGGCCGTCTTCACTTCGTCGAGCATGTGGGGCTTGATG
>DATDAP010000193.1:0-3331 GCA_036525335.1 Microlunatus sp. | reverse complement strand
GACATCCGAGATGTGCATGATGAGCCCTCTCGAGATGTAGCCCGCCAGCCCAGCCTCCAACGCATCCGACACCTTCTGTGTCAGCAGTACGGGAAACACCTCCAGCGAGCGGGCGAGGCGTCCAAGCCGATCCATCTCGGTCTTGCCGGCGGAGATGAAAACCCAGCCCTCATCCAGGAACACCACACCCTGCCGCTGAGTGAGGGCCGACATGGTGCCGAACACCAGCATCCGGACCAGAGCGAGGGCGGTGCGCTGGGTGACGTCCGGGTTGGGTGTTCCCGGCTCGGGCAGGTTCAGGTACGAGTTGCCGATCTCGATCAAGGTCAGGCCCTGCGTCACCCGCAGGCCCGCCGTCCGCGGGTTGACGCCGACCAGGGCCCGGACCTGCGGTACCGACTCCAACAAGGTATCGACCTCGTTGACCAGCTGGGTGATGATCGCGTCGTTCAGCTCGACCCTGGCGATGTGCAGCGCCTGCCCGGTCGAAGTGGCGCCACGGGAGATGCCGTACTTGAGCGCTCGGAACAGTGGGATCTCATAGGAGTCCTTGTTGGGTCCCCATGGGTTCACCGACAGCAGCACGCTCGCCGCCAGGTCCAGACCGTCCTCAGGTGTGATGGCGAACCGGAGGGGGTCGATCGCGCCGTCGGCCGCGGTCAGCTCGTCGAGCCTGAAGTGGGCGCCGCCGATGTTGTCGACGAGAGCCTGCAGCGACTGGCCCGGTTTCGGGTTGATGATCACGACCGGAGACTTCTCGCCGAGTGCGTTCGGCACCCGAGCGGCCTGGTAGGCGATCCATTGCGCGAGCAACGTGTTGTGGGTCGGCACCATTCCCTCGACCAGGTAGGTCGAGTCGGCGGAGTCGACGGTGATGCAGCGGGCCGGTCCGTAGTCCTGATCGTCGGGGGCGACCGGATCGATGGAGGTGACGTACAGCCACTTCTGGGTCTCCCGCAGCCGGCACGGCTCCGGGAGCCGTGCCGCCTTCCGCGGCAGCTTGAAGACGGGCAGGTCGGTGATGAACTTGATCCGGTAGCGCGTCCCTGTGCGGATTCGAACTTTGACCTGGGGGTCATCAGGGTCGCGGAGCGTGTAGCCGGCCTGTCCCTCGCGCAGCGAGACCTTGACGCCAAGTGAGCGGACAAGTTCGAGCGCATCCTCAGCCAGGTCTTTCTTGCAGAGGGTCAGCTCGCAGGCACCCCTGGTGCTGATCGACCCGTCGGTGTCCATGAGACCTTGCAGTACGGCTAGCCGCTGGTCATATGAGGCACGGAGATACTTGGTTGGGATCCGCTTGTCGAGCTTGTACCAGGAACGGCTCGGAAGACGTTCCAGACCTGACTCTCGCAGTGCACGGTGAAGCCCCTTGAATCGGAAGAACCCAAAGTCGCGCCGAACTCTGATCGAGGTACACGGGAAGCCGGCGGCCTCGACCGCGGCCACAATCTCCAAGTCCTGCGAGGTGATCATCCCTTCGCTAGCAGCTCCGTCGCCAGCCCAAACGCCGAAGACGTAGGGGTCGATCGGCAGATCAGCCTCGGGCAGGTCGAGGGCCGCCGCGACCCGGATGGCGAAGTTGGCTTGGTCGCCGCTCACGCGGATGCCGCGGTCGAGCATCTCCAGGGTGGAGAGCATTTCTTCCTTGGGCTCGAGGCCGTGCAGCCCTTCGTGCCGTTGCAGCAGTCTCGTGGCCAGCGACTTCAACGCCACCGCGGTCGGGAAGGTGTTGAGAAGCACGGGCCGGTAGTAGGTCGCCTTGCGCGGCGCGGTCACGTTCCGGCGGGTGCGCCGAGGCTTGAGACCGGCGGCGCGGGCGGTGGCCGACGCTGCACTGTGGTCCACCGTTGGCGACCCTGCCTCTCGGAGTAGACGCAGCAGCTCGGCGACCGTGTGTTCGTCGGTATCGGCCAGGCCAGCTTTTTCGGTCACGGCGGCCGCGATCTTCCTGTCGATGGCGGCACCCCATCGGGCGCGGTTACGGACGTCGCAGTTCCGCCATGCCTGAATGCAGGCGTCCAAGGTGAAGGTTGACGGCCATACGAGCACGGGATCGGACTTGGTGACCGTGTCGCTGGCGGAGACGATGTCGGCATCGCGCAGGCTTTCGCGGCGTGGGCAGCCGGTCATCCGCAAAGCGGCATCCATGCCCCGCGGTCCGCGCCAGGTGTGATCGAGCCCGCTGATCAGATCCCACAACTCGGCCAGGGTCGACTCATGGTCGGGTCCGAACTGCTGGGCCATCACATCGAAGGATTCGGCGGTGGCTCGGAGCCGGGCGCGGAACGCCAAGGAAGCGAGATGGCCGGCTCTGCGCCGGCCGTTTCGCCCGACGTAATCGGACACGACCCACTGGTGGTTCGCGTCGGCGAGGATCCGCTGGCCGTCGGACAGGGTGACCCGGTAAAGGTCCGGGGTCACGTCGACGGGCGACACATGGGTGACGGTGCATGGCTTCCCATCACGTCCAAGTACCGGGTCGCCGACCTTCAGTTCGCCCATCGTGGTCTGCCCTGAAGGTGTCGGGATTGTGGTCGAAAGTTTGAGCATCTTGCCGGAGCCCGACGCGCCGGGGACGACGGCCACCGGGTAGGTGTCCTCGTTCGAGGCGGCGGCCATGTTCATCCATACCGGCTGACGGTCTGTCTCGGTCAGCCCGAGCAGGACGGAGTTCTTCGGCGCGTCGCCGACCACGGACAGCGACGAGATGCCGGAGTACGTGACGACATGGGCGGGGACGTCGTGGAGGGTGGGGTTGCCGCGGGCAGGCGAGCAAAGGTAGGTCTCGGCCATCGCGACCGGCTGCAGATCTGACATGGGCGCCAGCACCAGTGGCAGCTCGACCGGGGTGACGTCGCGCAGGTCGGGGATGTTTCCGTCGAAACCGACGATGGTCGACAGGCCTTTGACGGTGGGCGGGGCTGTGCCGTTGGCGTAGTGGTCCTCGATCACCGACAGCTGCGCCAGCCGGGTCTCCTGCTCGCCGCGGGAGGACTTGCCGGCCGCCGCGCGCTCCATGATGTCGCGCTCGTACAGCTCCTTGTTCTTGCGGATGACGCCCCGGGTCACCTTCGCCGGTTCGACCTTGCCGCGCATCGACACACACAGCGCACCCATGCTGAGCAGCATCGACACCCAGCGGGCCTGGCTGTCGGTGCTGGCGAGGCCGTCGATGTCGAAGTCGGTGGCCGACGCCATCGTGACCGCCCACTCGTCGGGCACCGTGTTCGGGGTCCAGTCCTCGCACGACTCCGGCGCGGACCGGGTGGCGCGGACGGCTGCCTCGACGGTGCCGAACAGGTGGGTGTGGTTGTGGTGGGGAAGCATCGGG
>DATDAP010000192.1:0-16739 GCA_036525335.1 Microlunatus sp. | reverse complement strand
GACGTTGCGGCCCTTCGGGCCCAGCGTGACCTTGACGGCGTCGGCGAGCTGATTCATCCCGCGCTCGAGGCCGCGCCGCGCTTCGGTGTTGAACTGAATGAGTTTCGGCATGTTCTCCGCGAGTCCTCCCGCGTGCGGGGTCTGTCCCCGCGCGTTGGTGTGGATAGATGTTGGGTCTCGCCAGCGGTGCCCGCGACGGACGCCCCTACGCTTCGACACAGAGGCCTCAGCTCAGGACTCACCGCTTGGTGAGGTGGCACTCTCTCTGCGAGAGTGCTAATGCCATGTTTAGCACTCTGGCATGGCGAGTGCAAACACTTCGGGCCGCATTCTCAGCGCCTGCCCTCCGCATTCTCAGCACCGACACAGGGCCGGCTCCGCTGTCGCGGAGGCTGGGCATCACACGTGTGTCACGTGACGCCGCTACGGTTACCCCGTGTCCGAGAACCCCACCTCCACGACAGACGACTTCGAAGTCGACGGCCTCCCCGAGCCGGCCGCGCCCGCTGCTCCGGTCGCGCCCGTGAAGCCGAAGGCCACGCACCCGCTGGCTCTGGCCCCGGTCGGCTCGCCGGCGAGCTCCGTCGACGGCTTCGTCCGTGAGTTCCTCCGCGAGCTCAACTACGGCCAGGGCGTCGCGCTGTCCACCAGCTCCGTCAACGACCAGTACCTGGCGCTGGCCCGTACCGTCCGGCACTACCTGATGGCGCGCTGGCTCGAGACCCTGCGCCGCCAGGCCGAGACCCAGGCGAAGGGCGTGGCGTACCTGTCCGCCGAGTACCTGCTCGGCCGCCAGCTCGGCAACGCCCTGCTCGCCACCGGTCTGACCGACATCGTCGAGGAGGGCCTCGGCAAGTGCGGCGTCGACCTGGCTGCGCTGCGGGCCCAGGAGGTCGAGCCCGGCCTGGGCAACGGCGGTCTGGGACGCCTGGCCGCCTGCTTCATCGACTCGCTGGCCACCATGAGCGTGCCCTGCGTCGGCTACGGCATCCGTTACGAGTACGGCATCTTCCGGCAGACGTTCGTCGACGGCCGGCAGGTCGAGCAGGCCGACTCCTGGCTCGCCCTCGGGGCTCCGTGGGAGTTCCCGCACCCCGAGGCCGCCCAGATCGTCACGTTCGGCGGTCACACCGAGAAGTACACCGACACCGACGGCGTGGAACGGTCCCGCTGGGTGGCGGGCTGGAAGGTCAAGGCCGTCCCCTACAACTACATGGTGCCGGGCTACCAGAACGGCCGGGTGAACACGCTGCGGTTGTGGCGCGCGGTCGCCACCGACGCGTTCGACCTGCGGATCTTCAACTCGGGCGACTACGAGGAGGCGGTCAGGGCGCAGACCTTCGCGGAGAACATCTCCAAGGTGCTCTACCCCGAGGACTCGACGCCCCAGGGCAAAGAGCTGCGGCTGCAGCAGCAGTACTTCTTCGTCTCCGCCTCGATCCGCGACTTCCTCAACGTCACCCTGCCCAAGGACTTCGACCTCCACAACCTGCCCCAGCGGATCATCTTCCAGCTCAACGACACCCACCCGGTGATCGGCGTGCCGGAGCTGATGCGGGTGCTGATCGACGAGAAGAAGATGGAGTGGGACGAGGCTTGGGCGATCACTCAGCAGTGCTTCGCCTACACCTGCCACACCCTGCTGCCGGAGGCTCTGGAGGTCTGGTCGGTCGACCTGCTCGGTCGGCTGCTGCCGCGGCACCTGGAGATCATCTACCGGATCAACGAGGAGTTCCTGGAGCAGGTGTCCGAGCGCTTCGACGGCGACCAGCTCCGGATCAGCCGGATGTCGATCATCGCCGAGCACCCGGAGCGCGCGGTCAGGATGGCGTACCTGGCCACCGTGGCCGGCGCCAAGGTGAACGGCGTGGCCGAGCTGCACTCCCAGCTGCTGCGGGACAAGGTGCTGCCCGACTTCGACGAGTTCTTCCCGGGCAAGTTCACCAACGTGACCAACGGCGTCACCCCGCGCCGATTCGTCCGGCTGGCCAACCCGGCGCTGTCGGAGCTGATCACCGACGCCCTCGGGGTCGGCTGGCTGACGGACCTGGAGCGGCTGCGCGAGCTCGAGCCGTACGCCGAGGACGAGGAGTTCCGCGACCGGTTCCGCGAGGTCAAGGCGCACAACAAGCGCCGGTTGAACCGGGTGCTGGTGGAGCGGGACGGCTCAGGAGTCGACGACAGCCATCTGCTCGACGTGATGGTCAAGCGGCTGCACGAGTACAAGCGGCAGACCCTCAAGGTGCTGCACATCGTCACCGAGTACGAGCGGATCATCTCCGGGGAGGTGAAGGCCGCCGACGTCACGCCCCGCACCTTCATCTTCGGCGCCAAGGCCGCCCCCGGCTACAAGATCGCGAAGGACATCATCCACCTGATCAACGGGGTGGGTGCGGTCGTCAACAACGACAAGCGGGTCGAGGGCCGGCTCAAGGTGCTGTTCCCGCCGAACTACAACGTGACGCTGGCCGAGAAGGTCATCCCGGCCGCCGACCTGTCCGAGCAGATCTCGCTGGCGGGCAAGGAGGCGTCCGGTACGGGCAACATGAAGTTCGCCCTGAACGGCGCCCTGACCATCGGCACCGATGACGGCGCCAACATCGAGATCCGCGAGCTGGTAGGCGACGACAACTTCTTCCTGTTCGGGTTGTTGGAGCCGGAGGTCGAGGCCCTGTACGCGAAGGGCTACGTGCCGAGCTCGTTCTACGAGTCGGATCCGAGTCTGAAGCGGGCCATCGACCTGATCGCCCAGGGCGCCTTCTCCGGCGGCGACCGGGACATGTTCGCGCCGGTCGTGAGCAACCTGCTCTACGAGGACCGCTTCATGGCCCTGGCCGACTACCGCGCCTACATCGACGCCCAGGCCGAGGTCGACGTGGCGTACGCCGACACCGACGGGTGGACGAAGTCGGCCATCCTCAACGTGGCCCGTTCCGGGTTCTTCTCCTCGGACCGTTCGATGCGGAACTACATCGACCGGATCTGGCACACCCCGCCCTCCTTCTGATCGACCCCTCTTCGCGACTCCGCGGGTGATAGATCACCCGCGGAGTGGTGAAGCCCTGGACCTTGACGACTGCGCGGTGGATCTATCTCCCGCGGAGTCGGAGGATCTGAGCCGGACCGCATAGACGGGGAATGCATCCGGCGGCCCGCGAGTTGCGAATGGTCATGGTGCAACAGCAGGTGAGCCGGGCCGAGGTGGGTCTGCGGTCCAGTCGCGGTCCGATCCTGTTGTCGATGATGCTGAGCGTCGGCCTGGTGGCCATCGACTCGACCATCCTGGCCACCGCAGTCCCCGCGATCGTCGACGACCTGGGCGGCTTCTCCCAGTTCCCCTGGCTGTTCTCGGTCTTCTTGCTGACCCAGGCCGTCTCGGTACCGATCTACGCCAAGTTCTCCGACCAGTACGGCCGCAAGCCGATCATGCTGATCGGAGTCGGACTGTTCCTGCTCGGCTCGATCCTCTGCGGCTTCGCGTGGAGCATGCCCGCCCTGATCGTCTTCCGGGGTCTGCAGGGGCTGGGCGCCGGTGCGATCATGCCGACTGCGATGACCATCGTGGGCGACCTGTACACCGTGGCCGAACGGGCGACCGTCCAGGGCTACATGGCCAGCGTGTGGGCCATCTCGGCCGTCGTCGGTCCCACCCTGGGCGGTGTGTTCGTCGAGGTCCTCGACTGGCGCTGGATCTTCTTCGTCAACGTGCCGCTGGCCCTGTTCGCCGGCTGGACACTGATCCGTCGCTTCCATGAGGACGTCGAGCGCGTACGGCACCGCATCGACATCACCGGGGCGGTGCTGCTCACCGTCGGCTCGTCGCTGCTGATCCTCGGGCTGCTGGAGGGCGGGGTCCTCTGGCCGTGGCTCTCGTTGGCCAGCGTGGTCGTCCTCGGCGGCGCCCTGCTGCTGCTCGTCGCCTTCGCTCTGGCCGAGCGCCGCGCCAGCGAGCCCATCATCCCGGGCTGGGTCTTCCGGTCCCGGTTGCTCAACACCACCAACCTGGTCAGCCTGTCCGTCGGGGCCATGCTCGTCGGCCTGACCTCCTACGTGCCGCTCTACGTGCAGGGTGTCCTCGGCCACAACGCCCTGGTCGGCGGCTTCGCCCTCGCTGCGCTCACCATCGGGTGGCCGATCGCGGCCGCCACCGCTGGCCGGGTCTATCTGCGGATCGGCTTCCGCTCCACCGCTCTGATCGGCTCCGGCGTGGCTCTGGTCGGCGCAGGGCTGCTCGCCACCCTGGCCGCCGACTCCTCGGTCTGGCTGGTGGCCGTCACCTGCTTCGTGGTCGGCCTCGGCATGGGCTGGGTCGCCAGCCCCACCCTGATCGCCGCGCAGTCCGCGGCCGAGTGGCAGGTCCGCGGAGTGGTCACCGGGACGAACATGTTCGCCCGCTCGATGGGTTCGGCCGTCGGCGTGGCCGTCTTCGGCGCCATCGCCAACGCCGCGCTGATCGGTGCGGCGAGGGCCGGCGGTCACGGCAGCATCAGTCTCGCCGGCGTCGACCCGCTCGTGCTTTTCGACGCGCTGCATCGGGTGTTCCTCGGCTCGGCGGTGGTGGCGGTCGCCATGCTCATCGGCGTCGCCCTGATGCCCCGGAAGCCGGGCGAGCACCAGATCGTCCCCACGCGCTGACCGAAGGCCGAGCCGTCAGCGGCGGTGGTGGCCCGAGCAACCACGGGCGCTGACGACTCGGCAGGATGGGCCGGGTGAGCGACTCAGACTCTGCGCAAACCAGCGGTCCGCTCCCCGACCCCTGTGTGGTGGTGCTGGCCGGGGCGGCCGGAGCGGGCAAGTCGACCTGGGCGGCGACGCACTACGCCCGGTCCGAGATCGTCTCCACCGATGCCCTGCGGGCCGTGGTCGGCACCGGCCCGGCCGATCTCGATGCGTCCGTCGAAGCGTTCGCCGTAGCTGATCTGATCATCGACGCCCGCCTGCGTCGCGGCCTCACGACGGTGGTCGACACGCTCGGACTGGACGCGGACCGACGCCAGGCTCTCCGCACCCGAGCGCAGACGGCCGGACTCCCCGCGGCGTTGGTCGTCCTGGACACGCCGGCCCGGCTCTGTCGCACCAGAAACGCCGAGCGCGACCGCCCCGTACCCGCCGAGGTGCTCGCCGCACAGCTCCGCAAGGTCCGTACGCTGCCCGCCCACGCCGCGACCGAGGGGTGGGACCAGGTTGTCGTGCTCACCCAGCGCGGCGAGTCTGCCGACCCGGAACCGGTCGCGGATCTCCTTCCGGGCCGAGGGGATGGGCGGGTGCCGGTCATCCTGCAGCTGTCCCGCTTCGGCTGGGGCAGGGATCCGGCCGGCTGGCTGCGGGAGATCGCGCTCACCGCCGACCAGGTGGGGTTCGCCGGTATCGCGGTGATGGACCACCTGATCCAGATCCCTCAGGTCGCCCGGGCCTGGGAGCCCATCCCGGAGCCGTGGGTGACCCTCGGTCTGCTCGCCGGTCTCGACACGTCGCTCCGCCTCGGCACCCTCGTGTCGCCGGTGACGCTGCGGCCGGCCGGCGTGATCGCCAAGGCCGCGGCGACCCTCGACGTGCTCAGCGGCGGGCGCGCCTTCTGCGGACTGGGCGCCGGCTGGTGGGAACGGGAGCATGCCGCCTACGGGATCGACTTCCCGCCCGCCGGGGAACGGCTCGACGGACTCGAGGCCACTATCGAGACGATGCGCGCGCTCTGGTCCAGCGGCACGAAGCCGTACCCCGGTCGTCGCGTCCAGCTGCCCGAGACGACCTGCTACCCGCGCCCGGTGGGACCGCTGCCGATCATCGTCGGCGGCGGGGGCGAACGCCGTACGTTGAAGATCGCCGCGACCCTCGGCGACGGCTGCAACCTGCGGGTCGACGACGCGCTGCCGCACAAGATCGACGTGTTCACCCGCTATCGCGAGGACGCGGGCCGGCAGGCCGTCGTCACCGTGCTCGACCTGCCGCTGATCGGCCGGGACCGAGAGGACACCGCCCGCCGGGTCGAACGGGTCCGGGGTCGGCTCAGCGCGCAGGCGTACGCGGCCCGGCACCCGGTCGGCACCCCTGACCTCCACCGGCGACGTTGGGACGAGCTGAGCGGCCAGGGTGTCGAGCAGATCTTCGTGGCCCTGCCGGACCTGGACCGGGCGAGTGATCTCGAGGTCTGCGCACCGCTGTTCGTGCACTGACCCGCGGACAGCAGGGCCTTCAGTCCGCCGACAGCTCCTCGTCTTCCCGGGGGGCCAGCTCGGCCACCAACGGCACCACATCGGCGATCGAGTCGACGATCCGGGTCGGCCGGTACGGGAACCCTCTGACCTGCTCGGCGCGGGTCGAGCCGGTGAGCACCAGCACCGTCCGCAGACCCGCCTCGATACCGGCGATCACGTCGGTGTCCATCCGGTCACCCACCATCACGGTGTTCTCGGAGTGCGCGTCGATCTGGTTCAGGGCGGACCGCATCATCAGCGGGTTGGGCTTGCCGACGAAGTACGGCTGGACCCCCGTGGCCCGCGAGATCAGGGCGGCCACGGATCCGGTGGCCGGCAGCGAGCCCTCCGGCGACGGCCCGGTGACGTCGGGGTTGGTGGCGATGAAGCGCGCGCCCTTCTCGATCAGCCGGATGGCCTTGGTGATCGCCTCGAACGAGTAGGTCCGGGTCTCCCCGAGCACGACGTAGTCGGGGTCGGACTCGGTCAGGATGAAGCCGTCGTCGTGCAGCGCCGAAGTCAGCCCGGCCTCGCCGATCACGTACGCCGACCCGCCCTGCGCCTGGTCGGCCAGGAACTGTGCCGTGGCCAGGGCCGAGGTCCAGATCGAGTCCTCCGGGACGTCGATGCCGCTGGCCAGCAGCCGAGCGCGCAGGTCTCGGGCCGTGAAGATCGAGTTGTTGGTCAGGACCAGGAACCGTCGCCCGTGCTGCTCCAGGGCGGCGATGAACTCCGGCGCACCGGGGATGGCTCGCTCTTCGCGGACCAGCACGCCGTCCATGTCGGTCAGCCAGCACGAGACGGGAGGGCGTTCGATCATGCCCCCAATTTCCCAGACGTGGTCGACACTGCGGCCCGGGGGTGGAGCTGGATCGGGTCGGTAGGCTCGGAGCACCATGCGCACGAGTGCCCTGGCCCTGATCGCCGCCGCCGTCCTGGCCGGTGGCTCCTTCGGGTTGCTCGCCGGCTGCTCCGAGACTCCCGCGGACGCACCGGCCGTCTCCCCCCTGCCGTTGCAGTCCCCGGCTCATCAGCCGCTCCCGCCGGTCATCACGTCGACCGACCGTGCTCCCCTCGGCCTCGAGGTCCGCTACATCGACGCCGACGGGAAGTTCCGGACCGTGGCCCCGAAAGACTTCCCCCGCTGACGCGGTCCCCGGCGAGGGCCGTCAGGGCAGCTGATGGAGCGCGAGCGGGAGCACCGTCGACGCACCGGCCTCGGCCAGTAGCGACCCGGCCACGGTGACGGTCCAACGGGTACGGATCTTGTCGTCGACCAGCAGCACCGGACCCTGCAGTCCCACCCCCTGGAGCAGGGACGTCCTGGCCAGCAGATCACGCGCCCGCACACTCGACGCGGCGTCCTCGGTCGGCGGAGGTCCGGACACCGCAAGGGCCTCGACCAGCGGCAGCCGGCCGATCCGAGCCACATGGGCAGCCACCGACGCGACCAGCACCGGGTAGCGCCGCGATGGCATCGCCACCACGGCGGTCGGCCGCTGCCACGTCTTCGACCAGCGCTTCAGCACCTCGACCACGGCCTCCAGCACCTCCGGCGGCGCCTCACCGTCCTGTTGCCACAGGTCGGCCAGCACCCCGGACCAGGCGGGATCGTCCGCGTACGCCATCGCCCGGCCCTCACCGAGGAAAGCGATCTTGCCCTTCTTGCCGGGCAGTCCGCTGACCCACATCTTCCGTGGTTCGACCAGCACGTCCTGGCCCCGGAAGTATCGCCTCGCCGCCTCGATCGTCGGCGTCGACGGCCGTAGTCCGGGGGCGGGTAGCTGGCCGTCGCAGACCGAGCAGCGCCCGCACGGGCTGGGATCCGGGTCGTCCAGGGCGAGCTGAAGGAACTGCATCAGACAGCCCTCGCCATGCGCGTACCGGCGCATCAGGTCCGCCTCGGTTGCCCGGACCTTCCGCAACGCCGCCCACTTGGTGTCGTCGAAGTACCAGCCCTTGCCCGTCGAGACCCAGCCGGACCCCTGCCGGGTCACCGCGTCGTCGACGGCCATGATCTTCAGCACCGTCTCCAACCGGCACCGGCGGATGCCGGTGGCGGTCTCCAGGGCGGGCAGCGACTGCGGCTCGTCGGCCAGCACGTCCAGGATCTGCTCGACCTGTCCCTCCACGGGAATGCCGGCGGTGGCGAAGTAGTCCCAGATCCGCTCGTCCGCCTCGCTCGGCACCAACACCGCGGTCGCGTCATCGAGGGCTCGACCCGCTCGGCCGACCTGCTGGTAGTACGCAACCGGCGAGGCCGGCGACCCGAGATGCAGACAGAACGCCAGATCGGGCTTGTCGTAACCCATGCCCAGCGCCGAGGTAGCCACCAGCGCCTTGACCTGGTTGCCGCGCAGCCGGTCCTCGAGCTCCTGGCGGTTCTGGGTCTGCCCCGAGTAGGCGGCCACGTCATGTCCGAGGCTGGTCAGGAAGCCGGCGACCCGCTCCGACTCGGCCACGGTGAGCACGTAGATGATCCCGGAGCCGGGCAGCTCGACCAGCGCGTCGGCGACCCAGGCGTACCGCTCCAACGGGGTGAGTCCCGGCACGACCGCCAGGCGCAGCGAGGCCCGGGCCAGAGACCCTCGGAGCGTCACGGTGTCGTCTCCGAGCTGGGCGGCGACGTCGCTGGTGACCCGCTCGTTGGCGGTGGCGGTGGTGGCCAGCACCGGGGTGTCCGGGGCCAGGGACAGCAAGGTGCGCGTCAGGCGCTGGTAGTCGGGCCGGAAGTCGAACCCCCAGTCCGAGACGCAGTGGGCCTCGTCGATCACGAGCAGCCCGCAGGAGGCGAGCAGGTCCGGCAGCCGGCGGGCGAACCCCGGGTTGGCCAGCCGCTCCGGGGAGATCAGCAGGACATCGATTTGTCCCCCCCGGAGGTCGGCCAGCACCGCATCCCACTCGTCGAAGTTGGTCGAGTTGATGGTGGCCGCCCGCAGCCCCGCCCGCTCCGCCGCGGCGATCTGATCACGCATCAGGGCCAGCAGCGGCGACACCACGAGAGTCGGACCCCCACCGTGCGATCTCAGGGCGGTGGTCGCCGCCCAGTAGACCGCCGACTTGCCCCAACCGGTGGCCTGCACGACGAGCACCCGCCGCCGGTGGTCGACGAGCTCGCTCACCGCCCGCAGCTGATCCTCGCGGGGGGACGCGTCCGGGCCGGCCATCGCGGCGATGGTCCGGCGGAGGGCGTCCTCGCTGGTGAGGGCGAGGGTGCTGTCGACTGCCATGACCGCCATAGTGCCCTCCCCCGCCGACAACCCCGAGCCCGCTCACCCCTCGACCCGCGGACGCCGCCCCTTTCACCCGCTCGCGCACCGCCAGCGGAGGGGCGTCAGGTAGCGAAGCGGGGCGTCAGCGGTGGCATTGAGAGGATGGTCAGATGGACGCCGCCGCCCGCACCACGACCCTCAGCCAGCTGCTGCCCGCCGATCGCTCGTCCGGGACCTTCGTCGGTCGGCTGCTGGCTCCGGATGGCCCGTGTGTGGTCGCCCTGCGCGGCGACGAGCTGGTCGACCTGACGCTGATCACCCCTACGATGGCCGATCTCCTGGAGCGACCGGCCGTACGGGAGTTCGCCGCCTTCGGCCAGGCGGGACGCTCCTGGGCGCTCGACGACCCATCCGTACGCCTGCTGGCCCCGATCGACCTGCAGGTGATCAAGGCGGCCGGAGTGACGTTCGCCGTCAGCATGGTGGAGCGGGTGATCGAGGAGCGGGCCGCCGGGGACCCGCAACGCGCGCAGGAGGTCCGCGCGCGGGTCCAGTCCGCCATCGGCGGATCGATCGCCGACATCCGGCCGGGCAGCGCCAAGGCGGCCTCGGTCAAGGAGGCACTTCAGGCCGAGGGACTGTGGTCGCAGTATCTCGAGGTGGGCATCGGACCCGACCCGGAGATCTTCACCAAGGCGCCGGTGCTCTCGGCCGTGGGCTCCGGAGCCCCGATCGGGGTGCTGGCCCGATCGGCCTGGAACAACCCGGAGCCCGAGGTGGTGCTGGTCGCCCGCCCGGACGGACGGGCCGTCGGCGCGACGCTGGGCAACGACGTCAACCTGCGCGACTTCGAGGGCCGCAGTGCGCTGCTGCTGGGCGAGGCCAAGGACAACAACGCGTCCTGTGCGATCGGACCGATGATCCGGCTCTTCGACGAAGCCTTCACGCTCGACCAGGTCGCCGCCGCCGACGTGTCACTGCGGATCGTGGGGGCCGACGACGCGTTCGAGCTGACCGCGACCAGCTCCATGTCCCAGATGAGCCGGACCCTGCCCGAGCTCCTCTCTCACACCCGGGGCGACCACCATCAGTACCCGGACGGCTTCGCCCTGTTCACCGGGACGATGTTCGCCCCGACCAAGGACCGCGACGCACCAGGGATGGGCTTCACCCACCACGAGGGTGACGTCGTCACGATCTCCACCCCGCGGCTCGGGACCTTGATCAACACCGTCACCAGCAGCGAGGCAGCACCCCCGTGGGAGACCGGGATCCGTGCCCTGTGGCGGAACCTGGCCGATCGCGGCCTGCTGCCAGATCCGCCGCGCGCCGCCCTGTGACCACCCGGGCAGCCCCCCAAAACAGTCGAGCCCCGCGTCCGGATCAGCCGCCGGCTACGGCCGGGATGATGGAGATCTTGGCGCCGTCGGCCACGGTGGCCTCCAGGCCACCGATGAAGCGGACGTCGTCGTCACCGACGTAGATGTTCACGAAGCGACGCAGCGCTCCGGCGTCGTCGAGCACCCGCGCCCGGATGCCGGGGTGGCTGGACTCCAGCGACTCGAGCACGTCGGCGAGGGTGCCGCCGTCGACCGTGACCTCGTTCGCCCCGCCCGTGTAGCTGCGCAGGATGGTGGGGATGCGGACGGTGGCGCTCATCAGCCTCGTGCCTTCCAGAACTCGGTGAAAGCCTCGTAGCGAGGCGGAATCGTGGTCTTCGGGCCGACCCTATCGGCGACGGCGTCGAGGGTCTTCAGCCCGTCGCCGGAGTTGATCACGACCGTCTCCTTCGCCGGATCCAGGAGACCTTCGGCGATCAGCTTGGCCGTGACCCCGACCGTCACCCCGCCGGCGGTCTCGGCGAAGATGCCCTCGGTCCGGGCCAGCCGCTGGATGTTCTCCACGACCGTCGCGTCGTCGACGTCGACGATGGCTCCACCGGTACGGCGGACCACGTCCAGCACGTACGGCCCGTCCGCCGGGTTGCCGATAGCCAGCGACTTGGCGATGGTGTTCGGCTTCACCGGCTGGACCACGTCGTGCCCGGCGCGGAACGCCTGCGCGACCGGCGAGCAGCCGGTGGCCTGAGCACCGTAGATCGCGTACGACTTCGGCTCCACCAGGCCGAGGCTGATCAGCTCGGTGAACCCCTTGTCGATCTTGGTCAGCTGGGAGCCGGAGGCGACCGGGACCACCACCTGGTCGGGCAGCCGCCAGCCCAGCTGCTCGGCGATCTCGTACGCCAGCGTCTTGGAACCCTCGGCGTAGTAGGGGCGGACGTTGACGTTGACGAACGCCCAGCCCTCCTCCTCGGCGGCGATCTCGCTGGCCAGCTTGTTCACGTCGTCGTACGAGCCGTGCACCGCGATCAGCGTGGTGTCGTAGACGGCGGAGGCGATGATCTTCTGCTGCTCGAGGTTCTCGGGCACGAAGACGACGCTCTTGATGCCGGCCCGGGCAGCCGCGGCGGCCACCGCGTTGGCCAGGTTGCCGGTGGACGGGCAGGCGAGGACCTGGAGCCCCAGCTCGCGGGCCGCGGACAGGGCGACGGCGACGACCCGGTCCTTGAAGGAGTGGGTGGGGTTGCCGGAGTCGTCCTTCACCCACAGCTGCTTCAGACCGAGGTCGTCGGCGAGGTGGCGGGCGTCGACCAGCCGGGTGTACCCGGGGTCGGTGGAACGGAAGCTCGCGATGTCGGCCGGCACCGGCAGCAGCGGCGCATACCGCCAGATCGACTTCGGCCCGGCCTCGATCTCGGCCCGGGTGATCGTCGGGTACTCGTAGCCGACCTCGAGCGGGCCGAAGCAGTCCAGGCACGCATAGAACGGGCCGAGCGGGCTGTGCGCACCGCAGGCGCGGCAGACGAGGTGGGTGGCGTTACCGAACGCGCCCGGGCGACAGCCCGTGGCGGGATCGGCCGAGAAGACCGCAGTCATCGATCAGTCCTTCATCATCTGCACCCGATCGACGTTCGACCGAGTCGGAGTTGGCACCGTGGCTGATCTGTCAGCCGGTTGCCGGGGAGTCGACGGGCCGGTCCCTCGTCCCCTCTGGATGTAAGGCACAGCCTAGGCGCGGGTGCCCCAAGATCACACGTCGGCGTCTTGCATGATGGGAAATCAGTCCAGAGGACGAGACGCTGCTCGGGATGGGACGATGCCAGCATGATCAGCTCGGCCGCCGAGGACCCGCTGTCACCGACCCGCCTGACCGGCTGGCAGTGGGTGCGCCTGGTCGGCAACGTGCTCAATCTGACCACGCCCCTCGGGCTGCTGATCGCCCGCATCGGACGGGCCCGGATCCGCCGCGGACCTCGTGGTCTGCTGCTCGCCGAAGGCTACCGGCTGCAGTTCCCGATCGCGGGGGCGTTCACAGTGGGCAGTGTCGTCACCACCGGCACGACCTTCAGCGAACGGCTCCGCGGGCTGCCGCGGCTGCTGGAGCACGAGGAGCGCCACAGCTGGCAGTACCTGTGCTGCCTCGGTCTGCCGTTCTACCCGGTGTACGTGGCGATGATGGGCTGGTCGGTGCTGCGTACAGGCGACCGAGCAGCCCGGAACGCCTTCGAGCAGCACGCCGGGTTGGCGGCGGGCGGCTATCCGGACCTGCCCGTCATCCCCTTGTCGATCCAGGCCCGGCGGGCGACCGGTTGGCTCGGCCGGTCGGTTGCTTCCCTCGCCTCGCGGAGACGATGAGTTCCGCAGTCGGGCCGGGTCTAGCGACGTAACGACGATGGAAGTAGAGGAACACGATGACCGAGCAGTCGATCGCGGCACCGCAGACCGGCTTCGCGCCCCTGGGCGAGCTGCAGATGTACTACGAGATCCACGGCGCGGGTGGCACTCCCCTGCTGCTCCTGCACGGCGGCCTGTTCAACATCGATCTGCAGTTCGGGGCCGTGCTGCCGGCCCTGGCCGAGAACCGTCAGGTGATCGGGATCGACTTCCAGGGCCACGGCCGCACCAACGACATCGACCGACCACTCGCCACCGACTCGCTCGCCGCGGACGTCATCGGGTTGCTGGATCACCTCGGGCTGGCTCAGGTGGACATCTTCGGCTTCAGCGTCGGCGGAGCCGTCGCCCTCCGACTGGCTGTCGAGCACCCGGAGCGGGTGCGCCGCGTCGTCCTCTCATCGATCACCTTCCACCCCGACGGATCCCGCCCGGAGAACGCGGTCGCGGTCGGTGCCATGACGGTCGACATGATCGCCGGCTCACCGATGCACGCCGAGTACCTGGCGAAGTCACCCCACCCGGACAAGCTGCAGGACCTGCTGGACAAGCTGGGCGCCTTCATGGCGGGTCCCGGCTGGACCGACGACGACATCCGCGGTATCGCGGCGCCCACCCTGATCACCGTCGGCGACTGCGACATGGTCCGGCTCGATCACGCCGTACGGTTCCTGCAGCTGCGCGGCGGCGACGTCAACGGTGACTTCGCGGGCGTACCGGCCTCGCACCTGGCGGTGTTCCCGGGAACGACCCACTTCAACGGGATGGCCCGGACGGGGCTCGTCGTCGATGTGGTGACGACGTTCCTGGACGCCGAGAGCACATCGTCGCCGTCGATGATGGGTTGATCCGGGCGGTCACGCTGCGGTCGGCCCGGTCCTCGAGGGGAGTGTGTGAGTTCTGAGGTCGACATCGGCCGACATCTCACACGTTGTCGGGGCTTGGTCAGTGGATCGCCGCGGTGACCGGCACGCTGGGCGAACCGTCACACGGACTTCAGATCCGCTCCGGTGGCGTGCTCGCAGCGTGGGCAACGCGTCGGCAGACCCGACCATCCTCGGGACACGAGGACGGCCGCCACCTCCCAGGCCACCTGGCAAGACCGGCCGGTCACGTCGTGCCATCCGTACCGTAGCGACACCTTCCCCGAGACCAGCGCGCGGTTGTCGCGCTGCATGTCTCGCAGTTGCCTGAGCACGTGCTGATCGCCGTCGAGCTCGACGATCGTGGAGTACTCCTCGTAGAGCGCATCGCGCACGTCTTTGCCGTTGCGGCTGCGGTGCTGACGCGTCGCCGTAGGGAGACCGTGGGCCCGTTCGACGTCATTCAGATAGCGCAGCTCGAGAACCGACTCGGCGCCCTCTCGCACCTCACCCAGCAGCGCGAGGATCGCCGATCGATGACGAACCCGAGGCCGGGCTCTCGCGCGCTGCAGCAGCTCCTGCGCGCTGACCCGTCTCCCCTGTACCGCCCTGGTCAGGACGTCCTCGATGTCCGGTTCGTCGACGGTTGCGCACAGATCGATCGCCGTGTCCGCAATGGAGGTGCACGGCGGACTGCCCTGACTACGCTGCTCCCGAACGCCGGGACGTTCCCGCGGGAACGTCCAACATCCTCGTGCGGCGACCTGTCGATCCACCGGCACGAGCACCTGGCACTCCTCCGGCGGCTCGGCCACCAGTCCCCAGGCGTGACCGGCCGCCGCGAACCCGAGACGGGCGTCGGAGCCGCCGAGCAGGATCCCGGCCCAGGCCCGCGCCAACCAGGATGGGTTCCCGACACCGAGGTGGAAGACGCCTGGAGTCAGTCGCTGCCAGTGATGATCGCGGGCGAGCCGGCGGACGGATTCGCGCGAGAGTCCGAGAAGGAAGGCCTGCTTCGACGAGATCACCCCAGCCTGATCCGCGGCCAGCGCTCTCAGCCGGTCGGATGGATCCATTCGCGTGTGCACGCTTAGACACTGCGCACGAAGGGGGCGATCCGTACGGGGGTAACGACGATCTGTGGACGACGGTGAGCAGACCGCAGGCCTGTGGACGACGACAACGTGTGAATCCTGGGCCGTAGTCGACCACCGGAGTCACACGATGATCAGCGGTCGATCGTCAGGTCGATGCCGAGCCGCTTGGCGGAGCGATTCCGCTGCCGGGTGGCGCGCAACCGACGGAGTCGCTTGACCAGCAGCGGGTCGTGGACCAGGGCCGACGGGGAGTCGATCAGGTTGTTCAGCACCTGGTAGTAGCGGGTGGCCGACATCTGGAACTTGTCCCGGATGGCTTGCTCCTTGGCCCCGGCGAACTTCCACCACTGACGCTCGAAAGCGAGGATCTCGGCGTCACGGGCACTGAGCTCGCCCACGCCCGAGGTAGCGGCATGCTCGGGATTGGAGGCAGCGACCATGGCGGCCATGGTACGCGTGAATGACACGAGTGTCATTCGTACCGGCGGTGTGCCATGAGGTTGACTGAGATGGTGAGCAGCCACGACGCCCGTATCCGCTGGGGCATTCTCAGCACCGGTCACATCGCCTCCGTCCTCACCCGTGATCTTGCGCTGCTGCCCGAGGAGGCCGAGGTGGTTGCGGTCGGCAGCCGCAGCCTCGACACGGCTGAGCAGTTCGCCCGGGAGTTCGAGATCCCGCGCGCCTACGGATCGTACGCCGAACTGGCCTCCGACCCCGAGATCGATGTCATCTACGTGGCCTCCACCCACAACGACCACCTCGGCTCCGCCCGACTCTGCCTGGAGTCCGGCAAGGCCGTGCTGGTGGAGAAGCCGCTGACCGTGTCCGCGGCGGAGACCGAGGAGCTGGTCGACCTCGCCGGTGACCGTGGCGTGTTCTTGATGGAGGCTCTGTGGAGCCGGACCAATCCACTCCTGCGGCAAGCCGCCCAGATCGTCAGGGCGGGTGAGCTGGGAGCCGTCCGGCACGTGACCGCCTCGTTCGGCTTCGCCTTCGACGGCGACCAGTCACACCGGCTGCTCGACCCCGACCAGGCCGGCGGAGCGATTCTCGACCTCGGTGTCTACCCGGTGCACGCCGTCAACCTGTTCCTGGGCGAACCCGACCAGCTGTACGGCTTCGGCACCCTCGCCCCGACCGGGGTGGAGGCGCACGCCGCCGCGCTGCTCACCTACGATTCGACCGAGTTCCGTCCGCCCGCCACCGCCAGCATCGCGTGCAGCCTGGAGGCCGACCTGCCGTCCCGACTCGAGGTGCACTGCACCGACGGCTCGATCAGGTTCGACAACTTCCTGCTCCCGGCCGAGATGACCTTGATCCGGAGAACGGGAGCAGATCGGTACGAGGAAACCCTGGTGACCCAGTGGCCGGGTGGTGGATACACCTTCGAGATCGGCGAGGTGAACCGCTGTCTGCGCGCCGGTGAGCTGGAGTCTCCCCTGGTCCCGTGGAAGGACACCCTGGCGGTGGCCCGCACCCTCGACCGGTGGCTCCTGTCGATCTTTCCTCCGCTCGATCCTGAGCTCAATGGCTGAGACCCAACTCCCTGCACCCTCGACCCCGCTCCGGTAACGTTGCCGGGCATCCTGCTGGCGTGGCGCAATTGGTAGCGCACCTGTCTTGTAAACAGGCGGTT
>DATDAP010000191.1:0-12230 GCA_036525335.1 Microlunatus sp. | reverse complement strand
CTCCGGCAACGCGGCGTCCGAGCCGGTGATGATCACGTTCCCGAACCGGCGACCCTTCAGCGTGGCCGGCTCCGCCCCGTAGACCACCTGGGAGAAGACTCCGGCCACTCCGGCCAGCACCCGCCGGGAGTAGGCCAGCCCCCCGCTGTCGGTCACGTTGATCACCACGGCTCCGGCCGGGCCCACCACCCGTCGCAGGTCGGCGAGGAACTCGACGGTGGTCAGCTCGGCCGGCACCCGGGCCCCGGCGAAGGCATCCACGATCACCAGCTCGACGAACCCGTCGCGCATCGCCGCGATCCCCGTGCGGCCGTCGACGGCGCGGATCTTGATACCGCTCTGCCGGGGCAGGGGCAGATGCTCGCGGACCAGCCGGGTCAGCTCCTCGTCCGGTTCCAGCACGATCTGCGCCGAGCTGGGCCGGGTGGCGGTCACGTAGCGGGGCAGGGTCAGGGCGGCCCCACCGATGTGCACGATCCGGATCCGCTCACCGTCGGGCGCGATCTCGTCGACCACGTCGGCGATCCGCTGGACGTAGTCGAACTCCAGCCGCAGCGGATCGGCCAGATCCACGTACGACTGGTCCGTGCCGCCTATCCGGACCAGGTACGCCCCGGGCCGGGCGGGGTCCTGCACCAACGTCACCACCTGCGACCCCGTGTCGAGGACGATCTCGCCGCTCAGTTCCGCCTCCTCGTGCCCCTGGTGCCGGTTCGGGGCGATCATCACACACCCGATGAGTCCGATGGCACCCTCAGGTCTATCCGCTGTCACCGCCGCGGAGCAGAATGTCCGCAGCTCATCACTTCGGGAGGATCACCATGGCTCTGCTCAACCCCTACCTCAACTTCCGCGGCCAGGCCCGCGAGGCGATGGAGTTCTACCAGTCCGTGCTGGGCGGCGAGCTCACCGTCTCCACCTTCGGCGAGTTCCAGATGCCGGGCGTCACCGACGACGAGAAGGACAGCATCATGCACAGCCAGCTCACCACTCCGGCCGGTTTCACCCTGATGGGCGCGGACGTCCCCTCGCACATGCCGGGGGAGATCAGCAACGGCACGCTCTCGATCAGCGGCAACGAGACCGACGAGATCCGGGGTTACTTCGACGCGCTCGCAGAGGGCGGTCAGGTGGGCATGCCCCTGGATCAGGCGCCGTGGGGCGACTACTTCGGTCAGCTGACCGACAGGTTCGGCGTCAGCTGGTTGGTCAACATCGCGGGTCCGGGCCACCCCCAGAGCTGATCCGTCGGAGGACGCGACGAGGATCAGGGCCGTAGCCCCGACCCTTGTCGGTTTCCGGTCAACCAGGTCGGGCGCCGGGGGTCAGACGGTCAGCGTCGCCGGCTGCACGGCCACCAGGCCGTCCTCGGCCTCGTCCACGTCGAAGCTGATCACGTCACCGTCGGCGACCGCGCCGGCCAGTACCTGCCTGGCCAGCTGGTCCTCGATGGTGGTCTGGATCAGCCTGCGCAGCGGACGGGCGCCGTAGACGGGATCGAAGCCGGTCAGGGCCAGCCACTCCTTGGCCGCCGGGGTCACCTCGACGGAGATCCGGCGATCGGACAGTCGGGCGTTCAGCCGGCGCAGGCTGATGTCCACGATCCGGGCCAGCTCCTCGGTGCCGAGCGCGTCGAAGAGCACCACCTCGTCCAGCCGGTTGAGGAACTCCGGCTTGAAGGCACCGCGCACGACCCCCATCACCGCGTTCCGCTTGGTCGTGGCGTCGAGCGTCTGGTCGGCCAGGAACTGCGAGCCCAGGTTGGAGGTCAGGATCAGCAGCACGTTGCGGAAGTCGACCGTACGGCCCTGTCCATCGGTCAGCCGACCGTCGTCCAGCACCTGCAGCAGGATGTCGAAGACCTCGCTGTGCGCCTTCTCCACCTCGTCCAGCAGCACGACCGCGTATGGGCGGCGCCGCACCGCCTCGGTGAGCTGGCCGCCCTCCTCGTAGCCGATGTAGCCGGGAGGGGCGCCGACGAGCCGGGCCACCGAGTGCTTCTCGGAGTACTCGCTCATGTCGATCCGGACCATGGCGTGCTCGTCGTCGAACAGGAACTCGGCGAGCGACTTGGCCAGCTCGGTCTTGCCCACCCCGGTCGGGCCGAGGAACAGGAACGAACCGGTGGGCCGGTTCGGGTCGGAGATACCGGCCCGCGACCGGCGGACGGCATCGGACACGGCCTTGACCGCCGGCTTCTGACCGATCAACCGCTCGCCCAACCGCGACTCCATGGCCAGCAGCTTCTCGCTCTCCCCCTGCAGCAGCCGACCGACCGGGATCCCGGTCCAGTTGGACACCACCTCGGCGATGTCGTGCGGACCGACCTGCTCCGACACCATCGTGTCGGTCTGGCTCTCGACCTCGTCGGCCCGGGCCAGCCGGCCCTGCAGCTCGGGGATCTCCCCGTAGTTGATCTCGCTGGCCCGGACCAGGTTGCCCTCCCGGAGGGCCCGGTCGGCCTCGATCCGCAGCTCGTCGATCTCCCGCTTCAGGTCGCCGACCTGGTTCAGGCCCTGCTTCTCGGCCTCCCAGCGCGCCTCGAGCCCGCGCAGCTCCTCCTCGACGTCGGCGAGCTCGCCCTCCAGTCGACCCAACCGCTCGACCGAGCCGCTGTCGGACTCCTTCTCCAACGCGAACCGCTGCATCTTCATCCGGTCCACCGTCCGCCGCAGCTGGTCGATCTCCTCCGGGGAGGAGTCGATCTCCATCCGCAGCCGGGAGGCGGACTCGTCGATCAGGTCGATGGCCTTGTCCGGCAGCTGGCGGGAGGTGATGTAGCGGTTCGACAGGGTGGCGGCGGCGACCAGGGCGGCGTCGGTGATGACCACCTTGTGGTGCGCCTCGTAGCGTTCCCGCAGCCCGCGGAGGATCGCGATGGTGTCCTCGACACTGGGCTCGCCGACGTAGACCTGCTGGAACCGCCGCTCCAGGGCGGCATCCTTCTCGATCCGCTCGCGGTACTCGTCGAGGGTGGTGGCGCCGATCATCCGGAGCTCACCGCGGGCCAGCATCGGCTTCAGCATGTTGCCCGCGTCCATCGAGGAATCGCCCGACGCGCCGGCGCCCACCACCGTGTGCAGCTCGTCGATGAACGTGATCACCTGGCCCTCGGCGTCGCGGATCTCGGTCAGCACGGCCTTCAGCCGTTCCTCGAACTCCCCGCGGTACTTCGCGCCGGCGACCATCGCCGACAGATCGAGTGAGATCAGCCGCCGACCCTTCAGCGAGTCGGGCACGTCCCCGGCCACGAGTCGCTGGGCCAGCCCTTCGACGACGGCGGTCTTGCCCACGCCGGGTTCACCGATCAGCACCGGGTTGTTCTTGGTGCGACGGGCCAGCACCTGCACCACCCGACGGATCTCGGTGTCGCGGCCGATGACCGGGTCGAGTCGACCCTCCCGAGCCTGCGCGGTGAGATCGATGCCGTACTGGTCGAGCGCCGAGGACGTGCCCTCGGCCTCCTGACTGGTGACGCGCTTGGAGCCGCGGGAGGCGTTGAAGGCGCTCGCCAGTCCGTCGGCCGTCACGTGCAGATCGGTGAGGATCTTCTTCGCGTCGGAGGAGACCGCGGCCAGCGCGATGAGCAGGTGCTCGGTGGCGACGTAGCTGTCACCCAGCTGCTCGGCGCGCGTCTCCGCGTCCGCCAGCACCCTGGCGAAGGATCCCGACAGGGCGGGCTGGCTGACCGACGAGCCGCTGGCCGACGGCAGCTTGGTGATCGCCCCCTTCGCGGCGGCGTCCACCACGGTGGGGTCGGCGCCCACCGAGGTCAGCAGTGGGGCCACGGTGTTCCCCGGCACCATCAGGAGAGCACGCAGCAGATGGGACGGCTCAGCACTTGGGTTGCCGGCCGTCAACGCGTTGCGCAACGCCGCCGAGACGGCATCGCGACTCTTGGTGGTGAGCTTGCTGGTGTCCATGCAGGTCCTTCGAGAGTCGAGTTCAAGGTTGAGTCTACTACGCTCAACCCTGGTTCGGGGCTTCAGTATTCCACCCTGAGCGCGGTCGACTCAATCTCCGTCAGGGAGAAGTCAGGGCTGATCAGGGTGCTGGCTTGATCAGTGGGTGAGGACTCGAGTCCTGATCAGTACGGGATGCCGAGCGACCCGATCAGGTTCGGGAAGCCGGATTGTCGCTGCATCCCGTCGTAAGGGTCCTCGAGCCGGGTCAGACCCACGCGGTCACGGGCCGGCGAAGGCGGAGGATCGGGTCTTCGAGTTCGATCCGTCATCCAACGCGCCGGTCGCGTCCACCGACTCCCCCGCCGCCTTCTCGGTCAACCACAGACGACCGACCACCGGGCCCATGACCCGGGCAGACACCGATTCGGAGAAGATCGGTGCCTCGAAGGCCAACAGGTGGTGACCCTGGCAGTAATAGAGCAGCTTGTGGAGCTTCTTGATTCCGATACCGGGCAGTCTGCGACGGATCTCTGCAGCCACCTCAGAGGCATGGACCGTCATATCAGCAGGGTATCCGTCGTTTGCCCCGCCAGCCGGGAGGATCGCGTCATCGAACACGTGCTCGATTATGACCCACCCCTCTGACATCGCCCAGCGGACCCGCACAACGGAGTCATTGACACGGCGCGGACCGAAGGACGAGGCTGACCAGCGGACCGCGGGTCGTCACCACGCCGGCCCCCGGGGCGAGGAGTCGCTATGAGGCGGAAGCTGGTCCTGCTCGTCGTCGGTGCGCTGGCGCTCGGATCGGTCCTGGTGGCCTCCCCGCCGTCCTCGGCCGCCCCACCGACTCCCGGCCCGACGGTCTTCGTCGGTCAGCTGACCCCCGCGCAGGTGGCCCAGCTGTCCGACACCGGGCTGGACCACGGCAGCGTCGTCTCACGCGGCCGAGCGGGCGACAAGATCTCGGTCGAGGTCGTGCTCACTCGCCTGCAAGCCGCCAAGCTGACCGCCCTCGGTCTCCCGCTGACCGAGAAGCGGGTCGCCGGAACCACCGCCTCCCGGCGGATGAACCAGCAAGCCGCCGACGGGTACGAGGTCTACCGCTCCTACAGCGAGGCGGGTGGCATCCGCGACGAGTTCCGTCAGCTGGCGCGCGACTACCCGCGCCTGACGAAGCTGGTGACCATCGGCAAGACCGTCCAGGGCCAGGACATCGTCGCGATGAAGGTGACCCGGGACGCCCGGAGTCTGCCCGATGGACGGCGGCCCGCCGTGCTCTACTCCTCCGCCCAGCACGCCCGGGAGTGGATCACGCCCGAGATGAACCGCCGCCTGCTCCGCCACGTCTTGGAGGGGTATGCGACCACGGCCGCCACCCGTGGGATCGTCGACACCCGCGAGCTCTGGTTCGTGCCGGTGGCGAACCCCGACGGCTACGACTTCACCTTCACCGCGGACAACCGACTCTGGCGGAAGAACCTGCACGACAACGACGGCGACGGCGTGATCAGCGGTCTGGACGGGGTCGACCTGAACCGGAACTTCCCGACCAGCTGGGGCTACGACAACGAGGGCTCCTCCCCCACCGTCAGCAGCGACACCTACCGCGGCACGGCTCCGCGATCCGAGCCGGAGACCCGGGCGCTGGACGACCTGATGAAGCGGGTGCGGTTCGCCTTCCAGATCAACTACCACTCCGCCGCCGAGCTGATCCTCTACGGTGTCGGCTCCCAGGTGGCGACCCCGAGCCCCGACGACCTCCTTTACGAGACCCTCGTCGGCGACGACGCGCACCCAGCGGTGCCGGGGTACGACCCGGATCTGTCGGCCGAGCTCTACACGACCAACGGCGAGACCACCGAACACGCCCAGGCCAGGTACGGGACCCTCGCCTTCACGCCGGAGATGTCGACCTGCGAAACGGCCAGTGGCGTGGATCCCGACGACGCGTTCGAGCCCGGGGACTGCGAGAGCGTGTTCAACTTCCCCGACTCCGAAGCCCTGATCCAGGCGGAGTTCGAGAAGAACCTCCCCTTCGCGCTGGCGATCGCCCGCTCGGCCGGGGACCCCGACGACCCGGTCTCGGTGGTCGGTCGGACGGCCCCCGACTTCGCCGTGGACCGGTTCGCGACGTCGTACGGGGACCCGCAGCCGGTCGCGGTGACCGCCCGGCGCGATCTGAAGAACCTGCGGATGCACTACTCGATCAACGGCCGCCGGGCGCAGCAGGTGCCCGTACGGGAGTGGCGTGGCGGCGAGCGCTACGGCCGGGCCGGCGACGTCTACTACGCCGAGTACCGCGGCGCGGTGCGCGGCGCCCGGCCGGGTGACTCGGTGACCGTCTGGTTCACCGGCAACCGCCCCGGCAAGGGCGAACGCGCCAGCGACCGATTCACGTACCGGTTGGTCGAGGACACCCGCAACCGCGTCCTGGTGCTCGCCAACGAGGACTACGAGGGCGTGAACCCGGAGGAGACACCGACCGGCAGCGCGCCGAAGTACGCCGCGGCGCACGTCGCGGCGCTGCGCGCGCAGGGCTACCGGGCCTCGCTGTGGGACGTCTCCCAGCGGGGGGTGCCGCACCACCTCGGGGTGCTGGGGCACTTCGACGCGGTGGTCTGGTACCTCGGTGACAACCGGCTCACCCAGGACCCGGAGGACGCCCTCACCCAGATCGGCAGTCAGCAGGTGCCCGACGCCGCGGTGGCGGAGCGCCAGCAGTACCTGACCGTCGCCGTCCGGGACTACCTCAACGAGGGCGGCAAGCTGGTGCACGCCGGCGAGACGGCCGGCTACTTCGGGATCCTGGCCGGCACCATCGGCGGGATCTACTACGGACTGGACGGCGACCCGACGGCCGACTGCGTGGTCACCGTCGACCTGTTCAGCGACTGCCTGCTGCTGGCCGACGACTTCTACCAGTACTACCTGGGGGTGTACGCCAGGTCGACGGCGCCGAACCCGACCGGGTTCACTGGCGAGGGCCTGCTGTCGGGCACCGGGGCCACCTTCGGCGGACCGGCCGTCGCCGCGAACCCCCTGGACGAGCCGGGAACCCTGGCGGTCACCAGCGATGTGTTGCCGGTCGAGGACTTCCCGCTGTTCGCCAGCGAGTCAGCGGGCACCTACGAGGGCGCCGCCGGTGGCGCCTTCGACCCGGTCGAGGGCGAGTGGTACGTCGGCGCCCTGCACACCGACGACTCCTACATGCGGCTGACCCGAACGGTGGACCTGACCGGCGTCACCGCCGCCCAGGCGCCGCAGCTGCGGACCCAGCTGTCCTTCGACGTCGAGCCGGAGTACGACCACGTGCTCATGGAGGCGCATCCGGTGGGCAGCGACGCCTGGACCACGCTGCCCGAGGCCGGCGGACTGACCAGCACCGCGGTGCCGGCGGAGTGTGAAGCGGGCTTCCTGCTGGAGACTCATCCGTTCCTGACCCACTACCTCACCGTGGGCGCCACCGCCTGCACGGCGACCGGGACCACCGGCGCCTGGAACTCGATGACCGGCAGCTCCGGCGGCTGGCAGCCGGCCACCTTCGACCTGTCGGCGTACGCCGGTCAGCAGGTCGAGGTGTCGATCAGCTACGTCACCGACGGGTCGGTCGGCGGTGTGGGTGTGGTGGTCGACCACACCGAGCTCGTCGTCGGTGGCCAGGTGGTGGAGTCCGAGGGGTTCGAGACCGGGCTCGGGCCGTGGCAGACCCCTGGGCCGCCGCCGGGCAGCTCGGCCGGCGGCAGTGACTTCGCTCGCTCTCCGGGCCTGCTGTCCGGTGCCGTGTCGACCAGCGACACCGTCACGTTCGGCTTCGGTCTGGAGCAGATCGGCCCGCCCGCCGAGCGGTCAGCGGTGCTGGGCAAGGCCGTCCGTTCGCTCATCGGCCGCCCCTGACCCGGCCGGGATCCCGAGGGGAGAGCCGTGCCCGACGAGGAGCGCGCCGGGGTTTCCTTCAGCCACCTCGACCAGGAGCTGTTCGACGGCGCCGGCGCGACCAAGCGTGACCTCGTCGACTATCTGGAGGCGGTGGCGGACCGGATGCTCCCGGTGCTCGCCGATCGACCGCTCTCGGTGATCCGCGTCCGGCCCGGCCAGCCCGCGTTCATGCAGAAGAACCTGCCGAAGTACACCCCGGACTGGGTGCCGCGGACGACGATCTGGGCCGAGGCGTCGCGGCGCGAGATCTCCTACCCGGTGGTCGATGACGTCCGTACGCTGCTCTGGTTCGCCAACCAACGCGCGGTGGAGTACCACGTCACGCTCTTCAGGCTGGCCCAACCGCACGAGCCCGACTTCCTGGTGATGGACCTGGATCCGCCGGAGGGCTCGGACTTCGGGGTCGTGGTCGCAGCCGCCCAGCTGGTGCGGGCCGCGCTGGACGACCTCGGGCTGGCCGGAGCCGTCAAGACCAGCGGTGCGAAGGGGGTGCACGTGTTCGTGCCGCTGACGCCGGGGACGGCTCCCGAGGACGCGGCCGCGGCCTGCAGGGCTATCGCCGCCCGGGCGGAGCGAGTCGATCCGGCGCTGGCCACAACCGCGTACGTCAAGGAGGATCGGGCGGGCAAGGTGTTCCTGGACTCGACGCGGGCCGGCGGCGCCACCGTGGTCGCGACCTACAGCCCGCGGGCCCGACCGGGAGTCCCGGTGTCCTTCCCCGTCTCCTGGGACGACCTGGATCGGATCGCCCCGGCGGACTTCACCCTGACCACCGCCGCCGGACAGCTGGACGGCGATCCGTGGCGCTCGGCGCTGCCGGTACCGCAGGTCCTGCCGGACGGTCTCGTGGCCGAAGGACACGAGATCCCCATCGCGCGGGTACAGGCCATGCACGAGGGAAAGCGACGGGCCCGGGCACGGCGGGACGCCGGCGATCCCGAGTCAGGCTGACGGTCCACGGCCGCCGAGCAGCTACTTCTCCCGGGATGGCAGGGCGAGCACCGCGCGCGGGCGGCGCACCCCGCCGCCACCGAGGTGCACCCCACCGGTGCCGTCGGCGGTGAAGACCCGGGACCCCGGCGGCGCGTTGTGCACCGCCGTGAGCACGGCAGCCATCTCCTCCAGCCGACGACGCATCTCGTCCAGCTCGTCCTGCATGGACAGGATCCGGCGGATGCCCTCGAGGTTGATGCCCTCGTCCTGGCTCAGGCGCTGCACCAGGCGCAGCCGGGCGATGTCGCGGGCCGAGTAGCGACGACCCCGCTTGGCCAGCCGCCGCGGCACGACCAGACCCATCCGGTCGTAGGTCCGCAGTGTCTGCGGGTGCATCCCGGCCAGCTGAGCGGCCACCGAGATGACGAAGACGGGCGCGTCGGAGTCGATCTGCTGGGGCAGCTGGGTCATGAGCGGAGCCTCCCGGGAGTGCAGGAGCGATTCTGGGCGACACGCCCACTCATTCCAAGCAACGCCGTGTCGTCCGGAATCGTGACGAACGAGCGGGACCTCGCGGAGCTCGTGACCACGGAGCGCGGAGCGCGACCATCGAACACAGCTCCACTCATCGCCTACTCCTTCACGAGCCGCTGGCGAACAGCTTCGCCCGCGGGTTCTGGTTCCCCACGGCCTCGGCGTAGGAGTCCAGGGCCTGCCTGGCCTCGGGGGTGAGCGAGGACGGCACCACGACCTCGACGGAGACCAGCAGGTCGCCGGTGGTTCCGTCGCGACGGTAGACACCCTTGCCGCGGACCCGCAGCGTACGACCGTTGGGCGTACCGGCGGGCAGTCGCAGCTTGACCGGCGACCCACCCAGGGTGGGCACCTCGATCTCGCCACCGACGGCCGCTTCGTGGAAGGTGACCGGTGCGGTCAGGGTGAGGTTGTCACCCGTACGGCCGAACACGGCATGGGGCCGGACGTGTACGACGACGTACAGATCTCCGGCGGCACCGCCGTTCTCGCCGGCGCCGCCCTTGCCCTTCAGCCGGATCCGCTGCCCGTCGGTGACGCCGGCCGGGATCCGGACCTGCATGGTCCGGGTCGAGCGACCGCGACCGGACCCGTGACAGACCGGGCAGGGGTCGTCCACCACCATGCCGCGACCGTGGCAGTCCTTGCAGGGTTCGGTCATCGCGAACACCCCACCGGAGGTGGAGGTCTGCATGCCGGAGCCCTGGCAGGTGGCGCAGACGTGCGGCACCGTGCCCGCCTTGGCTCCGGTGCCGTGACACGCCTCGCACGGCGCGTCGGAGATCATCTGCATCCCCACCGTGACCCCGGAGATGGCGTCCACGAAGTCGACCGTCACCTCACCCTCGACGTCGCTGCCGCGCCGTGGTCCACGAGCGGACGAGTAGCGCTGGGTACGGCTCTGGCCGCCGTTGAACAGCCCGCCGAAGAGGTCGGAGAAGCCGCTGTCGGAGGCGTTGCGGAACAGGTCGTCCACCGAGGGACCACCCTGACCGCCGGCCCCGCCGCCCGGGAAGCGGAAGCCGCCGCCACCGAACAGCTTGCGGGCGTCGTCGTACTCCTTGCGCTTCTTGGCGTCGGACAGCACGTCGTTGGCCTCGGAGACCTCCTTGAACCGCTTCTCGGCCTCGGGGTTCCCGGGGTTCTGGTCGGGATGGTTCTCCCGGGCCAGCTTGCGATAGGCCTTCTTGAGCTCGTCGGGCTTGGCGTCCTTCGCCACGCCGAGGACCTTGTAGTAGTCCTTCTCCAGCCAGTCCTTGGTGCTCATGGACGCCTCCTCCCGAGGGTCTGGGGACCGGCCGGGCCGGTCCTGGTCGTCGTTCTGCCCATGGTCAGGGGTCGGGCGGCCCGGGGGCCACCCGACACCCTCACGTCATCAGCGCTCGTCGTCGGACGGCACATCGGCCGCCTCCGCCGCTGCCTCCGGGGTGGCTGCCCCGGCGGTGGCTGCCTCCGGGGTGGTCGCCTCGGCCGGCGGAGCGTTCGGATCGGGCTCGGCCACGGCGACCCGGGCGGGCCGCACGACACGGTCACCGATCCGGTAGCCCGGCTGCAGGATCTCCACACAGGTCGGTCCGTCGATCCCCTCGGAGTGCGAGTGCAGCAGCGCCTCGTGGATGTGCGGATCGAACGGATCGCCCTTCTCGCCGTACGTCTCCAGCCCGTACCGGGCGGTCACCCGCTCGAGCTCGTCGGCGACCGCCTTGAACCCGCCGCTCAGCTCCCCGTGCTCCCGGGCCGACCGGACATCGTCGAGGACCGACATGAGGTCCTTGAGCACGGCCTCGATACCGCTCTTGCGAGCCACATCGCGATCCCGGTCCACCCGGCGCTTGTAGTTCACGTACTCGGCCTGCAGCCGCTGCAGGTCCAGCGTGCGATCAGCCAGTGCGGTCTTCAACTGGTCGACCTCCTCCTCGCTGACCACCCCCTGGACGGGGCTCGGGTCGACCGGAGCCCCGGCCCCAGGGGCCGCAGCAGGCTGCGGCTCCCGGACCTGGTACGTCTCCGGATCGATCCGACGCCGGTCCCGGATGGTCGGTCCGGTGTTCTCGGTCTCGGCTGGATCGCTCACTTGGTCCCCGTGTTCTGGTCCTCGTCCACGATCTCGGCGTCGACCACGTCATCGTCGGAGCCGGCGTTGCTGCCGGTGGCTCCGCTGGTGTCTCCGTCGGGGCTCGGCGCCTCGGACGCACTCGCCGCCTGAGCCGCCGCGTACATCGCCTGTCCCACCGCCGCGCTGGTGGTGTTGACCTTGTCCACGGCCGCCTTGACGGCGTCGATGTCGTCACCCTCGAGAGCGGTCTTCAGCTCGGCCAGGGACTCCTCGACCGGCTGCTTCACGTCGTCGCCGATCTTGTCGCCGTTCTCGCTGAGCAGCTTCTCGGTGCGGAAGACCAGGTTGTCGGCCTCGTTGCGCACCTCGACCGCCTCACGCCGCTTCTTGTCCTCCTCGGCGTGCGCCTCGGCGTCCTTGACCATGGAGGCGATGTCCTCCTTGTTCAGGGCCGACCCGCCGGTCACGGTCATCGACTGCTCCTTGCTCGTGGCCAGGTCCTTGGCGTGCACGTGCACGATGCCGTTGGCGTCGATGTCGAACGCGACCTCGATCTGCGGCACGCCGCGCGGAGCCGGCGGAAGGCCGGTCAGCTCGAAGTTTCCGAGCGACTTGTTGTCCCGGGCGAAGTCCCGCTCGCCCTGGTAGACCTGGATCATCACCGACGGCTGGTTGTCGTCGGCGGTGGTGAACACCTCCGAGCGCTTGGTCGGGATGGTGGTGTTCCGCTCGATGATCTTGGTCATCACGCCGCCCTTGGTCTCGATGCCCAGGCTCAGCGGGGTGACGTCGAGCAGCAGGACGTCCTTGACCTCACCCTTCAGCACACCGGCCTGCAGGCTGGCGCCGAGGGCGACGACCTC
>DATDAP010000190.1:0-2763 GCA_036525335.1 Microlunatus sp. | reverse complement strand
TGACCGGATCCCAGTTCGGGGTGATGCTCGTGCCCGACCAGACCGTGGCGCTGCGGGAGATGGTGCGCGTGACCAAACCCGGCGGCCGCGTGCTGCTCATCGCGTACGGCTCGCCCGCGGAGTTCGACGCGCTCCAGCTGTTCATCGCCGCTCTCCAGTCCGTCGTGCCCGAGTTCGAAGGCTTGCCGGACCCGCCCCCGCTGGAATTCCAGGTCTCCGATCCTGCCGTGCTGCGCGCGCGTCTCATTGCCGCGGGGCTGAGCGACGTGCAAGTGGACACGACGGAGCAGGAACGAATCGAGGTGTCCACGGGCCAACAGGCCTGGGACTGGATGCTGTACAGCAACCCGATCACGGACATGATCCTCGAGGACGTCGGGGAGGACGCTCGGGCCAAGCTCCGAATGGCGCTCGACGAGATGATCCGCGACCGCGCGGACACCGCGGGAGTCGCCGTACTCACCGCGCCGCTCAACATCGGTTGGGGCCAGAAACCAGGCGGTCGGTGACTGCTTCGGTCCTGGTGATCGGGGGTGGGATCGCCGGGCGGGCCGTCGCGCGGGTGCTGGCTCGGCACGGGTTGGGCTGCACGGTCGTCGAGCGGAGCAGGTCCGTCGCCCGTGGCATGGGGGTCAACCTGCCCGGCAACGCGGTGCGGGCGTTGGGCGAGGTGGGTGTCCCCGCCGAGGCACTGGCCGGCGGGATGCCCGTACGGCGACGGGAGTACCGCAACGGCCGTGATCGCTTGCTCTTCGCCACCGACGAGTACCGCTTCTGGCGCGAGGTCGGCCAACCGGTCTGCCTGCGTCACGGTGATCTAGTGGCGGCTCTGGCCTTCCCTGACGGAGTCCGGGTCGAGCAGGCGCGCGCAGTCGGCGCCCGCACGACCTCCTCGGGCGTCGAGGTGGAGCTGGAGGGCGCCCAGGTGCCACGCCTGGTCGACTTCGTGATCGGCGCCGACGGCATCGGTTCAGCCATGAGGGCGGCACTGGCCGTGGACGGCCGGCGGCCATCGTCGATGACCGACTCGAGCTGGCGGTTCGTGGCCGACAACCCTGGTGTCGATTGCTGGACGGCGTGGTCCGGGGTGGAGCACACCTTCCTGCTGATCCCGGTCGAGCCGGGCCTCGTCTACGGGTACGCCGCCCGCACCCGAGGTGGGGACATCGGGGCCGACCGCTCCTGGTTGGTCCGGGCGGCCTCAGGTTTCCCCGCGGTGGTGCGGGACACCGTCGCCCGCGCGTTGGACGGCGGTGAGCTGCACCACGCCTCCGTCGACGAGGTGCGGCTGACCCACTGGCACCACGGGCGGCTCGTGCTCATCGGTGACGCCGCGCACGCGACCGGTCCCGTGTGGGCGCAGGGCGTGGCGATGGCTCTCGAGGACGCGATCGTCCTCGGTGGGCTCCTCGCCTCCACCCCGACGGACGGCTGGGCGAGCGTCGGTGCTGAGTTCGAGCGGCTCAGGCGACCCAGGGTCGAGCACGTACAAGCGGCGACGGACCGAATGTCTCGACTGGCCGCGATGCCCGGGGTCCTGCGCGACCTGGCCGCGCCCGTGCTCGGGCCCCGCAGTCATCGGCAGGCCTACGGTCCGCTGCGCGCTCCACTGACCTCTTGACGGCGATCTCCGATCAGGTCATCGCCCTCCCCACCAGCTCAGGCGTTCCCGCCGGAACGCCTCGAGGCGAGGATCCCGGTGCGGTTGGGCCCACAGACCCGACCTGTCGTTGGTGAGGCGCACGTCCGGGAACCTCGTGTCCTCCACGACGCGGGGTCGCGTCAGTCGAAGATCGGTCCTTGCGTGCGGGTCCGCTTCAGCTCGTAGAAGCCCTCGAAACCGGCGAGGGTGACGACCGAGTCGAACAGCCGTCCGGCCGCCTCACCGGTCGGCCGGGGGGTGACGACCGGGCCGAAGAACGCGACCCCGCCCACGTGGATGACCGGGGTGCCGACGTCCATCCCGACCGGGTCCATGCCCGCGTGGTGCGACTTCCGCAGCGCGTCGTCGTTCGCATCCGTATCGCCCTTGTCGGCCAAGGTGACGGGTACGCCGACGTCGGACAGGGCCGCTTCGAGAGTCGCCCGGTTCCGGTCCTGCTTGCCGGGGTGGAAACGGGTGCCGATCGCGGTGTAGAACTCGCGCAGCTTGTCGGCGCCGTACTCCTCCTCGATCGCCAGGGCGACCCGGACGGGAGCCCAGTTCCGGTCGAGGAACGAGCGATAGGTGTCGTCGAGATCACGATCCTCGTTGAGCACCGACAGACTCATCACGTGGAAGACGGTGGTCACCGGCCGCACCTTCTCCACCTCGAGCATCCAGCGGGAGGTGAGCCAGGCCCAGGGGCAGGCGGGATCGAACCAGAAGTCGACGGTGTCGCTCGTCGCGGTCGTTACGTTGTCGAAAGTCACTTACCCAGCCTATGCACTGTTGCCGCACCCTAGGACGCTCGGTCGGTCCGTGGGCGTGGCAGGATCCCCTCATGTTTCCCGACAACCTGACCCGGGCCGAGACCAGGGCGCGGGCCGAGCTGATCGGCACGCACCGCTATCTGATCGAGATCGACCTGAGCGGCCGCGGAGTCGACGATCCCGAGCGACTGTTCCGGAGCGACACGACGATCACCTTCGACGCCACCGCGGACGGTTTCGTGCACGTCGACCTGATCGCGGACCACGTCGAGGCCGCCAGTCTCGACGGGGTGGACCTCGACCCCGCATCCTTCGCCGACTCCCGGCTGCCGCTCACGGTCTCGGCGGGAC
>DATDAP010000189.1:0-5356 GCA_036525335.1 Microlunatus sp. | reverse complement strand
ACCTTCGACCGCCAGTCCGGCGAGTGGAAGGACGGCGACGCGATGTTCCTCAGCTGCGCCGTCTGGCGGCAGGCTGCCGAGAACGTGGCCGAGTCGTTGCAGAAGGGGATGCGGGTCATCGTGCAGGGGCGACTGAAGTCGCGCTCGTACGAGACCCGTGAGGGAGAGCGTCGGACCGTCTTCGAGGTCGACGTCGACGAGATCGGTCCCGCCCTGAAGTACGCGACAGCCAAGGTCACCCGCACCTCCGGTGGAGGTGGCGGCGGTGGTTACGGCGGCGGCAGCCAGGGCGGCGGCGGCAACCAGGGCGGTCAGGGTGGCGGTCGTCAAGGCGGCGGCTACGGCAACGATCCCTGGGCTTCCGGCGGCAACGCCGGCGGCGGCGCGGCCGGCGGAGGCAACTCCGGCGGTGGCGCCAGCGGTCCCGGCAGTCAAGGCGGTGGCGACCCCTGGGGTGCCCCGCCCAGCGACGAGCCTCCCTTCTGATCCTGCGATCAGAGCGCAGCTCGTCTTCCACTCATAGCACCACGGCACATTCCGGCTCAGTACGCCGGGCTTTCGAAAGGAGAGCACCACAATGGCCAGCACGCCCCCACCTCCTCGCAAGGTGAAGAAGAAGGCCAACCCGCTGCGTGCGGGTCAGCACATCGACTACAAGGACACCGCGACCCTGCGGAAGTTCATCTCCGAGCGCGGCAAGATCCGCGCTCGCCGGGTGACCGGTCTCTCCGTCCAGGAGCAGCGCCGCGTCGCCATCGCCATCAAGAACGCTCGCGAGGTTGCGCTGTTGCCGTACGCCTCGACGGCCCGCTGAGTCAGGAGGACGCAGACATGAAGCTCATTCTGACGGCCGCCGTGGACAACCTGGGTCTGGCCGGCGACATCGTCGAGGTCAAGGACGGTTACGGCCGCAACTACCTCGTGCCGCGCGGGTTCGCCCTCAAGTGGACCAAGGGTGGCGAGAAGCAGATCGAGGGCATCAAGCGCAGTCGCGACGCCCGCGAGATCCGCAGCATCGATCACGCGCAGGAGGTCCGGATCCAGATCGAGGGTCTGGACATCCAGCTCGACGTCCGCGCCGGCGAGAGCGGCAAGCTCTTCGGTGCGATCACTCAGGCCGATGTGGCCTCGGCCATCAAGAAGTCCGGCGGGCCGCTGGTCGACAAGCGGTCCATCGAGATCGCCAAGCCGATCAAGACCACCGGCAAGCACACGGTGGGCGTCAAGCTCCACGACGCAGTGACCGCTCACGTGGCGGTCGCGGTGACGCCCCAGGCGTGAGCCTCGTAGTAATGCAGTGCGTGAGCCTGGGCACTCACACACCGTGACGGTTGACATGTTCGACACGACGGCCGGCTCCGGGTCCCTGACCTGGAGTCGGCCGTCGTCGTCTCTTCCGGTGGAGGTGTGACGGCGGTGCCGATCCGTTGGCGGGTGCCTGTGGTGGTGGTGATCGGTGTGTTGATGGCGGTCAGCCTGGTCGCTCCGCACATCGGCGTCGCCGGTCAGGGCCTCGGTCGCTCACTCATCCCCACCGGGCTGCTCTTCTCCCAGATCCAGGCCTCCGCGGTCGGACCGTACGACGTGGTGCTGCTCGGGCTCGGGATCAACGTCGCCTACCTGGGGATCGGTCTGCAGCAGCTGGCTCTGGTTGCGGCCTTCGCGTCCTTCTGGGTGCTGGCCACCGAGGACATCAACCGTTGGATCTACCGGGTCGCCGTCGTCTCGGGCTGGGTGCTGGCCCTCAGCGCTCCGATCGTGCTGACCGGGTGGTCGCTGATCCGGGCCTCGGGCGCCCCGGCGCTCCTCGGCTGGGCCTGGCTGCCGGCCCTGGTGGCCGGTCTGATGATCATCGTGGTCGGACGGCGGTCTCGCGACCGGATCGATCGCTCCTGGTACGTGACGAAGCCCGAGCTCCAGTAGGTCCGCCTAGTCTGGCCGGCATGGAGCAACGCATTCTCGGTCGTACGGAACGTCCCGTCTCAGTGGTAGGTCTGGGCACCTGGCAGCTCGGCGCGGACTGGGGATCGGTGTCGGAGGCCGATGCGCTGGAGGTGCTGGCCGCCGCCGTCGAGGGTGGGGTCACCTTCTTCGACACCGCCGACGTGTACGGCGACGGACGCAGCGAGCAGCTGATCGGCCGTTTCCTGGCCGAGCACCCTGGCACGCCGATCACGGTGGCCACCAAGATGGGGCGCCGCGAGGAGCAGGTGCCCGAGAACTACACGCTGGCGAGCTTCCGCGGCTGGGTCGACTGCTCGCGGCGCAACCTGCGGACCGATCGCCTCGATCTCGTCCAGCTGCACTGTCCACCGTCCACTGTCCTGTCCAGCGATCGGGCGTACGACGATCTCGACACGCTGGTCGACGAGGGCGCCATCGCGGCGTACGGGGTGAGCGTGGAGACCTGCGACGAGGCCCTGACCGCGATGTCCCGCCGAAATACCGCCACGGTGCAGATCATCCTGAACGCGTTCCGGCGCAAGCCACTCGACGACGTGCTCGGTGCGGCGGTGACGAACGGCGTGGGGATCATCGCCCGGGTGCCCTTGGCCAGCGGTCTGCTGAGCGGCCGCTACACCGCCGACACCACTTTCGCCGCCGACGACCACCGCACCTACAACCGGCAGGGTGAGGCGTTCGACGTCGGCGAGACCTTCTCCGGTGTGGACTTCGCGACCGGGGTCGAGGCGGCCCGCGAGTTCTCGGAGCTGGTGGCCGGCGCCGGACTCGATGCCACCCCGGCTCAGGTGGCGTTGGCTTGGGTCGTGCAGCAACCCGGTGTCACCACCGTCATCCCCGGCGCTCGGTCGGTCGGGCAGGCGCACGCGAACGCATCCGCCGGCGACCTGCCGACCCTGGACGCCGCGTTCGTGGCGGCCGTCGAGGACATCTACGACCGCCACCTCCGGGCCGCGATCCACGATCGCTGGTGACCGCAGCGATGATTCCGAGAGCCCGGGGAGGTCGAACCTTCAGCACAGACCGTCGATCTACGGTGGAGGACCCGATGCGCACCGTCAGCGTGACCATGAGCGTGACCCTCGATGGCGTCGTCCAGGGACTCGGCCGGCCCGACGAGGACACCCGCGGCGGCTTCCGCCACGGGGGCTGGGGTCCGCGATACACCGATGACGTGATGATGGCGGAGATGGGCAAGGGGATGAGCGCCCCCGGCGACATGCTCTTCGGTCGGCGCACCTGGCAGGACTTCATCGGCGCCTGGGCGCATGCCGAGGACGGCAACCCGTTCACCGCGCATCTCAACGCGGCGCGGAAGTATGTCGTCTCCACCACCCTGGAGGACGCCGACGCCTGGCAGAACTCGGTTCTGCTGTCCGGTGACGCGGCCAGCACCGTGGCCGCCCTGAAAGCCACCGACGGACCGGATCTCGCCGTGGTCGGCAGCGCCTCTCTCGTCCGCTCCCTGCAGGCCGCCGCATTGGTGGACCGCTACGCGTTGCTCATCCACCCGCTGGTGCTGGGGGAGGGTGCCCGGCTGTTCGACGAGTCATCGCCGCCGACCGAGTTCAGCTTGACCAACAGCGTGGTCACCGGCACGGGTGTGATCATCGCGACCTACGACCGGGCCTGAGACCTCGGGTCAGCCCCAGTTCGCCGCGTTGGTCAGGCAGAACGGGTGGCCGGCGGGGTCGAGCAGCACCCGCCACGTCTCCCCGGGCTGATCCTCGGGCACGGTCGCACCGAGCTCGATGCAGCGCTGCTCGGCCGCCGCGATGTCGTCGGTCTTGAGGTCGAAATGGAACTGCTTGCTGCCCCGGTCGTTCGGCCAGCTGGGTGGCACGTAGTCCGGCACCTGGCCGAAGCCGAGGGCGGCGTCCGGGCCCTTGAGCATGGCGTACTCGTCCTCGACCGCGAGGATGTCCCATCCCAGCAGCTCCGACCAGAAGGTGGCCTCGACCCGGGGGTCCGCGCAGTCCAGGGTGACCATCGCGATGGCCACTGTCGTCGTCTCAGTCATGACGCCACTCTCCTCCGCCACGACGCGTTCGGGCTTGGACAAATGCGACACCAGCGCCGGGTGCCCTCCATCGCCTAGCGTGGCGGACGTGCAGGAACCGCCCGCGGAGCTGACCGACGCCGACGTGCTGGTCGCCGTCCGGGACGCCTGGTCCGAGCAGGCGATCGGGGTCGAGCATCTGGCGGTGGGGTTCGGGGCGCATCACTGGAGGGTCGAGACCGGCGGATCGCCAGGTCTCTTCGTCACCTTCGACCGCTTCGGTACCCGCCACTCCGTCGGGTCACTCGAGGCCGCGTACGCGGGTGCGATCCAGCTGGCCGGGGCGGGGCTGGAGTTCGTCCTCGCGCCCCTGCGGACCAGATCCGGTGCGGTGCTGGTGCAGGTGGCGACCGGCGCCCTGAGCTGCACGCCCTGGGTCGACGGGACCGTGGTGGGGGAGGGCGAGATCGACGATCCCGGAACCGCCGCCGACAACATCGCGGATCTGGCTCGACTCCACGCCACCGCACCACCTAGCGGGTTGCCCGGTTGGTCGCCCCTGGCCGGGGCCGATCTCGCCGAACGCCTCAGCGGTCTGCTGCTGGCGACCCCCTGGGGGACGGGACCGTACGGAGAGCCGGTCCGCCGCGAGATCGCCGACCGGTCAACGGCCATCGACGCGTGGATCCGTCGCCATCGCGAGCTGGCCGAGGCAGCCACGGGTCGGTCCTGGGTGGTCACCCACGGCGAGACCCACACCCGCAATCAGCTGCGGACACCCGCCGGTATCCGTTTCGTCGACTGGGAGTCACTGAAGCTGGCGCCGCGCGAGCGGGACCTGGCCACCCTGGTCCAGGCGGGCTACGGAACCCAGGTGGGCGCCGATCCCGCGATGGTCGAGCTGTTCGACCTCGAGTGGCGCCTCGCCGAGATCGACGAGTACGCCCACCGGTTCGCCGCTCTCCACAGCGGGACGGACGATGACCGGACCGCGTACAAGGGCCTGCTGAACGAGTTGCGGCGCGGCGCGTGGTGGCCGCCGGCCTGACGTTCTGGAGCAGCAACCTGAATAGGTGAGGACGCCGGCACAAAAGGCGGGCGGGTCAGGCGGGGGTGGATCCGCCGGCGATCGCGTACGACCAGACCTCGCTGTGGGTGGAGACTGGCTTCGGCGCCTCCCCGCCGGAGCGTTCCGCGGCAGAGCGGTGCCCGTGGGCGAAGGACGGCGACGCGAGCCAGGCCTGGAACGACTCCTCGTCCCGCCAGCGGGTGACCACGAGCCACTGCACCCGGTCGTCGGTCGGCTTGAGCAGCTCGAAGCCCTCGAAGCCGTCGGCCCCGTCCACCGCCCCGGCCCGCTTGGCGAAGCGGTGGGCGAGCTCGTCGCCGCTGTCG
>DATDAP010000188.1:0-34414 GCA_036525335.1 Microlunatus sp. | reverse complement strand
TCCGGATCTTCTCCGCCAACACCCGCCGCTTCCTCGGGGTGACCACGATCTTCGCGGTGATCACCGGTGTCGCCGACACCCTGCTGCTGCTGTGGCTGGACATCCCGTTGGCCATCCTGTGGGGGCTGCTGGCGGCGATCTGCAACTACATCCCGTACGTGGGCTTCGTCATCGGCCTCATCCCGCCGGCCCTGCTGGCGCTGTTGATCGGTGACTGGCCGTTGATGCTCACCGTGATCGTCGCCTTCATCGTGCTCAACTCGTTGTTCACCTCGCTGATCCAGCCGTACTTCGTGGGTGATGCCGTCGGGGTGTCGATGCCGGTCACCCTGGTGGCGCTGGTGTTCTGGGGGTGGGTGCTGGGTCCGCTGGGCGCCATCCTGGCCATCCCGCTGACGCTGCTGGTCAAGGCGATCCTGATCGACACCGACCCCACCGCCACCTGGGCGACGGCCCTCTTCGGTTCCACCCGGGCGATGCGGCACGAGTCGGAGGCCGAGCTGTCCGAGGGCTCGGACACCCCGCCCGACGAGGTCGAGCCCGTCGCCGCCGAGCCGGGCTCGACCGCGTGAGATTGCTAACAACAGTGTCTCAGCGGGCCCGACATCCACGGTGAAGCGCGCGTTCGCTGTCACACTCTGTCCTCGTGGGGTCCCATGACAACGGCGTCGAGGTCTCCAGCAATACCGGCACCGTTTCATCTAGGAGTACCCCATGAACAGCTTCCTCGACTTCCTCTGGCTGATCATCGTCAGCTTCGCCTTCGTGGCGTACCTCATCGTCCTGTTCCAGATCGTCACGGACCTGTTCCGCGACAAGGGACAGAAGGGTTGGCACAAGGCCGTCTGGATCATCTTCCTGATCGTCTTCCCGCTGATCACCGCCGTGGTCTACCTGATCGCCCGTGGCGGCGGCATGGCGCAGCGCCAGGCCGAGTACGTTCAGCAGGTCAAGTCCGACAGTGACAAGTACATCCGTGAGGTCGCGGGTCGCTCCCCCGCCCAGGAGATCGCGGACGCGAAGGCGCTCCTTGATTCCGGCTCGATCAGCGCAGCCGACTTCGAGAAGATCAAGGCCAAGGCTCTCGCCTGATCCTTCCTGTCCGACCCAGACTACGAACGCGTACGCGTCGTGAGCCGACCACCGTCGGTCTCGCAACTGCGTACGCGTTCGTAGTCTTTCTCCGACTTGTCGGCGTACGCCACCGCGAAGTCGGCGATCGCCTCGTCGAAGCGATCCTTGCCGCCGAGGTAGGCCGAGATCGCCACCCGATCCCCCGAACGGGCGTGGGCCCGGGCCAGTGTCCAGCTGCACGCGTCGACGTATGTCCCGAGCTGGTCCGCGTTCAGGTCCGCCGGTTCGAAGGAGCCCTTCCAGTCGCGGAACTGCCGGACGTAGTAGTCGCGCGGGTAGCCCGACACCGCCACGTCGGCGCTCTTCCAGCCCAGCAGGATGTCCCCGTACGCCTGCATCAGCCGCTGACCCTCCACCACCCGGCGGCCCTGATGCGGGTTGCTGTGACCGGGCACGAACGGCGCCAGCACCGAGGCGGTCGCCTCCTTGGCCTGCAGCACCAGGTAGTCGTTCTCGTCGGCGCCGGCCAGCAGCACCACCCAGGCCGAGGTGCCGACACTGCCGACCCCGACGACCCGGCGGGCCATGCCCATCAAGCGGTAGTTCTGCAGCAGCCGCCGGATCTCCGGCGACACGGTGTCCGCGTAAGACTCCAGCACCTCCGCCATCCCTTTCAGCAGACTGGCCTGGTCCCGGTCAGGCGCCAGGTCGGCCAACGGGACCAGGAACGGCGGGTCGGCGATCCAGTCGGCGTGACCGTCCACCACCCGGATGAGCTTGCGGACCGCCTGCCGGCTGTCTCGCCGTTTGGCCTTCTCGGTGAGCTTGCGTGCCTTGGCCAGCTCGCGCTTGCCCGGCCCCTGGGCGATCTGCTCCAACCGTTCGGTCGACATCTCCAGATGGGCGTACCAGACCTGGGTGCTGCTCGCCGCAGCGAACCTGGCCATCGAGGTGCGATAGACACGACCGACCCTGGCGGTGAGCGCGCGACGGGTCCGGTCGTTCAGGCCGTTCTCGCGCGAAGCCAGCTCGAAGCTGGCCGCGAGGCGCTTGACGTCCCACTCGAACGGGCCGGGATGGGTCTCGTCGAAGTCGTTCAGGTCGAACACCAGCCGACGTTCGGGCGAGGCGAACAACCCGAAGTTGGACAGGTGCGCGTCACCGCACAGCTGCACCGTCAGCCCGGAGTGCGGGGCACCGCCCAGGTCGGCGGCCATCAGCGCGGCCGCACCCCGGTAGAACGTGAACGGCGAGACGAGCATCCGCTCGTATCGGACCGGCACCAGCTCCGGGATCCGGGTTGCGTCCTGCGCGCTCAGGATGGCGACCGGGTCCGTGGGCGCAGCGACCAGCTCGGCCTGTGATTCCCGCGGCATCGCCCGGCGGGCAGCCCGGCCGGCCGCGATCTGGTCGGCGGTGGTCGGCAGCGCGTACGGCCAGGTCGTCGTCACCCACCTTTTGTACCGCTATCCACACCAGTCGTGGTCCTTGCTCCAGAAGATCTCGCCGCCGCGGGGCCGGCCTTGCGCGATGGGGCAGAATCGACCCTCGTGATCGAGTACCGCACCCCCACCGAGATCGACCAGATGCGACCGGCCGGGGCGTTCGTCGCCAGGGTGCTGACGGCGCTGAAAGAGAAGGCCGCGGTCGGGGTCAACCTGCTCGAGCTGGATGCGCTGGCCCATCAGATGATCCGGGACGCCGGTGCGGAGTCCTGCTACATCGACTACCACCCGTCGTTCGGGGCCAGCCCGTTCGGCAAGGTCCTCTGCACCTCGGTCAACGACGCGGTGCTGCACGGGCTCCCGTACGACTACGTGCTCGCCGATGGCGACCTGCTCAGCGTCGACTTCGCCGCGTCGGTCGACGGCTGGGTGGCCGACTCGGCCCTGTCGGTCGTCGTGGGGACGGCTCGGGATGACGACCTCAAGCTGATCGAGACCACCGAGGTCGCCCTCGCCGCCGGGATCGAGGCCGCACAGGCGGGCGCGAAGATCGGGGACATCTCCTTCGCCATCGCCCGGGTCGCCACCCGGGCCGGCTACAAGATCAACACCGACTTCGGCGGGCACGGCGTCGGCCGCACCATGCACGGCGATCCGCACATCCCCAACGACGGTCGTCGCGGCCGTGGTCTGCCGCTCAAGCCGGGTCTGGTGATCGCCATCGAACCGTGGTTCCTGACCTCGACCGACAAGATCTACACCGACGCCGACGGCTGGACCCTGCGCAGCCGGGACGGCTCCCGCGGTGCCCACTCCGAGCACACCATCGCTATCACCGCCGACGGGCCCCTGATCCTGACCGCCCGCCCCTGACCCCACTTTTGTGCCGCGACCGCGAACTGTTCGTGCTGGTGCTCCAGAAACGGTGACTTCACCGCGCGAGGGCACGCCGCACCTCGCCGATGAACCGGCCTGGGCTCTCGGTCAGCACGTCGGGTGCGTACCGGAGCAGTGTCCAACCGTCCGCGATGATGTCGTTCTGGCGGCGTAGATCTGCAGCGTGAGACTCGCTCGACGAGTGATATCGGAAGCCATCCAACTCGATGGCCACCCGTTGCTTCTCGAAGGCGATGTCCAGCTCTGCGGTGCGGCCGTTCGTCAATCTGATCGACAGGTTCACAGTGAAGCCGGCGATGCCGGCCTCGGTGAGCAGCCGGACGCCCAATCGCTCGAGATCGGAGTGCGCGCGATCTCCCGTCCGCTCGAGCAGACTCCGCATGGTGGTCGTTCCCCACGTGCCACGGTTGCGCTCGAACGCTTCGAGGAGCTCGATACCCGAGACCTCGCCCTGCTGCTTGCTGCGATCGATCAGCCGTACTCCATGACCGCGTCGAGACCGTTCCAGCGCCACTGCGGCCCGCAGCACGCTCAGCGGCTTGCCGAGGACCGCGACATCTCGATGCATGACGACGTCGTACGGATCGACCCAGCGGCGGAGGAGGCACACCCCTGATTGGACAGTCCGCCGCGTCGTGGTCTCCACCTGGAACTCCCAACGACGCGGCGGATCGGACACCAGATCCCACCACCAGGCCGCTCCCACCCCGGAGAGAACACCGTTCTCGGCCCATAGGGCGGTAGCCCGCAGGGACTGCTCCGGCGTCACCGGAACGACTGCGGCCCGGTAGACCCGTGGGTAGACACTCACCCAGTCACCAAGTCGCAGCCGATAGTCGATCTGGCCCTTGTTCACCCCGAGGCTCAGCGCCTGCGTCCGCGAGATCACCCCGGACTGCCTCGCCATGACGTCCCGTACCGCAGCTCTGTCCATGTCACAGGACCAATGACGTTGCCACCCGAACGGACGGGTCACTGACGAATCTGTGGATAGTGGAGCAAGGGCATCAACAGCTGTGGATAGCGGCACAAAACGCGCACGGGGTGGGCCCGGCGGTCAGCGGTAGACGATCACCTTGTCGCCGACCCGTACGGCGCTGAACAGCGACTGGATGCCGCCGAGGTTGCGGACGTTGACGCAGCCGTGGGAGGCGCCGTTGTAGCCGCGAGCGGCGAAGTCGGGTGAGTAGTGGACGGCCTGGCCGCCGGAGAAGAACATCGCGTACGGCATCTTCGTGTGGTAGATCGTCGACACGTGGTTGCGGGACTTCCAGCCGACCGAGAACGCGCCCTCGCGGGTCGGCAGCTCCTGCGAGCCGAAGCGAACGTCCATCCGCATCTGCGGCTCACCGTCGATCACCCAGACCAGTGAGTTCGTCGACTTGCTGATGCACAGCGCGCGCCCGGTCAGGCAGCGAGAATCCAGCCCGGCCGCCGACGGCTTCGGGGTCCGATTGTGCTTCTGGTCGCTGCTGGGCGTCCGGGTCATCGCGGTCAGCCGATTCCAGGTGCGCTGATCGACCTCACCGGTGACGGGTATGGCCCGCTTGTCCTGGAACCCCTTCACAGCACCGACGGTCATCGACCCGTACGACCCGGTCACGCTGCCGGAGAACCAGCCGATCTGCTTCAGCCGCGCCTGCAGGTCACGAACCCGGTCGCCGGAGTCGCCCTGCTCGAGGATGGCCGGACCGGGGACGAGACGGTTGTGCATCTCGTCGTCGGTCGGCTTGCGCGTCATCGAGGTGAGCTTGGCCCAGGTGGTCCTGTCGACCGACCCGGTCTGGTCGAGCTTCCGCTTCTCCTGGAAGCCCTTGACGCCCTTGACGGTGCCCGAGCCGTAGGTGCCGCTGATGCTGCCGGCGTACCAGTCGAGCTGACGGAGCCGGTGCTGGAGCTCGCGGACCTTCATCCCCGTGTCGCCCTTCTCCAGCATCGCGGGGGCGGTCGTGGGACTGGGCTTCGTGGTCGGCTCGACCGAGGGGGCGGCCGTGGTCGGCGAGTGTGTCGGAGCGGCGGTGGTCGGCTCCGAGGAAGGGGTCGGAGATGAGGTCGCCGGGACCTGACTGTCCGGTGCCGGTGCGGCCTGGTCGGCCGGGATCTGACCGCAGCCGGTGGCGATCAGACCGAGGGTGAGGGCGCCGGCGAGCGCACCGAGCACCCGCAGGCGTCCGCCCCCACGGTGCGCGCTCGCTGCCGGCCGACCCGTCATGCCCCGTCCTCACGTCCCAGTGGTCACAGACGTCACACCGTAACCGGAGAGTATGACGTGAGCCAGTCCGAGCGGCAGCCGCGACCGACCTGTTACCCGTAGTTCATGCCGAGGTCGAGAGATCCTCCCGCTCCGCCACGGCACCGAGTCCGAGCCGTGATCAGCGAGGACGGACGTTCTTGCTGAGCTTGCTCAGACCCTCGCGGATCTTGGCCTGGTTCTCCGGCTTCTGCAGCTCGCGCGTCGCGACCTGGATGACCTTGGCCGCCACGGCGCCCTTGGCGAGCTTTCCCAACATGCCCATCTGCTGCTCCTCGTTCGCGCACCCGCAGGGGTCGGGTGTCGGACCATCCACGATAAGCGGGCCGTCCAAGGACAGACCCGACCCCTAACCTGGGGGGATGCCCCTCACCCTGTGCGTCCTGCTGTGGTCGGTCGACGGTCAGGAGGGACGGCTCTCGGCTTACGAGGACGAGGTGCTCGCCCTCGTGCCGGAGTACGGCGGGACGGTGCTGTCGCGGGTACGCCGAAGTGGCGGGACGCGCGAGCAGCCGTACGAGGTGCAGGTGATCGAGCTGCCCGATCAGGACGCGCTGGACGGCTATCAGGCCGACCCCCGGCGGACCACGCTCGCCGGCATCCGCGACCAGGCGATCGCCCGGACCGACATCATCCCTGTCACCACGGTCACCGGCGACTGACCTCCGGGCCTGGACCCGAACGAGGTTCCCGGCCCAGCGAGGACGCCAGCCCCCGGAGCCTGGGACGCCGGCTTGTCCTAGCGGCTCAGCGGACGGTGTGCTCCCGGTGGACGCCATCAGTGATGGAAATCCGCCACTCACGGGCGACACGCCGGTGCGACACGCCGTGCGCCACCCCACGAGGTGCACGTTTCCCTCACTTGTCCGGAGCAATCACGACCTCAACGACGTCCGAGGCCCTTCGCCAGTGCCTTGGCCTCCTTGGCCGGTGCCCGGGATCCCCACAGGTCGCCACTGCGCAGCCTCGCGCTGGAGAGCTCCTCGAGCGCATAGAGCAGTCGTGGCCCGTACTCGGCCAGATTCTGTTCGGCGCGCGGGCGCAGCAGGTCGACCACCCGCTCGTTGAGGGCGCGGGCATCCTTGCGGTCACCTCGGCCCTTGGCCTCTTGCCACGCTCGGTGGGCGGCCGTGAGCTCGTCCTCGACCAGGTCGGCCGGCTCCGGCTCGGGTCCCGGCCCGACCGGTGCCGGCTCCGGTTCGGCGCGCTCGGTCACCGCCTCGGGCTGCGGCTGCTCCGGCTCCGCCTCGGGCTGCGAATGCCCCGGCTCCGCCTCAGGCTGCTCCCGCCCGGAGTCGGGCTGCTCCGGTTCGGACTCGGGCTGTGCCGCCTCGACCGGCTCGTCCTCGAGCGGCGCCATGGGTACCGGCTCGGCATCGGACGGTGCTGGCACCACGTGCTGTGGCTCCATCGACACGACCTCGATCGGCTGGTCTCCCGCCGGTGCCGACTGCACGGTCTGCGGCTCGGCGGGCTGGACCTGGACGTGGACGTGCTCGGACTCGAGGTGCTGGCCCTCACGTTCCAGCGAGTCGGCCTGGGCCCGGGCCGCCTCGGCTTCGGCGGTGCGCCGCTCCTCCTCCTGCCGCTCCGCTGCTGCTCGGGCCGCCGACGCCTCCTCGGCGGCACGCTGCTCCCGCGCCTGTCGCTCTCCCTCAAGCCAGGCGGCCTCGGCTCGCGCAGCCTCCTCCTGACGTTCGCGAGCGACTCGGTCCGCTTCGATCTGAGCTCCTCGTGCCCGCTCGGCTTCCGCGCGCTCGACCTCTTCCCGGGCCCGGCGCTCGCCCTCGAGCCACTCCTCTTCCGCCCGTGCCCGTTCTCGCCGCTCGCGCTCGCGGCGTTCCTGCTCCAACCGATCGGCCTCGGCACGGTCCGCCCCGGCACGGTCGGCCTCGGCACGGTCCGCCCCGGCACGGTCGGCTTCGCCACGGTCGGCTTCGGCACGGTCGGCTTCGGCACGGTCGGCGTCGGCCCGCTCGGCTTCGGCCCGCTCGGCTTCTGCGTTTTCAGCCTCCGCCCGAGCAGACTCCTCCTCGACCCGCTCCAGCTCGGCGATCTCCGCCTGCAGCCGTTCCAGCTCGATCCGCTCCAGCTCGGCCGGATCCATGGCCCGCCGCTCGGCTTCGCGCTGCTCCATCGCGGCCCGCTCGGCCTCGATCCGCTCCGCTGCCAACCGCTCGGCCTCCAAGCGGTGCGCCTCCATCCGCTCCTCGCGCCGCCGTTGGCGCTCTCGTCGATCCGCCTCCTCCTCCGCAGCCAGCAGCTCGGCCTCCACCCGGGCCGCCTCGATCCGCTCGTACTCCCGACGCGCCGCCTCGGCCTGCTCGGCCTGAGCCCGTTCGGCGGCCCGACGTGCTTCCTCGGCGCGCTCGGCGTCCCGCCGCTCGGCCTGCCGTCGGGCCTCCTCGAGGCGCCGCTGCTCCAGTCGGTGCGCCTCGCTCCGTTCAGCGGCGAGCCGGTCAGCCGCCTCGCGCTGCAGCTCTGCCTCCACCACGGCGGCGGTCACAGAGGCACCCGCGGTCGCACCGGCGTACGCAGTCACCGCATCCAGCGGCTCCCAGCGCACCGAACCGCTCCCACGGGGGATCCCGGCCGACAGCTCGCCGGCCGCCTTCCGCTCCGGCGCCGGTCGGGCGGAGAGCTCCTCGGCCACCAGCTCCGCCTCCTCGACGCGGTCCAATCCCCGCAGATCCCGTACGAGGTCTCCCAGAGATCCGGCCAGCTGGACCCGCGCGATCTCGTCCTTGGGGCCGATCCCGCCGAGCAGATCGATCAGCTGCCGGCGGGTGACCAACCCAAGATCCACCTCACCGACCGCCAACAGCCGGTCGGCCAGGTCTCGGTAGAGCCCGAACAAGGGCTCCGCCAGCCGCTGCAGCAGGGCCGGGCTCAGCCTCCCCGGCTGCGCCAGCCGACCGTCGACCAACCGGTCGTACGTCTTCCGCGCGACGTGCAGGTGGGGCAGAGCGTCGTCGGCCACGTCGGCGGCCCAGCGGGCGTCCGACACCAGCCGGTCGGCGTCGACCACCACGTACGCCGCGTCCGGGTCCGTCCGGAGCCCCGCCTCAGCCAACCGCTGCAGCACCGCGTCGGCGTACGCGTTCGCCGCGGCCACATCACCGCCGGCCAGAGCGCCGCGCGCCGTGCAGGCCAGGGCCCAGACCACGGTGGTCGGCGCCAGGGCCTCCGCGAGCGGCAGCGACCCGAGCTGCTCGCGCAGCTCCGCCACCGACCGAACCGTCTCCGCCCCCGCCTCAGGAAGTCCAGCGGCGGTCTGGATGACCCCGAGATGCACGATCGCGGTCACATACCGGGCTGCGTCGGACACCGAGGTGTACGGACCGATCGGCCCGTTCGCCGTCAGCTGCTGGGCGGCCAGCTTGACCGCCTCCTGCGCCTCGGGCGCCGCCACGGAGTAGGCGTGGCCGAGCAACCGATGCTCCGTCAACGCCACGAGCGCGTCGGCCAGCTCGGGCGTACGGCTCGGATCCCCGCCCACCCAGCCACGGAGACGCTGCACCGCCGACGCGAGCTGCTTGCTCTTCTGGGCGTACGGGTCCTGCGGCTGCTTGGGCCGGTTCTGCTTGTTCTGTGGCTGGGCCATCGTGCCTTCCGGGGCTGACTGCGCTCTCGATCCTGCCAGACGGTCCGCCTGGTACACCTGTTGTCGTGTCCGCTCTCGAGCTGTCCACCCTCACCCTGCCGACCGCACGGGTCGGAACCAGCCCGCTCCCCCCGCTGCGCTCGACCGCCGATCTGCACACGGTCGCTGCCGACGACAGCGACAGCGTCGACAGCATCGACGAGGAGATGTCGGCCAACCTGGCGTACGGACATCGCCCGTCCGTCCTGCCGTATCTCCTGCAGGACGACTACGACCGGATACTCGTCGACGTGGCCCACCCGACCGCCGTGCTCAGCAACGATCGCTTGCGCGCCACCTTCCTGCTGGGCCAGGGCGGACGGCTGTGGTCCCTGGTCGATCTCGTCACCGGACGCGAGCTGCTGTACGCCAACGCCGCCCTGCAACCCGGCAACCTCGCCCTGCGGAACGCGTGGTTCGCCGGCGGGGTGGAGTGGAACCTCGGCACCACCGGTCATCACCCGCTTACCTGCGAACCGCTGCACGCCGCCCGGATCACCCTGCCCGACGGCAGTGCCGGCCTACGGCTGTGGGAGTACGAGCGGATGCGGGAACTCGTGCTGCAGATCGACGCCTGGCTGCCCGACGGCGCGCCGCACCTCGCGGTCCACATCACGATCACCAACGTCACCGCCCACGACGTGCCCGCCTACTGGTGGTCCAACATCGCCGTCCCGGAGACGCCCGCCACCCGGGTGCTGACACCGGCGGACGCGGCCTACCGGTTCGACTACAGCCGCACCCTCCGGCGCGTGCGGATGCCGGTCGACGACGGCGTCGACCGCAGCTACCCCAGTCGGTCGAGCCACGCGGTCGACTACTTCTTCGATCTGCCGTCGGCGACACCCCGCCCCTGGATCGCAGCCGTCGACGCGGACGGGTACGGGCTGCTGCAGACCTCATCTCCCCGGTTGCGTGGTCGCAAGCTGTTCGTCTGGGGCGCCGGCCCGGGCGGGCGGCACTGGCAGGACTGGCTGTCTCCGTGCGGCGGTTGCTATCTCGAGATCCAGGCCGGTCTGGCCCGCACCCAGCTCGAGCATCTCCCTCTGCCGGCGAACGAGCGCTGGTCCTGGCTGGAGACGTACGGTCCGCTGCAGCTCTCCGCCGGCAGCGCGCACGGCGACTGGGCCACTGCGGTGGCCACCGCGAACGACCTCCTCGACCCCGACCACGGCTGGTTCGCCGAGCAGGTGAGCCTCGGACTCGACCTCGTGGACGGCCCGATCGAGGACAGGCTGCAGCGGGCCTCCGGTTGGGGTGCGCTGGAGGTGCGCCGACGAGCCGGTACGAGCGATGAGTGGCCCGACCTGACCGGGACGCCCTTTCCGGAGGAGGATCTGGGTGCCGAACAGCAACCGTGGCTCGCCCTCCTGGAGGGGCGTCGGTCGGCCTGGGACGGCACCCCGCCCACCAGCTACCAGACCGCCGCTGGCTGGCGATCACTGCTCGAGTACGCGGCCGGCCCGTACGCCGCGCTGCAGCGGGGAGTCGCTCGGTGGGCGGGCGGCGATCGCCTCGGTGCCGTGGACGCCTGGGAGCAGTCGCTGCGCGACCAACCGTCGGCCGTGGGTTGGCGGAATGTCGCTGTCGCGTATGCGGGAGATGATCATGCGCGCGCCCTGGCCGGCTACCGCGAGGCCCGCACTCTGGACCCGACGCTGATCGCCGTGGTGATCGAACACCTCGAGCTGTTGATCATGGTCGGCCACCACGACGTGGTGCTGGCCGAGATCGACGCTCTCCCCGCGGTCCAGCGCACCGTCCCGATGATCATGCTGTGCGAGGCGCGTGCGGCGGTCGCCGTCGGCGACGCCGATCGGGCCGGACGGGTGCTGGTGCCCGACGTGATCATCCCGACGCTGCGGGAGGGCGCGGAGACGATCGGTCGGCTGTGGCGGGACTACCGTGCGCTGGTCGCCGGACGGGCGACCGCCGAGGCCGAGGACCTCCCGACCGCGTACGACTTCTCGATGCGACCCTCCTGATCAGACCTTGATCACCGCAGCGGTGTCGTACTCGGCGAGCTCGTCCTCGCCGGGACGCTCGAAGACGCGATCCCAGCGATCGAGATCACTGCGCGGGATCGGCGGATCCTCCTGCCCACGGGTCTCGATCCGTCGCCACAGCTCATCCAGCGGTGGATCGAGGAACACCAGCTCCACCTGAGCGCCGAGGGTTCGCGCCTCCATTAGCAGGCGATCCCGCTCCTCGCGTCCCCAGGTCCCCCACTCGATGATCACCACGTTGCCAGCCCGCAGCAGCTCACGGCCGAGATCCCACTGCAGGCGCTCGATCCGGTCCCGCAGCCGCTCGTCCCACAGACTGATGTCCAGGGCCTCGAGCCAGTCGTCGGGACACAGCCGGATGCCGGTGCGCTCGCTGGCCAGGCTGCGCGCCACGGTCGTCTTGCCGGCGCCGGGCAGGCCGCAGACGATGATCAACACCGACTCAGTCACCGACTCGGCCCCGTCGAATCACGGTCATGTCGGCGAGTCTGGCGCCGGCCGCCCGGGACGGCAAGCCGGAACGATCGGTCCTGGACGGTGCGATCTCGGTCGACGGAAACCATCGTCGTGGTCATGATCATCTCGAGGTCGACGGCTCGCCGTGCGGCCACGCCCCGAGGGTGATCTGAGGCTCAGGCCGCGGCGACAGCAGCCGCGGCCAGGGCGGTGATCCCGGCCCAGTCCTCGGACCCGATCATGGCCTTGGGGGTGAGCCAGGTGCCGCCGACCGCCGCCACGCCGGGCACGGCCAGGTAGTCCCGCAGGTTCGTTGCCGTGACCCCGCCGGTCGGGCAGAACCGCACCTGTGGCACCGGACCGCCGATCGCGGCCAGGTAGGCCGGTCCGCCGGCCGGCCCCGCCGGGAAGAACTTGAGCTCGGCCAACCCGTGGTCCAGCGCGGTCAGCACCTCGCTCACGGTGGCCACCCCCGGCAGCACCGGCACCGGCGCCGCAACCAGTCGCTCCAGCAGGGCGGGACTCGCTCCGGGACTCACCAGGAAGTCGGAGCCGACCGCCAGCGCCTGATCGACCTGGGCGGCGGTGAGGACGGAGCCGACCTCCAGGGCGATCTCGGGCACCTCTGCCGCGATGGCGGCCACAGCGTCGAGCGCCCGGGGGGTGCGCAGGGTGACCTCGATGATCGCGACCCCACCCGCCAGCAGGGCCAGGGCCAGCGGCACGGCGTGGGCCGGGTCGTCGATCACCACGACCGGGATGATCGGGGAGACGCCGAGCGGGCTGGTGGACAGGCTCATGCGCCGGTCCCCTCTCTGGAGTCGGGTTCTTCGGTGCTGGACTCGGGCGCGGTGGCCAGGTGGGCCCGGGTCTGCGCCAGGGTCGGGACGAGGCCGGTGCCGCCCCGACCGCCGACCACCAGGGACGACGCCGCGGCGGCGACCCGGGCGGCCGGGACGAGGTCGTCACCGAGGACCAGGCGGGCGGTCAGGGTGCCGACGTACGCGTCGCCGGCGCCGGTCTGGTCGACCACCGCCGGGGCGGGGACGGACGGGACCCAGGCGGACACCTCCGCGTCGACCACCCGGACGCCCGAGGCGCCGCAGGTGACCGCGACGATCTCGGTCCCCAGCGCCCGAAGCCGATCCGCGGCTGCGGCGGCCGAGTCCACGTCCAGCAGGGCCGAGGTCTCGCCCGGGTGGGACGGCGTGATCAGCCAGCAGTCCGGAGCCAGCTCGGTCAGGAGCTCGGCGGCGTCGGCAGCCCCGGTCAGCCGCGGCCGGTAGTTGGGGTCGTACACGAACCGCTCCGCGACCCGGGCCGCGTGACGGACCGCATCTCGGGCCGACGGCGAGATCGCGCCGGCGATCCCGCTCGCGACGACCGCCCCGGCGGTGCGGAGCACGGCAGCCGGCAGGTGGTCCGGACTCAGCGATGCACCGACACTCCCCGACCGGGCGTAGCTGAACTCCCGCTCTCCGGCCGGATCGCTGTGCACCAGGTAGACCCCTTGCTGACCGCGCGCGAAGTGGAGCAGACCGGTACCGATCCCGAGCGCCGCCACCCGGGCCGCGATGGCCCGACCGAGATCGTCGTCGGTGAGCACGGCGGCCAGGCCGACCCGGGCGCCGGCCGCGGCCGCCGCGGCGGCGACGTTGAGGGTGTCACCCGAGATCCCCAACACAGCGGGGACATCATGTCCGAAGGGCATGGTGGTGGCCACCTCGACGAGCACCTCGCCGAAGCAGACCACGTCGTAGCTGTCCGCTGTCACGGCGGTCACCAGTCGTGGATCGAGCCGTCGCGCCGCCGGTTGATTGGCAGGTACTTCGGCTCGTACGGATAACGGGCCGCGGCCTGCTCGTCGAAGGTGACGCCCAGACCCGGGAGATCACCGGGGTGCAGGTAGCCGTCGGCGAGCGTGTACGCAGTGCCGAACACCTCGGCAGCCTCGTCCCGGTGACCCATGTACTCCTGGATGCCGAAGTTGGGGATGGTCAGGTCGACGTGCAGGGCGGCAGCCATCGAGATGGGCGACAGGTCGCCGGGACCGTGCGAGCCGGATCGGACCCCGTACAGGTCGGCGAGGGCGAAGACCCGTTGCAGGTGGGTGATCCCGCCCGTGTGGGACACCGAGGTGCGGATGTAGTCGATCAACCGCTCGGTGATCAGCTGTTGGCAGTCCCAGATGCTGTTGAACACCTCACCGACCGCGATCGGAGTGGTGGTGTGCTGCCGGATCAGCCGGAAGGCGGTCTGGTCCTCGGCCGGCGTCGGATCCTCCATCCAGAACATCCGGTACGGCTCCAGCGCCGCCCCCAGCCGGCCGGCCTCGATCGGGCTCAGCCGGTGGTGCACGTCGTGCAGCAGGTGCACCTGGTAACCGAACTCCGCCCGTAGGTGCGCCATCACCTGCGGGGCGAAATCGAGGTAGGCGGTGGTCTCCCAGGTGTCCTCCTGCGGCACGTTGCCGCTGGCCGGCTCGTAGATCCGACCGTCGGCCCTGTCCTCGGCCCGCGCGATCCCGTACGTCTTCTCCAGTCCGGGGATGGCGGCCTGAGCGCGGATCGCCAGGTAGCCCTGGTCCAGGTGCTCCTGGAAATCGCGGCTCAGCTCGTCCAGGGTGCTCCCGCTCGCGTGACAGTAGACCATCACGCCCTCGCGGGCGGCCCCGCCGAGCAGCTCGTAGACCGGCAGCCCGGCGACCTTGCCTTTGATGTCCCACAGGGCCACGTCGACCGCAGCGATCGCGGTCATCGTCACCGGTCCGCGACGCCAGTAGGCACCCTTGTAGAGGTAGGACCAGGTGTCGGTGATCCGGCGCGCATCCCGACCGATCAACAGGGGACAGACGTGGTCCCGTAGATAGGACGCCACCGCCAGCTCACGACCGTTGAGGGTCGCGTCACCGATGCCGGTGACACCGTCGTCGGTCTCGATGACCAGGGTGACGTAGTTGCGGCCGGGGGAGCTGACCACCACCCGGGCGTCGGTGATCTTCATCGGACCATCCTCTCGCGTGCGGCGGCGGCGTCGAGCCGCAGCATCACCTTGCTGCTGCCGGAACTCGGGTCGGCCGCGACCTGCAGGTGGTCTCGGCGTCGTCGATGCCGTAGGAGTGGGTCATCAGCGGGGTCACGTCCAGCCCGTTCGCCAGGGCGACGAGGGCGTCGGAGATCAACGTGATGGCGGAGTAGCCGACCACCATCGCGGCCAGCGGCCACACTGACCGGTGACGGCGACCAGGGTCCCGGCTAGGACCGGGCCGATGGCGGTCGCCAGGATGCCGCCGATCTCCTTGGCCAGCGCGAGCTGGGTGAACCGGGTCCGGGCGCCGAACAGCTCGGGCCGGGTCACGGTCTCCAGCGAGAAGAGGCCGAGCACGCAGATGTTCAGACCGACCGCCATCCCGATGGTGATCAAGGTCGGGTCGGCGCTGGTGATCATCAGCAGCATCGGGAAGGCCCACGGCATGGCCATGATCCGAACGCGATGTAGAGCGGCCGCCGGCCGAACCGGTCCCCCAGCAGACCGACGATCGGCACCGTGAGGAAGCCGACCAGCGAGCCGATTCAGGTCGCGTCCGTGCCGACGGACTTGCTGACCGCCAGCGCGGTGGCCAGATAGCCGACCAGGAAGGTCGGATGAGACCGGAGTTGCCGGCCTGACCGAAGCGTAGACCGAGGATGTCCGTGCCGTACGGCTGGACGATCGGCTCCTGGGTGACCTCGACCCCGGCCGCTACCAGCCGCTCCTGGTCGGCGCGCACGTCGTCGGAGGCCAGGATCATCCAGCTCGTGGGGCCGCGCTCCGTGAGCTCGCGCAGCAGGGCGGCGGTCTCCGGTGAGCCGGTGGCGGTCGCGTCCCCGATCCGCTGCAACAGGACCGCGCTGCGGCGCGGCGGGCAGGCGCACGGTCAGCCTCCGCATGCTGCCGGTGTCGGCGTCGGTGTCGAGGACGAAGCCGAGCTTGTCGCAGTAGAACGCCGGCGCCACGTCCTGATCGGTGACGTACATCGGCGTGATGGTGATGTCGGTGGACATGATCACGACTCAATGGAGCCGGGATCGGAGTGCGCTTCTCCGAAACGACTGTCCCGCGCCCAGGCCCGTACGAGGTAGCGTCGAGGATCGTGACGGTTTCCGATGGTCGCGCTTCGCGCTCCGCGATCTCTCCCGAGCTGCCCGATCTGAGCGGGCGCACGGTGATCGTGACGGGCGCCACCAGCGGGGTCGGTCGCGCCACCGCCGTAGCCCTGGTCGGCGCCGGGGCGCGCGTGGTGCTGGCCGTGCGCAACGAGGCGAAGGGTGAGGCGGTCGCCGCGGACCTCCGGCAGGTGTCCCCCGCCGCCCGGACCGAGGTGCGGACTCTCGATCTGGCGGATCTGACCTCGGTACGGGCGTTCGCGGCCGGCTGGACGGATCCGGTCGACATCCTGATCAACAACGCCGGCGTGATGGCGACCAGGCGAACCGCGACCGTGGACGGGTTCGAGCTGCAGCTCGGCACCAACCATCTCGGTCACTTCCTGCTGACCACGCTGCTGCTCCCGGCGCTCACCGATCGGGTCGTGACGGTAGCGTCCGACGCACACCGTTGGGCGCACCTCGATCTCGCCGATCTCCAGTGGGAGCGTCGCCGCTACCGGGCCTTCGGGGCGTACGGGCAGAGCAAGCTGGCCAACCTGCTGTTCACCCTCGAGCTGGATCGACGGCTGCGGTCGAGCGGTCGGCGGGCGATCGCCGTGCACCCGGGCTGGGTGCGGTCCGATCTCGGACTGGGCCAGCACGGCACCTCCGCCGCCAAGGTCTCCCAGGGCCTCGGATCGGTGTTCGGGCAGATGGCCGAGGCCGGGGCCCGGCCGAGTCTGGTCGCCGCCACCCGCGATCTCCCGGGCGGCAGCTATGTCGGGCCGGACGGATTCGGCGCCAACCGCGGTGAACCGACCCTGATCGGTCGCAGCCGCGAGGCCGCCGACGCCGCCCTGGCAACTCAGCTGTGGGCAGTGTCCGAGCAGCTCACCGGCTGAGCGACCCAAGATCTCCGGGGGAAGCGGTCACTTGATCCCGTGGCTGGTCAGGAAGTCCACGCTGCCCTGGACGGCGTCGAAGATGTCGCCGGGGACGTAGTCGAACTCGATCACCGCGAACTCGGTCGACGGCGATGCGGCGAGGCTCGCCTCCAGCGGCACCTCGCCCTGGCCGGCCGGGCGCTGGTCGAGTGTGGTCTTGTCCAGACCGGTCGAGCCGACCACGAACGGGTTCTCACCGACCACACCGTCCTTGATGTGCAGCGCCTTGACCCGGTCGCCGAGCCGGCCGAGGAGTGCGACGAGGTCATAGCCCGCGGTGGCGGCCCAGAACAGGTCGAGCTCGAGGGCGACCCCGTCGTCCAGCAGGGAAGCGAAGTACTCGTAGCCGTTCACCCCGTCGATGTCGGCGGCGAACTCCTGCGCGTGGTTGTGGTAGCCGACCTTCAGACCATGATCGGCGGCCTCCTTGGCCACGGCGTTCAGCCGGGCCGCGGTGTCGGCGATGCCCTCGGCGTCCAGCCAGCGCTCGATCGGCACGAACGGGTCGATCACGTACTCCAGACCGAGCGTGGTGGCCGCGGAGAAGACATCCGCCTTCGCCGGCACGGGCAGCACCCGGTCACCGAAGCGGATCTCGTCCGACAGCAGGGGGGCATGGCCGGTCTTGGCCTGCAGGCCGTGCTTGGCGAACGACTCCGCGAGAGCGTCGGCCCGGTCGACGAACGCGAATGCCTCCACCTGCCGGATACCCATCGCGGACAGGCGGGCCAGGGTTCCGTCGGGGTCGGCCACGAGGTGGTCATTGACCGTGTAGAGCTGGATGGAGAGCTGAGGCTGAGTCATCGCTGAGCAGCGCCTTTCGACAGATGGGGTGGTGTGACAGCCACCCTAGCAGCAAAACCGACACATGTGTCGGGATGTGACGCAGGTCATCGGACCTCCAGCGTCAGGAGCCCAGGAAGTTCAGCACCCGCTGCGTGAGCAGGACGGTCGCCTTCGCGTCGTACGACGGCAGCGAGCGGTCCTCGAACAGGTGCCGGTCGCCGGGATAGAGGTGGAGCTCGGCCCCGGGTACGGCCGCCACGATCGCCCGGGCCGCGTCGACGTCACCTTCGCCCGCGAAGAACGCGTCGGCGTCCATCCCGTGGATCTGCACCGGCACGCCCTCGGGCCACGGGCCGAACGCCCACTCTCCGGTGATCGGCACGGCCGCCTCGAGCAGGATCGCGCCCGCCGCGCCGGGTCGGGTCTGGGCGAGCCGCTGAGCCTGCATCACCCCCAACGAGATGCCGAGGTAGACCACGTCGGCCGGCAAGTCGGCCACCGCGGAGTCGGCGAGCGCGTCCAGGTCGGGTGCATCCGGTCCGTGGGCGAAGGCCGCGCCCGCCTCGATGGAGTCGAACCGGCGGCCCGCGTACGCGTCCGGGGTGTGCACCGTGTGCCCGGCGGCGCGCAGGTCGTCGGCGATGGCCTCGACGCCCGGGGTCAGTCCGAGGATGTGGTGGAAGACGACGATCTCAGCCATGCCGTCACGGTACGACGACCCGCTGACACCGATACCCGACAATCACCGGCGCCGGCGTTCAGGCGGGCTTGCGGCCCTTCAGATAGAGCCGCCGGGTGTCGGCCTCGTGCGGCAGGGGGCTGCGGACGTACCACTCGATGTCGACCAGCCCCGCCGCCTGCGCCGCCGCGATGATCACCTCCGGGTCGTGCAGCACGAAGGCGAGCTCGGTCGGCTCCCCGAACAGCTCGCCCGGATGCCGCACCTCGTCGCCCACGTGAGCGGCGATCGCCAGGTACCCGCCTCGGCACAGCACCTTGGCGAGCGCCGCCAGGGTGGCCACGATCTCGGACTGGGCGAGATGGACGAAGGCGTACCAGGCCGTCACCAGCCCCCACCCCGGATCCCGCGGATCACTGCCCCGAGGCATCGGCGGCACCGCGAAGGTGCCCTGCACGAAGCTGACCTCCGGTTGCAGCTCGCGGGCCTGGTCCAGCATCACCGGCGACAGGTCGAGACCCGTCATCTCCATGTCCAGCCCGGCCAGCAGACCGGCCACCTGCCCCGGCCCGCAGCCCACGTCGAGTCCCTGTCCCGGAGCCGAGTTGGCCAGCTCCTCCAAGAACCATCGATCGAACGGCTTCTCCGCCAGGTCGTCGCCGAGGGCGATCGCGTACGCCTCCGCGAGTCGGTCGTACTCCGCGGTGACCTTCCGATCCCGGGCCAGTCCGCCGGAGGACAGCACCTGCTCCCGGTCGACGGCACGGACCGGTTCGATGGCCTCGGGCGGCAGCTCCGCACCCAACAGGTGGATCCAGCGCCGATCGTGCTGACCGGCCTGCCGCTCGAGCTCGCGCACCAGCGGCGGTTCCCAGCCGGCCAACCCGTTGAGCACGTCCTCGACCGCCTCGCGGTCGGCGAACGGGTGCAGTCGCTCGGTCCGGGGCCGGAGCTCGCCCGGGGTCTGCGCCCCGCGCAGCAACAAGGCGGTCACCACGGCCAACCCGGGGGCGTCGAGACCCAGCTGTTCCTCGAGCCGCTGGTGGTACTTCACCACGCGCAGACCCGTCGGCTTGACGAACCGGACGAGCTCGCGGTCGCGCAGTCGGTTCAGGGCGTCGACGATCGTGGCCTCGTCGTAGGCGACCACCGGATCGCGACTGGTGGACTGGTTGCAGGCGGTGCGCAGACCGTTCAGCGACAGCGGGTACGAGTCGGGAACGGTCCGCTGCTTCTCCAGCAGCGCACCCAGGACGCGCAGTTCGACCGGATCCAGGACGGGGAGATCGGGCACGGCCTCAGCCTGTCATGCCCGGCTCCACCACGCTGCGGCAATTCCTCACTCTCATCGCGGAGGCCGTGCGCGGACGGAGCGTGGGTGCGCCGATGAGCGCTCGATTCTGCCGCACCGCCCGTCAGGACGCCTGCGCCGCGGCTCGCTCGACCGCCAGGCGGAGAGCCGACGGACTCGATCCCACCTCCGCCAGGGCGCGACTCAAGACGAGCTCGGCCGGCGACCCGGTCCCCCGTAGCGTCCCGAGCAGCAGCATCGCGCCGTCGATCCGGTTCGTGCGCAAGCGGACGGCCTCGCGCAGCGCCAGCTCGAGGGACTTTTTGGCGTCGGCGGTGAACGGGATGTGCCCCTTCACCGGTGCCCGGCCGGCACGATCGAGTGCGTCCTGGCCGAAGACGGCATCGGCGCTCGCCCGTACCGCGGCCAGGTCGATACCGACCGATGCCAGGGCCTCGGCGTCCAGACCGCCCGACGCCAGCTGCGCCCTGAGATCGCGCGCGAGTCCCGCCGGGTCGAGCCCCACCGACGTCAGGGCGGCCGCCGCGGGTCCGGCGGTCTCCGTCAGCCCCAGCAGCAAGCACCGCCCGTCGATCGCTCGCGCACCGCTCTCCCGGGCCGTCGTCTGGGCACCCACCACCACCTGGCGAGCGTCCACCGTGAACCTCTCGAACATCAGATCCTCCTGCCGTACTTCTTGTGAACCGCTTGCCTCGTCACGCCGAGGGCGTCGGCGATCTCCTGCCAGGACCAGGCCAGCCCGCGGGCTCGCTCGACCTGGAGGTGCTCCAGACGGTCCGCCAGCTCGCGGACCACGCGGACCGCCCGGAGACCCTCGCGCGGATCGTCACCGGCGGCGATGAGCAGTGCATCGGACATGGCGGTCAATCTAGGTTGACAGCCACGATGTGTCAACCCAGATTGACGAAGTTCCAAAAAGGGTGTTTTGGGGCTCGCAACTGTAAACCTTTACTAGACGCCGTCCGAGATCCCGGCTAGAGTTCCGGAACACGCAGTCGTAAAGGTTTACAGAACCCTCGTCCCACTAGCTACCTCCGAAGGGAAGCATGTCGCGAGCCACGATCAAGAACGTCGCCGACGCCGCCGGCGTCTCGATCGCGACCGTCTCGCGGGTGCTCAACGATCGTGGCGGTTCGGAGGCCACGGCCCGGAGCGTGCGCGCAGCAGCCGAGCGCCTCGGCTACGCACCGAACGCCCTGGCCCGGATGCTGATCACGCAGAAGAGCATGACCATCGGCCTGCTGCAGCCGGCCCTGTCCTCCTCCTTTGCCGGCCAGGTGCTGGACGGGGTCGAGGACGCGGCCCAGGAACTCGGCTATTCGGTGCTGATCTGCTCGACCGGCTCGCAGTCCAGCCGCCTCGAGCACTATCTGCGCCTGCTGGCGAGCCGTCAGGTCGATGCCGCCATCGTCATGTCCTCCCGCATCACCGGCGACCAGCATCGGCTCTTCCGGTCCCTCGCCCTGCCGTACGTGGTCGTCGCCGGTGCGACCTCGGGAACGGGCGTGCCGATCTTCGCGATCGATGGTCGACGGGCGGCCTCCGACGCGACCAGCGCCTTGATCGCCGCGGGACACACCCGGATCGGCATGGTCGCCGGCAGCGCCGACGACCTGGTGGCCGGGGAGCCTCGGGTACGGGGGTTCGTGGCCGCGTGCGATGCGGCCGGCATCGATCCGGCCCACCGGCCGATCGAGCACGGCGACTTCGCGTACGACAGCGGTCTGGTGGCCACACGTCGGTTGCTCGACGACCATCCCGATCTGACCGCCGTGTTCGCCGCCAGCGACGAGATGGCCGTCGCCGCAATCGCCGTGGCCGACGAACGCGGGCTGCGGGTGCCGGACGACCTCTCGGTGGTCGGCTTCGACGCGATCCCCCTCGCCCGGATGGCGATGCCACCGCTGGTCTCGGTCTCGCAGCCGCTGCGCGACATGGGGTACCGGGCGATGTGGGCGGCCGAGGAGCTGGTCCGGGGCGAGACCGTGCCGCCCGTCCCACCCGTCCCGCACACCCTCACCGGCGGGCGCACGATCCACACCCTCCGCACCTGATGAGCCTCTCCGCGGAAGACCGCCCACCCATCGGCAAGACCTTGACCGAACGACCCGTGACCATCGATCTCAGGAGCCACGACGTGCGCACCGAGCAGACCCTCTCCCCCACGGCCAGCTTCTGGCTCGACAATCTCGAGCGCTTCGACCCTCGACACGTCGGTCCCCAGTGGGAACGGCCGGTTCGCAGCCTGATCGAGCCGACCCTGCAGGGCGACGACCAGCTGACCGGACTGGTCAGCGAGGCGATCGTCATCCAGCAGTTCCTGCTCGAAGTGATCACCCGCCGAGGTCTGAGCCGCGCGAGCGTCGTGACCCAGCTTCGCCGCCTGCTCGCCTCGCAGCCCTTCCCGACCCCGCCACTCCCAGCCCAGCCCGGCCGGCGGCTCGGCTGAACGCACGCATCACCGACCGCTTCACCACCCAGCAAGAGGAGACCCGAATGTCCACCCCACCGATCGCCACCGCCGTCCACGCCCGCCCCGATGGCTGGTGGAAGTCGGCCGTCGTCTACCAGATCTATCCCCGTTCGTTCTCCGACAGCAACGGCGACGGCGTGGGTGACCTGCCCGGGATCCTGTCCCGGCTGGACTACCTGGCCGAGCTCGGCGTCGACGTCATCTGGCTGTCGCCGGTCTACACCTCACCCCAGGACGACAACGGGTACGACATCTCCGACTATCAGGACATCGACCCGACCTTCGGCACGCTGGCCGACATCGACGCGTTGATCGCCGGTCTGCACGAACGCGGCATGAAGCTGGTGATGGACCTGGTGGTGAACCACACCTCCGACGAGCACGCCTGGTTCGCCGAGTCCCGCGACCCCGACTCGCCGAAGCGCGACTGGTACTGGTGGCGCCCGGCCCGGGACGGGTTCGAGCCCGGCACCCCCGGCGCGGAGCCGACCAACTGGGGAGCGGCGTTCTCCGGTTCGGCCTGGCAGTACGACGAGGTCTCCGGCGAGTACTTCCTGCACCTGTTCTCCCCCAAGCAGCCGGACTTGAACTGGGAGAACCCGGAGGTCCGCGAGGCGGTCTACGCGATGATGCGGTGGTGGGTCGACCGGGGTGTCGACGGCTTCCGGATGGACGTGATCAACCTGATCTCCAAGCCGGTCGAGCTCACCGACGGCGAGGTGCCGCCGGGCCGGCCGTACGCCTCCGCGTTCATGGTGGCCAACGGGCCGCGACTCGACGAGTTCCTGGCCGAGATGAACGCCCGTGTCGGTCTGGACGAGCAGAACCTGATCACCGTGGGTGAGATGCCGGGCTCGTCCATCGCCACCGCGCGCGCGGCCACCGATCCGGAGAATCACGAGCTGAACATGGTGTTCACGTTCGAGCACGTCAGTCTCGACCAGACGCCGGCCGGGGCGAAGTGGGATCTCGCCGATCTGCCGCTGCCGGTGCTCAAAGCCAACCTGGCCGAGTGGCAGGACGGTCTGGCCGAGGCCGGCTGGAACTCCCTGTACTGGAACAACCATGATCAGCCGCGCGCCGTCTCCCGGTTCGGTGACGACAGCCCCGAGTTCCGCGTCGCGTCGGCCAAGACCCTGGGCACCGTCCTGCACCTGCACCGCGGAACGCCGTACGTCTACCAGGGCGAGGAGATCGGCATGACGAACTCCTACTTCACCGACATCTCCCAGTACGAGGACCTGGAGTCGGTGAACTACCACGCCGAGGCCCTGACCCTCGGTCTGGAGGCCGCAGCGGTGATGCAGTCGCTGTCGGTGAAGAGCCGCGACAACGCCCGTACGCCGATGCAGTGGGAGGACCGTTCCCACGCCGGGTTCACCCAGGGCATCCCGTGGCTGCCGGCCAACCCGAACTACGTGTTCGTCAACGCCCATGCCGCGGTGCACGAGCCGGACTCCGTGTTCCACCACTACAAGGCGCTGATCGAGCTGCGGCACAGCAGCCCGGTGGTGGTGGACGGCCGGTTCGCGCTGCTGGCGCCCGACCACGATCGACTCTGGGCGTTCACCCGGACCACGGACGACGAATCCCTGCTCGTGCTGGCCAATCTGTCGACGGAGCCGTTGGCGCTGCCGACCGACGGACTGCCCGACCGGGCCGGATCCACTCTCCTGCTGGGCACCCACGGCGGCGACGGCTCGAGTGACACCCTCGCCCCTTGGGAGTCACGGGTCCTGCGGCTCTCCTGATCACGAGCCGAGTTGTCAGATCATGTGGTCGCCGGAACAACCACCAGGTCTGACAACTCGGAGTGGGGGCGCCATGCTTGAAGCATCGATCGAACGGAGCACCAGTGAGCGAGACCACCCCCGAGCCGATGCCGGCCGCGTTCCTCGGGCACGGCAACCCGATGAACGCGCTGGCCGTCAACCGCTACACCCAGGCCTGGCACGCACTGGGTCAGGCGGTCCCGCGGCCCCAGCGATCCTGGTGATCTCCGCGCACTGGTACATCAACGCCACCGCGGTCACCGCGATGCCCCGGCCCCGGACCATCCACGACTTCTACGGGTTCCCGCAACCGCTGTTCGAGGTGGACTACCCCGCTCCGGGTCTGCCGGACTTCGTCGAGGAGGTCAGCGACGTCGTGCACCCGACCTGGGTGGGCGCCGACGTGGACTCCTGGGGGATCGACCACGGGACGTGGTCGGTGCTGATGCACGCGTTCCCGGATGCCGACGTGCCCGTCATGCAGCTGAGCATCAACGCCGACAAGTCGTTCGACTACCACCTCGATCTGGGCGCGCGGCTGGCCCCGCTGCGCGACCAGGGCGTCCTGATCATCGGCAGCGGCAACGTGGTGCACAATCTGGGCGGCATGACCGCCGGTCTGCCGGATGCCGGCTTCGACTGGGCGCAGCGGTTCGACGAGCAGGTCAAGGCGACGATGGTCGAACAGCCGACCGAGGCGGCCGCTCTGGACGGTCACCGCGACTTCCGTACGGCCGTGCCCACCCCCGACCACTACATCCCGCTGCTCTACCTCGCCGGACTGGCCGGCGCCGCCGAGCGTGGTGCGGACGTGCTCGTGGACGGCTACGCGTACGGGTCCCTGTCGATGACCGCCTACACCCTGGGTCTGAAGTGCCTGGGCGCCGGAAACGGCACCGAACCGGCGCCCGCACTCCCCGAGGGCGTACCGCCGGACGGCTCCAACATCTGACCCGAACCCGCTGACGCCCCGTTTCGCTGCCCCGCGCTACCCCTGCAACGGGGGCGTGAGGCTGCGAAAGGGGGCGTCTGCGGGGTTTCCCGGGCGTCAGGCCGCGGCGCGGACCTGGATCCGGTTGGCCCACGGGTCCTCGAACTCGACCGTACGGCCGTCGTCTCGCGTCTCGACCCCGTGAAAGCCGAGCCGATCGGTCAGGGCGCCGAGATCGTCCAGGGCCGGCACCTCGATCCGGACCAGACCGAGCCCCAGGGTGAGACGGCGACGACCGGCGCCGCGACTCCGCCAGGTGTTCATCGCCATGTGGTGGTGGTAGCCACCGGCGCTGACGAACAGGGCGGTGTTGCCCAGCGCCGCCGTGGTCTCGAAGCCGACCTGGTCGACGTAGAACCGACGGGCGGAGTCGACGTCCCCGACACACAGGTGCACGTGACCCACGGTCGCCGGCCGTGAGGCGGCCGCCGCCACGGCAGCAGGATCGAGGTGCTCCCGCAGGAACCGGTTCGGGTCCAGCATCAACGTGGCCATCTCGATCTGACCGTGCGTCCAGCTCCAGGCCGACCGGTCACGGTCGGTGTAGAGCTCGACCCCGTTGCCCTCCGGGTCGGTGAAGTAGAACGCCTGGCTGACCAGGTGATCCGCGCTGCCGGTGTAGGTGCCCGGGTGCCGGGTGGCGACAGCGTGGACCGACGTGGCCAGGTCGGCCTCGGAGTCGAACAGGAGCGCGGTGTGGAACAACCCGGCCGAGCGCGACGGCGCATGCTGCAGCTCGGGCGCGTGGACCAGCCGCAGCACCTGCTCGCTCCCCCGACCGAGCACCACCTCGCCGCCCGACGACGACAGCACGCTGAGCGTCACGGCATCGCGGTAGTAGGCGGTCATCGCGTCGAGGTCCGCCACCCGGAGGGTCACCGCTCCCATCCGGGTGTCAGCGGCCAGCGGATCGGTGCTCACGGGACTCATCCTCTCTCGATACTTCGCCTGGGCCGCGATCAGCGGACGACGGCGAAGCCGCCGGTCCAACCGATCTTCTCGCCCACCGCGGCCGTCAGCTGCAGAAAGCCGATGGCCTCCAGCTCACGCGCGCGCTTCAGCGAGCCGGCGTCGACGGCCTGCAGCCCGCCCGCGACCACCAGGTCGACCAGGGTCTGCTTGGCGTCGGCGTCGTCACCGGCCACCAGCACCGTCGTCGGCTGCGTGTCGCCCACCGTGCCGCTCGCCAGGGTGGCGGCGAAGTTGGTGTTGAAGGCCTTGAGCACCTTCGCGGACGGCAACCGGTCGGCGATCTCAGCGGCCTTGGAGCCGTCGGCCGGCACGACCAGAGAGTCGAAGGTGGTGAAATCGAGTGGGTTGGTGATGTCCACGACGATCTTGCCGGCCAGCTGGTCGCCGTACGCCGCCACGATCGCGTCCACCGCCGGGTGCGGGACGGCGAGCACGACGATGTCGCCGGTCGGGGCGGTGGCGGTGTCGGCGCTGCCGATGTGGGTCACGGTGGCGCCGCCCTGACCGAGCACACCCGCGATCGCGGTACCCATGTTGCCCTTGCCGAAGATGGTCACGTCAGTCATCGAGTCCTCCTGGAGTTGTGATTTTTGTTGTAGGTACAACTAACTTAGCAGGAGTTAGTTGTAGATACAACTATCCATTACAGTGGGGACATGACGAAGACACCCTGGCTCGACGACACCCAACGGCTCGCCTGGGTTCGGTTCGCCGCCGTGCTCGAGCTGCTGCCTCGCTTCCTCGACTCCCAGCTGGAGCGGGACGAGAAGCTGAGTCACTTCGACTACTACTCCCTGGCCATGCTGTCGGAGGCGCCGCACCGTACGCTGCGGATGACCGCGCTCGCGTCGATGACCAACGCCACACTGCCCCGGCTCTCCCGGGTGATGAACCGGCTGGAAGAGGCGTCGTACGTCCGCCGCGAACCCTGTCCCGGCGATCGTCGGGCGACCAACGTGGTGCTCACGGACGCGGGCTGGGAGAAGGTGGTGCAGGCCGCGCCCGGTCACGTCCGCACCGTTCGAGCGCTCGTGATCGACGCCCTCGAGCCCGAGCAGATCGAGCAGCTGTCGGCGATCAGCGCGGAGCTGCTGACCGTGCTGGATCCCGAGCAGAGGGTGATGGCGTCGGCTTTGCACCGACGGAGGTAGACCCGGCGTTCCCGCTGGCCCTGGGCGCGTCCCTGATGTTCACCAGCCGTATCCCTCGACAGCCCGGGCTCCGGGGCCGAGCCCCGACCGGACATCGCGGCCGTCTCATGAGGGCATCGGTATTGCTGGAGCAGCGGCGGTTCCGCGACGATGACAGCAGCGAGAGGAGCACACAGTGACAGCACCCGACCACGACGCCGGTACGACGGCGGCGGCGACCGGGATCGAACGCGTGGCCCCATCACGTCGAGCCGCCGGGATCTACGGGCTGATCGTGACCGCGTCCGTGCTCGCCACTGGTGGCACGACCTTGCCGGTGCTGCCGCTGGTGGTGGCCGTGTTCGTGACCCTGCTGGTGTACTGGCTGGCCGAGGAGTACGCCGAGCTGTTGGAGCATGCGAGCTCCGGCCACCTGCCCACCTGGACACGAACGAGGTCGCTGATGCTGGCCAAGTGGCCGATGGTGACTGCTTCCTACCTCCCGCTGATCATCCTGGTAGTCACCCGGGTCCTCGGCGCGACGACCTCCACCGCAGCCCTGTTCGCCCTGATCGGGACGGTGGTGCTGCTGATGGCCTCCGCCTGGCGCGCCGGACGGTCCGCCCGGTTGACCGGGGTGGCGCTGGTCGGGATGACGATCGCGGCCGGGCTCCTCGGTCTGGGAATGATCGGCCTGAAGGTCGGACTCACCCACCTGCACTGACGACGCTCGACCGCCGTCTCGAGGCTTGCGGGTCCGCGTTCCCGGTTCTACTGTCAAGTGGTGACTCGGGCGAGGGTCGATGTCGGGAGCCATGATCGATCGCCCTCGAGTCGGGGAAGGCCAGGAGCCGTGAAGACGCAGCGGGCGCCGTCGAGGTCGCAGCAGAGCTATCGCCACGAGGCGTTGCTCTGGCACACGGCCGAGGATTTCACCGACACGCTGGTGGGTTTCGTCGACGAGGGCCTGGACGCGGGCGAGCCGGTGATGGTGGCCGTCACTCCAGAGCACACGGCATGGCTGCAGGAGGCCCTCGGTGAATCGGCGGCCCAGCAGGTGCACTTCGTCGACATGATGGCGCTGGGCCAGAATCCGGCTCGCATCATCCCTGCCTGGCGTGAGTTCGTCGCCGAGTCCGCCGGCCGTGGCCCCGTCCGCGGGATCGGGGAGCCCATCTGGCCGGGGCGGCACGCGGAGGAGCTGCTGGAGTGCCAGCTGCACGAGGCCCTCCTGAACGTCGCCATCGAGCCGGCCACCCCGTTGTGGCTGATCTGTCCCTACGACGCGGCATCGCTCGAACCCGATGTGCTGGAGGAGGCACAGCGGAGTCATCCGGTGATGGTGGAGGCCGGGTCGCATCGCGGCAGCGCACACTACGTCGGTCGCCCCCACGCCGACGCGCTGTTCGGTGCCGGTCTCAGCGAACCTCGCGGCCGACCCCGGGTGGCCACCTACACCGCGGACACCGTTCACCGGCTGCTCGCGTACGCGAAGCTGGAGCTGTGGATCACCGGTCTCTCGGCAGAGCGGGCGGGTCACCTCGCCGCGGCCACCGAGCTGCTGGCGCGCGGCAGCCTGCACCGCGGGTCAGCGGAGGTCTCGATCCGGATCTGGAGCGACCCCGACGCCGTCGTCTGCGAGGTGACCGACGACGCGCCGATCACCGACCCGTTGCACGGTCGGAGCCTGCCCACCGACGAGCACGAGGGCCTCTGGCGGGTGAACCAGGCCTGCGACCTGGTGCAGCTGCGCTCAGCTGAAGGCCGGACGACCGTACGGATTCTGACCTGGAAGCAGTGACCGGGCGAGGGCGCGCTCAAGGTCGTTCGGCGTACCGCTCGCAGACCAGCTGACGGAACGCCGCGGCCCCGACAGGCGGGTCATCGCGCCACCACACCAGCCAGACGGCGATCGGTGGCGCGTCCACGACCGGTCGGTAGCGGAGCCCCGGGCGCTGGAACTGATGGGCAGTCGCCTCGGAGGTGATGCCGACGGCCTCCCCGGCGGCCACCACCGTCAGCCACTCCTCCATGCCGTGCACCTCGTGCACCTCGGTCGGTGCGGCGCCGGTGGGCCAGAGCTCGGTCGACGTGGTGCCGGTGGCCCGGTCGATCGCGATCGGCCGGCGGCTGAGGTCGTCCAGCGTCAGCCGTCGGCGACGGGCCAATGGGTCGTCGGCGGCCAGCGCCGCGTACCGCACCTCGGCCCCTACCAGCGAGGTCTCGAAGCGCTGATCACGCAGCGGACGACGGACCACCGCCAGATCCACCTCGCCCTCGAGCAGTCCGGCGGTTGGCGTGTTCGACTGCGCGAAGGTCACCGCCCCGTGCTCGGCCTGCCACTGACGCCGGATCGGCGTGGTCAACCGCCCGAACACCGACCAGGCGAAGCCGACCCGAAGGTGGGCGGGGCGGTGGTCGGCCAGGCGCTCGATCAGGGCGATCTCGGCCAGCACCCGACGGGCGTGCTCGGTGACGCGCCGACCGAGCACCGTAGGCCGAGCGCCCTGACTCGTCCGGAGCAGCAGTCGGGCCCCCAGGACCCGCTCCAGCTCGGCCACGGCCCGGGAGACCGAGGCCTGGGACGTGCGGAGCGTGATCGCGGCGTCGGTGAACGTGCCCTCGTCCACCACGGCGGTCAGGGCGCGCAGCTGGCGTAGATCCACCGTCATACGCTCAGCGTATGGCACTGATGCTCGATGCATTTTCCGTATCGAGCGACGGGCGGCACAGTGAATGCATGACCATCACCGCCGACAGCTCGACCGAAGCGACTGCCACGAGTCCGCCCCCCGAGCCCGACCAGCCGGCAGTTCGGGCTCGCGGGATCGTAGCCATGCTGACCGGTGCGGCGAGCAACCAGACCGGCGCCGCCGTGGCGGCGCACGCGTTCGGCGCAATCGGCCCGGTCGGCGTGGTCGCCGTGCGACAGCTGGTCGCGGCGGTGGTGCTCCTCACCGTGGCCCGGCCGCCGCTGCGCCGGCTGACGCGGCACCAGTGGTGGCCGGTGCTGGTGCTGGCGGCGGTGTTCGCCACCATGAACCTGACGCTCTACTCCGCCATCGACCGGATCGGACTCGGACTCGCCGTCACCCTGGAGTTCCTGGGCCCGTTGACCGTTGCCCTGCTCGCCTCGCATGGGCTGCGGGAGGCGTTGTTGGCGGCCGTCGCCGCCGCCGGGGTGTACATCCTGGTGCTGCCCGGGCCGTCGAGCGACCCGGTCGGGATCGGACTCGCGCTCGTCGCCGCGACCGCCTGGGCCGGCTACATCCTGATCAACCAGGTCGCCGGCCGTCGGATGCCCGGATTGCAGGCTCCGGCCGCGGCCAGTCTGGTCTCGGCGATCGCGTACCTGCCGGTGATCGTGTGGGTCGGGATCGACGGTCGCCTGTGGGGGTGGCCGTTGCTGCTGGCGCTGATCGCCGGGGTGCTCTCCTCGGCCGTCCCGTACGCTGCCGATCTCACCGCCCTCCGCCACCTGTCGGCCCAGTTCTTCGGCACCTTCTCCAGCATCCAGCCGGTGTTCGCCGCCTTGGCCGGGATGCTCATCCTGGGGCAGTGGCTGTCAGGTCACGAGTGGCTGGGGATCGCGATCATCGTCGTGACCAACGTCTTCGCCACCTGGCAGCGTGAACCAGTCCGCACTTCCGGGTCCATGTCGATTCCGGTTGACCCAGCTCCAGGGCCCCGGCTGACGTGCTGGGCTCGTTACCGCGAGCGCCGGAAGGGAATAGGTTTTCGATCATGGTGGCCTACGGCAGCTTCGGATCGCAGCGCGCACCGGCGGCAATGCGGGAGGCGTATCTAGGGCCCGATCCCGACGACACGGTTGCGGCGGCCGCAGCGGCGACCCGGTCCGGCTGGGCCACGGTCGAACAGCTGTTTCCCGGCCGGGTGTACGACCACACGGCGGCGGTTCCGTTGGATGAGCGGTATGCGGTGTCAGCGGAGGTGTGGCTGGGAGCGTTCGCCGACACGGTGGTGTGGATGATGCCGTCGGACGTCAAGCACGAGCGGATGAACCGGCAACTCGGCGCAAATCGACCGGTGCGGGCCGAACTGGTCGAGAACGAGCGGGCATCGCTCGCCTACGTCGATCAGAACGCCGGGATCGAACGGTTCGTGGAGATCGGGCCGGAGGCCACCCGCGGGGCCGTGCTCGGGTCCTCCCGAGGTGAGCCGCTGCCATGCGAGCACCCGTTCTTGGAGGGTCCGGTCGACGAGCTGTTTCCGCGGTTCGCCTACCTGCAGGAGGCGAGGTCGTGGCTGTTCGGGATCAGTCGTCCGCCGGCGGTGCTGCTGCCGGGCCAGAGCCCGGTCCCTCGCGTGTCGGTGCCCGGCTCGCTCAAAGTGCCACCGGCCGCCCGGATGGTCCGTGGCTACTTCCTGAAGCCCGTCCACGAGCCGCCGTCGCTCGCGGACGGACGTCCACTGGTCGAGCTGCCGCCCCCGGACGAGCTGGCCGACCTGCTCGCTGGTGCGGAGCTGCTGGACGAGCACGACGGGCGCCACGTCGCCGATGGCGTGGGTGACTGGTTCCGGCTGCACCGTGTCGATGCGGACCACGCGCTGCTGGTCGGCTGCGACGTCGAGGACACCGAGACCCGCTTCGGGGCCGCGGTGTCCCGTTTCGGTGCGCACGACGAAACCGACCTCCTCGCCGGGGCCCCCGAGTGGTGGGCCGAGCTGGTACGCACCCGACATCCCGGAGCGTTCTCCACCGACGCCGGGTTCGACCCGATCACCATCGTCTGCGGATGGGACGGCCACCACTGGACCAAGGCGATCGGCGCCCCCGACCCTGGGCTTCTGTACGACTACCTCGAACCCGACGACAGCTGAAGCCCTAGCAGCTTCGAAGCGATGGCGTCGACCACCTCGTCATCAGGTGACCGGTGAATGTCACCGGGCCGCGGTCTCGGCTGCCTCTCTGGCCTCATGTGGTCGAGTGTGTCGTCGACGAACCCTCCCTCGCGGAGCGGGCCTTGCGCAGCGCTCGGTCGCATACTGCAACAGGTCCTGGTTGTGCACCTCGAGCCCGCCGATGCTGGCCGGGATCCGGTTCTTCTTCGAGACCTTGCCGCGGTGCTCGATTCCTCCTGGGGCATCGAACCAGAGCGCGTTGCCGCGAGGCTGGCTCAGGCTGATCTCTGGGTGTGGTCCCAGCGGATCATCACCAGGCCGTTCGATAGATCCACTGGTGTCTCCTTCCCGAGGGTCGACCGCTCAGACCGACTCACCTTGTAGACCCCTGTCGGCTACCCGGAGCTCGGCTCGGTGGTCACCCTGGTCACGGCCTCATCTGAACATGATCCCGCCGATCGCGGGCGAGAAAGCCGGAGGGTCGATCTCACACTGGGCATCCGCTGACCATCGCGCGGCGCGTGCCGGGGTCGCCGCAGCCCCGGGCCGATCGGGGGAGCATGATCGTCCCATCCACGCCCCGCCCGAAGGAGCTCGCATGCCACTCGTCATCGGAGTACCCCGTGAGATCAAGGACAACGAGAACCGTGTCTCAGTGGTGCCGGACGGGGCCGCCGAGCTCGTCCACCACGGTCACCGGGTCATCGTCCAGGCCGGGGCCGGTGCCGGTTCCCGTTTTCCCGACGAGGAGTACGTCGCCGCCGGGGCCACCGTGGTCGCCACCGCCGACGAGGTGTTCGCCGGCGCCGACCTGATCGTCAAGGTCAAGGAGCCGATCCCGGCCGAGTACCACCGCTTCCGGGAGGGTCAGCAGCTGTTCACCTACCTGCACCTCGCGGCCGACAAGGAGCTCACCGAGTTCCTGCTGGCCCGTCGGATCGACTCCATCGCGTACGAGACCGTGCAGACCCCCGACCGCCGGCTGCCGCTGCTCACCCCGATGAGCGAGGTCGCCGGACGGATGGCCGTCCAGGCTGCCGCCCACGCGCTCGAGTCGCCGGCCGGCGGCGCCGGCATCCTGCTCGGCGGCGTCCCGGGCACTCCCGCCGCCCGGGTCACCATCATCGGCGGCGGCGTCTCCGGCACCGAGGCGGCCAAGATCGCCATCGGGATGCGGGCCATCGTCCGGGTCCTGGACACCAACCCGGCCCGGCTGGCCTACCTGTCCGACGTGTTCGGTGGGCGGCTGGATCTGGTCATCCCCAACCGCGCCGTCACCGCCGCCTCGGTGGCCGAGTCCGACGTCGTCATCGGAGCAGTACTCGTCCCCGGGGCGAAGGCGCCGAAGCTGGTCACCCGGAAGATGATCGCCACCATGCGACCCGGCAGCGTGGTGGTCGACATCGCCATCGACCAGGGCGGCTGCTTCGAGACCAGCCGACCGACCACGCACTCCGAACCCACGTACGTCGAGGAGGGGGTGGTTCATTACTGCGTCGCCAACATCCCGGGCGCCGTCGCCCGAACCTCCACCTTCGCTTTGACCAACGCCACCCTGCCGTATCTGGTCCGGGTAGCCGATCGGGGCGTGTTGGGGGCGGCGGCGGCCGATCCGGCGCTGGCTCTCGGTCTGTCCACGGTCGGCGGCGAGCTGGTCAACGCGGCGGTGGCCGAGGCCCACGACCTCGCGTACCGAGATCCGGCCGGAGTGCTCGCGGGTCGCTGAGCGATCGGTTCCGGCCGCTCGAGCAGGTGCTGTGCGCCGCCCGCCCAAGGACCTGCGGGCGGCGATGCCCTCGCCCCGAAGGGCGAGGGCATCACTGTCCCCTGCCGTCTCGGTGGACCCGGCAGTCCGACCGAGACGGAGGCTTCCCTCAGCCGCCGGTCGCCGCGTCCTCCGGCACCGGCAGCTCGCCGCTGTCGGATTCCGGACGCACGATCAGCACGTCGCACTGCGCACGCTTGAGCACTTCCTCGGAAGTGGACCCGAGCAACCGATCCGCCAGGCTGCGGTCGTGCAGCGAACCGAGCACGATCAGATCGGCGTTCTGCTCGTCGGCGGTGGTGACCAGGGCCTTGGCCGGGTCGCCGTCGATCAGCAGCGCGGCGGTGACGGTCGCGCCCTCTGCCCTGGCCACCTTCATGGCCTCGGACAGGGCGAGACCGGCCGCGTCCCGACCGAGCACCTGACCGATCCGGGAATCGCCGCCGAGGGTGGCCACGTTCTTGGCCTCGTCCCGTCGGGACAGCTGGGCGTACGCGCAGACGATCACCAGGTCGGCGTCGTCGTGCTTGGCGAGCCAGGCGGCGCGTCCGACGGTCGGCCCTCCGAGGGAGGAGCCGTCGGTGCCGACGACGATGGTGCGGTAGTCCTTCATGCTCATCGCGGCATCCCTCTCAGTGTCCGGCCATCGGCATGTGGGCCACGTCGTCGACGTCGCGGACGCTGCGGGGCTCCTTGATCCAGAGCATCAGCAGACCGGCGATGGCCAGGAACACCGCGGCGAACCGGATCGCGTTGCTCGGGTTGTCGCCCAACAGGTTCTCGAAGATCCAGCCGAAGGTCACCGACTGGATGAGCATGGGCACCACG